>CAMDTN010000015.1 GCA_945907755.1 Singulisphaera sp. GP187 | reverse complement strand
TGATGATGTTGTTGCCGTTGCCGCTGCCAGCGAATGACACCAAGACCGCGCCGTCGGACAATTCGGCGTAGCCGTCGACATTCAGCGAAGCACTAGTGCCGATGGCCGCTTGGAATGCTCCACGCGGGATGTGCACGGTGTAAGTGCCGATGCCTGTCAAACGAATGATGTCACCAGTGTTCACCACCGTGCTGCCGTTGGCAGCCAACACATCGGCGCCAAACGAGAAGCGGAAGTCGTAGGGCGAGGGCTGCGTGGTGCCTACAGGAGGTGCCGAGACTTCGAGGGCATCAATGTCTGGCCAATCGAAGGGCAGGCCGTTGCCGTTGCGGTCGCCAAAGAGCAGGCCCAAGGCCTGAGCGTTGAGCAGCGAGCGCCCGGAACCGTTGGGTTCGCCTTGGCTGAAGGCCACGATTTCGTTGGTGGAAATGCCGGGGTTGCCGGGCAACCCCACCGAGCTGACGCCAGTGACTTGGACGGGCGAAAGCGACTGCAGCAGGGTGCCGTAGCCAACCTGGGCGGGTAGCGCCGCAGCGCAGAGCACCAATAGCAACAGCAAACGTGTCATGGCCTAAGAGATTAGCGGGAGAGCCCCCCGTCGCGCAACGCACCTTGGACGGGCTTCAAGGGCCTGCCTACAATCGCAACGGCCCCTCGTGGAGGCACACTTTGGCGGAACGCACCAAACTCTGCTTTGTCATCGATGATTTGGAACGCTGCGGCAGCACCATGTTGCTGCACGCTTGGTTAGGCAGCACTCAACTGCACCAGCGGCAGCGCTGCCATGTGGTCAGTCTTGGCCCTGCGGGGGACATGGGGATCGAACTTCAGTCTGCTGGTGCGGCCGTGCACGCGTTGGATTGCAGCGCATCACCCAGTTCGATCCGTGGTGGTCTGCTGGCATTGCTGCGCTTGCATTCGTACTTGCAGCAACTGCGCCCGGAATGTGTCCACGCCGTAGGCGCTGCTGCGTCTTTCGTGGGCCCGGCTGCAGCGCGGCTGGCGCGCGTCCCGCAAGTGGTCGTCACGCCTCGTGGTGCTGCGCGCACAGCGCCGCTGTTGCGTTTGTTGCTCGGGGGTGCGTTGCGCAGCGCTGATGTTGTTACTGCCGTCAACGCGGCGGAGGCGCAGCGTTTGAGCGCGCTGTTAGGCGTGCACTCAGAGCGTTTGCGCGTGGTGCCGCCGGCCATTGCGCCACATCGTTGCGCGCAGCACAGCGAACTCCCCGCGCTCGCGGGGCAACCGCGCGTAGTCATGCTGGGGCGCTTTCGCGATGGCGACGACATCGACTGGATTGCGCAGAGCCTGAAGCTACTCGTCAGCCAGCATCCATCACTGGTTCTCAGCGCGTTTGGCACGGGCACTGCTGGCAGGCGCTTGCAGCACGCGGCGCAGCGGTTGGAGCTTGGCGCGCATCTGCAAGTGCTGGGGCCCAGCGACGATCCCGCAGGCGTGCTGCTGGCTGCGGATGTTTTTTTAAACCCGCATCGGTCCGAGCACGCGCCGTTGGCGTTGTTGGAAGCGATGGCGTTGGGCACACCGGTGGTGAGCGTTGCGGGGCCAGGGTTGGAAGGCTTCGGCGAATCTGGAGTTCATGCGCTGCTTGTGCCCGGCGGTAACCCAGCCTTGATTGCTGACGCCATCGACCGCGTCCTCATGGACCGAGAAGTGCGTGAGAGTTTGCGTTGGAACGCCAAAGAACTCGTGGCCCGCGAATGCGCTGCGCCACCAGCGGTGGCGGCGCTGGCCGAGATCTACAGCGAAGGCAGCGCTCTCGAACCTTCTTTCGCAGTGTGAAGTGCCACCGCCACACTCAGCGCAGCCCAGATGACTGGTTGCAGCGGGCGCACCTTGCGCTGGCGCAGCAACGCGGGCGCTGGCTGCTGTAAGACGCCTTCGAAGGCGTCGCGCTCTGCGTGCAGCATCGCTTCAGCGAATGCGTAGGTGTCGGTGCGTTGCAGCCACTGCTGTAGTGGCGCCGCGAAACCGCGCTTGCGGGCGGCGACGATGCTGGCAGGGAAGTGCGCGTATAACTCTCGGCGCAGCGGAAGCTTGCCGCGCAGCAGAGAGCGGCGCTGCGTTCCCGGCAGCGCTTGGCAGTACTGCACCACATCGTTGTCGAGGAATGGGGCCCAGATTTCGTGGCCGCTGCTCATGGCCGCGCGATCGGCTTTGGTCATCAAGCCATGAGCGAGTCCGAGAGCGAGGTCTGCAGCGCCAGCGCGTGCAGCGGCATCTTCGCGGCTACTTGCAGGGAACCACGCTGCGAACGGGTCTGTCGCGCCGTTGCGCGTGCTCGGAGCATCTGTGCATAGAACCTGCGCAAGTGCTTGAGAGGGAGCCAACGACGCAAGGGCAGCAAAGGCATGGAGCCCTTGCCCTAGCGCGCGCAGGCCGTCGCGGTCGCGGGAGCGCGGTGCCAGGAACGCCGCGGCGTTCCAGAGCCACGCAGGAACGCAGCGTGCAACGCCGTCGGCGGCGCGAGCGATTCCATGACGGCGATACCCCAGCAACAGTTCGTCGCCGCCATCGCCGCTCAGCAGCACTGTGGCATCTGTGCCTGCTGCTGCGCACAGCGCTGCGAGTTGCAATGTGCTCGGGTCGCAATGCGCATCGCCAGTCATGCGTGTGAGGAGCAACAACTGTTCATGCGGTGCAAAGTCCGAGCGCACCACTTGCAGGCGCACGCGGCAGGCGTCGGCTACGGTTTGGGCCGCAGCGCTTTCATCCAACGCGGCTGTGGTTGGCGCGAAGCAGTAGGCGCTGGCACCGTGGCGCGCAGCGCAGAGAAGCACCGCAGCAGAATCCAGCCCGCCGCTGAGCAGCACGCCCGCCGGGCGCTGCAAGCCCGCATAGCGCCGGTCCACCGCGCGTTGCAAATGGTCCAGCAAGTTGCTCGCAGATTCTTCGTGCGGGGCGCTGCGCCACCGCGGCAGCACGGTGTGTTGCACTATGCAGGCAGGACTCTCATGCGCCGCGCTCCGCGCGGCGGGCCGCACTTGCAGCGCGGTGCCCGGGGCAAGGGTGGCGATGCCTTCGAACAAAGTGCGTGGAGGCAGACACCAGCCGAAACGCAGTGTTGCGGCGATGGCCGCTGCATCTGGCCTCAACGCAGGCAGCACACAGGCCAAGGCGGCGATTTCAGAGGCGAAGCAGAACCAGCCCTCATGCCGTGCATAGAAAAGGGGCTTGCGGCCGTGATGATCGCGCGCCAATGTCAGCGTTTGTTCGTGCGTTGCGTACAGCGCCGCAGCGAAGGGGCCTTCCAAGCGCGCGAATGCGTTCAAGCCCTCTGCGGCAAACAGTGGAGGCAGCACTGCGCAGTCGGAGCCAGCAGTGACAGCACCGCCCAATTCGGCGCGCAGTTCCGCTGCATTGTGGATCGTGCCGTTGATCGCGGCGATGATCCCGCAGTGTGCTGCAACAATCGGTTGGGCACCTATGGCGCTGGTGTCAGTGAGCGCGAGGCGTGCGTGGCCCAGAGCAAGCGCCCCTTGCAACGTGATGCCACTGCCATCAGGGCCGCGGTGTTGGAGCGCGGCGAGCATGCGTTTTGTGGCATCGTGCTCTCGCGACCCCGCAGGCAGGCCGTCCTCGCGCAGGACTCCTGCGATGCCGCACATCAGCCGCCGCTGCCGTCTTGCACCACGGGGATTTTCAGGCCTTCGTCATTCACCGCCACATAGATGACATCGGCGGCGGTCACATGCACTTTCACACCGTAGGGCCGGAAGCGCTCGGCGACCACATCCACATGCACCGTCACGGAAGTGCGTCCCACGTGAGTCACATCGGCATAGAAGCTGATGATGTCGCCCACATGCACAGGTTCTTTGAACACCACTTCTTTCATGGCCACAGTGACCATGCGGATGGGCGCATAGGGGCGGGCGGCGACAGCGCCGGCTTGATCGATGTACGAAAGGATGACGCCGCCAAAGATGGTGCCGTGGATGTTGGTGTCCTTCGGCATCAGCGAAACGCGGATGGCAGGTTCGCGCGGCTGGGAGAGGTTCATGGCGTGAAGCCTAAGCCCGCGCGCAGAAGCGGACAATGCGGACTTCCGAAATGACTGGGTGCATTTGCGTGCAGCAGCGCTCTGGGGATGCAGGAGCAAAGCATGGCGCAAGACAACTTGCTGACACGTTCGAACGAAGAGCTGCTGGCGTGTTTGGTCGGGACTGAGGCTGCGAAAGGGCTGGTGCAGCAGCACTGCGATTTGTGGGAACTGGGCAAGCAGCAGAGCGCCCGGGCCTTCATGGCCGGATTAGATTCCGTGTGCTGCGAGCGGCTTGCCGCCGCTTTCGAGTTGGCGCGACGGCGCGAGCGGGGCCGCCAAGACGAGCGGGCAAAGCTCGACGACCCTGGCAAGGCGGCGCGTTTCTTTCGCCCGCTCATCGGCGCCGCCAGTGTCGAGGTCTTTTGCGCCGCCAGCCTTGATGCGCGCAACCGGGTATTAAGCGTCGTCGAAGTCACCCGCGGCACACTGCTGAGCAGCTTGGTACACCCGCGCGAGGTGTTTCATGCAGCCCTGTTGGCGCGCGCTGCTTCTGTGGTGGTGGCACACAACCACCCCAGCGGCGACCCCGAGCCCAGCCCCGAAGACAAGGCCGTTACGCGGCGTCTCGCCGATGCAGGGCGCTTGTTAGGCATTCCCTTACTCGATCATGTGATTCTCGGCGATGGCAGGCATGTATCCTGCCGTGAGTCCGATGCGCAACTGTTGAACCCACTTTGAAAGGCATTGCATGACACGCGGCATCCAAAAAGTAACGACGGCTATTGGTGATTTTTTCTTGGAATGGGACGGCGCGTGTTTGCAGCGCGTGGGGCTGCCGGGGCAAATCCTAGCGGGCGACCCAGTGCGCGGCGATGCGAGTGCGGCGAAATTGCTGCAACGCTACGCCAGCGGTGGCGAGGTCGATCCTGCGCAGTTGCCGTTGCAACTGGCCGACACAGAGCTCACACCATTCCAGCGCCGTGTGCTGCAAGCGTTGCGCAAAGTGCGGCGCGGCAAGACGGTGACGTATGCGCAACTCGCCGCGCGCGCTGGATCGCCGCAGGCCGCGCGCGCCGTTGGGCAGGTGATGCGCATGAACCCGTGGCCGCTCATCGTTCCTTGTCACAGAGTGCTGGCCTCGGGCGGCGGCTTAGGGGGCTACAGCGGGCCGCGCGGCACCAAGTTCAAACAGCAGTTGCTGGGGATTGAGGGCGTGGTGGTGCAGGCACCCGGCGCCTGCTAAACCCACGCTCACCAATGCTGGCAATCATTAGCGACCTGCATTCCAATCTCGAGGCCCTCACTGCGGTGTTGGAAGATAGTGCTGCGTTCACAGTGCAACGCACTGTGTGCTTGGGCGATGTCATCGGCTACGGGCCCAACCCGCGCGAGACTTTGGAACTCACCGACCGCTGCGACTTTGTCTTGATGGGCAACCACGAGCAAGGCTTGCAAGACGATGGCGCGATGAAGTTCAATGAGCGCGCCCGCAACGCGTTGGAATGGACGCGCAGCGAACTGAATTCGAAGGCGCACACCCGCGAATCCAACCGCGCCCTCTGGGACCGCATCGAGCGCATGCCGCACAGTCGCCAAGAAGGCGACTTGTTGTTTGTCCACGCCTCGCCGCGTGCCCCCATCGAGGAATACATCCTGCCCAAGGACACGCTGAATCTGGAAGAGATGGCGTCGATCTTTCGCAGCTTCGATGGGCGCGTGGCTTTTGGCGGGCACACCCATGTGCCTGGTGTCATCCGCGAGGGGTACACCTTCGCTCATCAGAGCGACTTCGACGGCTGGTTTGCCTTGCCGGCGGAAAAGACGCTCGTGAATGTCGGCAGTGTTGGTCAGCCTCGCGACGGTCAAAACACAGCGTGCTATGTGCTGCTCGATGGCGACCGCATGCAATTCCGCCGCGTGGTCTATGACTTCAGGACCACCATGAAGAAAATCCGCTCCGTGAGCAAACTCGATGAGTTTCTCGCGCGACGCCTGCAGGTTGGGCAATAGTTATGGAAAAACGATTCCTAATCGCGCTCGTCCTGAGCCTCATCGTTCTCTTCGGTTGGCAGTGGGCATTCGCGGATAAGCCGAGTGAAACTCCAACGCCAAAACCCGCGGCAAGCGCGACGGAGAAGCCGGTAGTTGCTGCCCCAGCGAAGCCTTCCGCGCCGCGGCTTCCTCCAGACCAATTGCGTGAAGAGGTCTTGGAAAATGACAGATTGCGCTTGGTCTTTTCCAGCGCGGGCGGTGTGTTGGCGCGCGTTGAACTGAAGGACTACAAGTCCGGCTCCAGCGCCACCAATGGGTCGCTGTTGTTGATGGCAGCGCCCACGGACGGCACCGGCGCGTTGGAACTGAACGAAGCGCGACAAGCCGACCTTGGTGCGGGCACCTATTGGAACTTGAGCCGCAGCGCCGATGGCCGCAGCGTCAGCATGGAACGCAGTGTGACGCGCCCAGGCGGCACCATGGTGCTGCGCAAGGAAATCAGCTTGCCTGTGGGCGACTGTCGCCACGCGACCGTGCGCTTCAGCATCGAAGGACGCGGCGAAGCCAATACGGTGTTTGCGCCTGAACTCAGCCTCACGGTCACTCGGGGTGTGTTCCAAGAGTCGGGTGGCTCGGCCATGTCGCCAGCGCGCTCCGGGCTCCGCAATGTCGACAAAGAACTGCGCATCGTCGCTGCCCAAGAAGTGCGCGAAGAAACGCAAGGACTGAAGATTGTTCTGGGCGGCGAGCGTCGCCTCGCGGCCGATCTTTCCAACTACTTCGGCGCGGTCTTATTGCTGAACAACTTCCAAGGGCCGGTAGAGGCTGTGGTGCGCGCTGTGCCTGCGGAAGACCGTGGCGATGGCGGCGCAGCGGATGAACGCACCTCTACAAGCATTGACTTTGGTGCGCGCGTGGAATGCGGCAAGCCAGCAGTGGCCTACGAAGCGCTGCTCTACTTGGGCCCGTTGGATGCCAAGATCGTTGCTGCCGATTTCGGTTCCGGCCAAGCCGAAGACGCTGCGGCCATCACTTCGATCTACACAGATCAACTCGGGTGGGCCCGCGTGGTGGGACACGCAGTGCTGTGGATGCTGGATGTCTGCTACGGGCTCTGCGGCAACTGGGGCTGGGCCATCGTTCTGCTGACTTTGTGCGTGCGCCTGATTCTGTTCCCAGTGAACCGCCGTTCGCAAGACGCCATGGCGCGTCACCAAGAGGCGATGGCGCGCTTGAAGCCCAAACTGGACGCGCTGCGCAAGCTTCACGAAAAAGATGGCCGCGCCTTTGCCACCGAGCAGATGAAATTGATGCGCTCTGAGAAGGTGAAGTTGGTGCCGCTGGGTGGGTGTCTGCCCATGCTGCTGCAGATTCCCATCTTTTTCGGGCTTTTCGCGGCGTTGCGCGCTTCCATCGACTTGCGCCAAGCGGCGTGGCTCTGGGTGCCCGACCTTTCTCAGCCCGACCACATGATTCGCTTTGATGATCCGGTGTCGAATCCGCTCTCATTGTGCGGGCTCATTCCCGGCTGCGGTTCGTGCGTGGGCGGTGCGCCGGCGCTCACCGGACTGCACTTGCTACCAATTCTGATGACCATTGCATGGTTTTTGAATTCGTACTTGATGCCGAAGCCAGCGACTTCAGATCCGCAAATGGAACAACAACGCAAGATGATGTTGTTCATGCCGATACTCTTCGGATTCATGATGTATGGCTACGCCGCAGGCCTCTCGTTGTATTGGTTGGTCAGCAGCACCATCGGCATCATTGAAGGGCGCATCATTCGCACACTGCGCGCGAAGGCAGGCTGATCCATGGACGCGGGGCGCACCATCGTTGCGGTGGCGAGCGCCCGCGGTCCGTCACAGCGCGGCATCGTTCGACTGAGCGGCCCGCAATCTGTTGCCTTCGTGAGCAGCATGTTTTCCGCTTCACCGTTCGGGGGGCCCGCTGCGCGCGGCGGGACTGCGGCGGCAGGATTGCATGAAGGCAGCATCGAACTCGGTTGCCTGCGCGTGCCCTGCACTTTATGGCTGCGTTTAGCCCCGCGCAGTTTTACTGGCGAAGACTGCGCCGAATTGCATGTGCCTGGGGCGCCACTGCTGCTTGCTCAAATCGTGCAGCACCTTTGCGACCTCGGCGCGGAACGGGCGGCGCCGGGAGAGTTCACGCGCCTTGCCTTTGCGCACGGGAAATTGGACTTGTCCCAAGCCGAAGCGGTGGCGCAACTGACCGCCGCAGCAGGTGAAGCCGAGCGCCGCGTGGCATTGGCGCTGCTCGCGGGCGGGCTCAGTCGTCGGCTGCTGGAATTGGAAGCGGCGGTGCACCATGTCTTAATCCCCTTGGAGCTTGGGTTCGATTTTTCGGACCAAGATGTGCTGGTGCCGCTACCGGAGGACGGAATCGCCCGGTTGGGTGAAGCGGCGCAGGCGTTGGAAGCACTGGCCGAGCAAGGCCGCGCGCGGGAAGCCGCCAGTGGGCGCCGGCTGGTGTTGCTGCGGGGTCTGCCCAACGCGGGCAAGTCGACGTTGTTCAACGCACTGGTGGGTTCGCAGCGGGCGTTGGTTTCTGGCGAGGCCGGAACCACGCGCGACTTGGTCTATGCCGACGCTGAGTGCCTCGGGATGGCGCTGACATTCGTTGACAGCGCGGGTGCTGATGTCGGGTGCACGGCGGTGGAGTTGGCGGCGCAAGCAGCGCGCGAGAATGTTGCCACGCAAGCGGACTTGCTGCTGGAAGTGCAAGCTGGCACTCAAGCTGCGGCGCATGTTCCGATGAGCGGGCCGCGCTCACTGAGCGTGTGGACCCACGCCGATCTTGGCGGTGATCAGGATGGATTGCATGTGTGCGCACTGAATGGCTTAGGCATGGATGCGTTGCGGGCGGCCATCCACGCAGCGCTGCGACAGAGCTGCGCAGATGTCGGTGTCTTGAACCTGCGTCAGGCTGAAGCGTGCAGGGAGGCAGCGGCCGCGTTGCGTTGCGCCGCGAGCGGCATTGGGCACAACGCACCTGGCGAGTTGGTGGCTGCGGACTTGCACGCAGCCTTGCGCGCTGCATCGGCGTTGAGCGGACGCGACGCGCCCGGTGCTCTGCTGGATCGCATTTTCAGCGGATTCTGCATCGGTAAGTGAGCCACGCTTGACGCCGTTCCTTGGGCGGTGATATGAGAAGCCGCCCATGCGCTGCCCCTTTTGCAAAGCCATCGAAGACAAAGTGATCGACTCGCGTGCTTGCAACGACCAAGCGGTGATCCGTCGCCGCCGCGAGTGCCTCGACTGCAGTAGGCGCTACACGACTTACGAGCGCATCGAAGAAATGCCGTTGCGCGTGGTGAAGAAGGACGGCACGCGCGTGCCCTTCGAACGCCAGAAGGTGCTCAATGGCTTGCTGTTGGCGTGCCACAAGCGCCCCGTCTCCACCGAGACTTTGGAAGAAGTCACCAACCGCATTGAGTCGCGCGTGAGTGAACTCTTCGGCAGCGAAGTTTCCAGCCGCATCATCGGCGACTTCGTAATGGCTGAGTTGAGCGAACTGGACAAAGTTGCCTTCGTGCGCTTCGCGTCGGTGTACCGCGAATTCAAAGATGTGAGCGAATTTGTGACCGAACTGCGGAAGATTTTGAGCGGGGAGGGTGGCGATGCGGCAGGTCATAAGGCGTGATGGCAGCGCCGAGCCGCTCTTGCTGCAACGTATCGAGTTCGATCTCGATACGGTCCTAAGCGCTTCGGGCGAACGCGACGGTGGGCTGGCCCGCGAATTGGCTGGCGCCGTGTTGCACCACCTGGATTTGAACCACGCCGAAGGCGACATCCGCGAACACGAGTTGGATGACATGCTTGTGCGCGTCTTGAAGGCCACGGGTCACGACGATGCAGCCCTGCGTTTCGTCGAAGAACGCGAGCATCGCGAAATCCTTTTGGCGCGCTTGGTGGTACTCGCACCCGGTGGTGAAGCGCCGTGGTCGCGCCAACGGTTGTGTGACAGCTTGCGGCAGCGCACTGGTTTGCCCGAAGTGTTGCTGCTGGACCTTGTGGCTGGTGTTGAACGGCGCTTGGTTCAATTGCGCGCTGAGCATGTGACTGCGGGATTGGTGACAGAACTTGCTGCCACGGGTTTGATGGAATTCGACAGTGTCACCAAACAGGCTGCGGCCACGGTGTCTTTGTCGCCGCGCCGTTTGGGCGAACTGTGCAGCGAATCTGGTGGGCACCCGCTGCACTGTGACCGCGCCATTGCAGCAGAAGTTCTGGAGCGCTTGCTGCTGCAAGAGATTCATGCTGGCCCCGTAGCGGCGGCGGCGGCAACTCATTTGATCGCTTTGCCCGGCGTGGGAGATCCGTTTCGTCCTGCGTTGTTGGTATTGGGCGACGAGGACGCGCCGCACACGCTGCCCGCATTGTCGCGAATGGTGCGCATGTTGCTGCCCTGCGTGCGTTCGCGTCTGGTGCTGCCTGGCTTCGAAGCGCTGCTTGCGGAGTTCGGCGGCGAGGCAGTGGTCGCGCTGAACGAAGGCGTGATGGAAGCGCGCCGCGCCGGGGCTGTGGCGGCGCTCGAAGTGAACCTGCTGCCTCGCGAGGATCATCTTGACTGGCTCGCTGCGCAGGCTGCTGGGCTTGGCATTCATGTTGCATGGACGCTGCCAGAAAGCATGCCCAGCGCAGAGGAATCCGCAGTGCTTTGCCGCGCTGCCAGCACAGAGGCGGCCGTGCGGCTTCGCGTTGTCGCAAGCCGACAGCGGGTGACGCTGTTGGAGGTTGCACTGAACCTTCCAGCCTTGTTGGAAGGCGTAGCCGGAGCAGATCAAGCGGATGTTGCGATGACCCGTGCCGCTGGCTGGATCCACGCTGCCGAAGCAGAGCGCAGTCGCTTGGTTCAAGGCAGCAGCATCGCAGCCTTGCTGCAGGAAACGCTGGAATGCGTTGCGCATCCGGAAGAAGAAGTGCAGGTGGCGTTGTGGGGTTTGGGCGGCGCACTCGACCGTTTGGTGGCTGCTGGTGCCGGGCGCAGCCAAGACCGCCCGCTCTTGGCAGCACGCTTGTTGCGACATTTGGACTACGCGAGCAGTGATGCAGCCCCACGCCAACGGCGGTTCAGTTTCGTGACCGATGCCGCGCTGCGTCGTCGTTTCGCGGCGGCAAGCCCGGCGCAGGCGGCGGCAGGAGCAGCTGTTCTGCCTGTAGAGGTGCCGTTGTTCGGGCGTGGCAATCTGGATTTGTTGGCATCGGGTCTGAGCGAGCGCCTCATGGGACCAGTGCCCCTTCCCGCAGCACTACTGCCCGATCAAGGCATCCCCGCATTTCTGCGGCAGTTGCGCACGCGCACGCGCTTGGAATCGGTGCGTTTCGCGAGCGAGGAATCTGCTGTTTTGGAAGTGCAAGGCGACCTCTTCCGCGCTCCCTCCGCTGGATAGGAATTCCGAGCACTGGGGGCTATGCTGCCCCCGGGCGGGTGAACGCGGTGGCCTCGGCGAGGTCCCGCAACCCGATGGGGTGTTGCGATGCGGTTGCAGCGGTTGAGCGTGCATGGCTTCAAGTCTTTTGCTGATCGCACGGAGTTCGTTTTCGAAGGCGGTGGCCTCACTTGCATCGTCGGGCCGAATGGATGCGGCAAGTCCAATGTCATCGACGCGGTGAAGTGGATCTTGGGCGAACAGCGCCCCACTTCGTTGCGCGGTCGCGAGATGACCGACGTCATCTTCAACGGCACGGTGCGCCGTCCTCCCATGGGCTTGGCTGAAGGCACTCTCGTTTTCGAAAACAAGGCGCGAGTGCTGGCTGAAGACAGCGACGAAGTGCAAGTGACGCGCCGCGTCTTCCGCACAGGCGAAACTGAGTACTTGCTGAATGGACGCGCCGTTCGGCTGAAGGATGTGCGCGATCTGTTTGCTGGCACGGGCCTTGGCAACGGTGGCTACGGCTTCATGGAGCAGGGCAAGATCGATGCGGTGCTGGCCAATAATCCGCAAGATCGTCGGCGTGTGTTCGAGGAAGCCGCCGGCATTTCGCGCTTCCGCACGCGCCGTCACGAAACCGAACTGAAGCTGCAGAAGGTGGACGAGAATCTATCCCGCCTCGCGGATGTGGTCGAAGAGATCTCGCGCCAGATTCGCTCGCTGAAGCTGCATGCAGGCAAAGCGCGCAGCTATCGCGAGCTGACGGAAAAATTGCGTCAAGTGCAAGGACGCTTCGCGCTGGCGCGCATGAAGGCCTTGGCCGCTGCTGAAGCTGAGATCGCTGCGAAGCTGTCGGGGCTGTACGCCCAGCGCGACGCCGCCCAAGAAGCACGCGAAGGCGCAAAGACACAATCGCTGACAGTGGAAGGCGAGTTGAGCACGACCGTGGAAAGTGTCGCCCAAGCGCGCGAAGAGCACGCCACTTTGGCGGGCAGGTTGTCTTCGTTGCGTGAGACGAGTGCGCTGCAACGGCGCTACGCAGAAGATGCGGAAGCCCGACTGAAAACGCGGCGCAACGATGCGGCGGAAGCTCATCGCGTTGCAGAGGAACTGACTGAAGAAGAGATCGTGATCCGGCGCGAGGCCGAAGTGCTTGCCCGCGATGTGCAATCAACGGCGCAGCTTTTTGGCGCCGAATCGCAGCGTTTGCAGCAAGCGCGTCAGGAATCTGCCGAGTGCACTCAGGAACGCATCGTGGCGGAGAAAGGCCTTGGTGGCGTAGAGCGCGGCATTGCTGGCGCAGCCGCCGACGAAGCGCGTGCCGAAGTGGAGCTGAGCAGTCAGCGCAATACTCTGGCGGCTTGTGCGGAACGGCAGCAGCGCGTGTTGGCCGGTGTCGAAGATCGCAAACGCCTGTTAGGCGAACGCAGTGGCACCCAGGGCGAACACACGACGGTGCTGGAGCAGCGCCGGGCGGGGCTGACGAATTCCGAATTGGATGTGGAACGCCTCGAAAGCGAATCCTCGCGGGCGCACGAAGACTTGCGGCGCATTGAGGGCGACCTAGGCCGCGCACAAGCGCGCAAAGATGTCTTGGCGAACACGCTGCGGCGTGGCGAAGGTTTGAACGAAGGCACGCTGGCCATTCTCGCGGAGCGCGCCCGGCGGCCCGAGTTCCTCGCGGGGTTCCGCGGTTTGTTGCTGAACCTCTTCGAAGTCGAATTCCAAGATGCGCGTGGCGTGGAAGCCGCATTGGGTGACGCTGCCGCCGCGCTGGTGGTGGCCGATGGTGCCGAAGCGGTTGAAGGTTTGCGCTTCCTGCGCGAGAAGCGCTTGGGCGGGGCCATTTTCTTGCCGCTGGATCGTTTTCAACAAAGTGAGGGCAACTTGCCCGCTGGTGTGCGTGCTTCCACACGCGAGATCGGCAATGTGCTGGGCGCATTGTTGGACGGAGTGCGTGTTCTAGGCCGCGACGAATTCGAGCAAGAGCTGCGCGCTGGTGCTGGTTCTGGCGCCATGCTGGTCAGCGCTGACGGCGATGTGCTACGCGCCGGGCGCATGCTGTCCACTCCGCGGGGCGGGCACGCGTCTGCGGGTTTGGTCACTTTGCAGGCCGAAGCGCGGCGTTTGGACAAGCGTTTGGTCACGATGGTGGAAGAACGCGATGCCGCTAAGCAGCGTTCCGTGGCCGTGCTCGCACAACGCGACAGCGCGCGCGTCTTGGTGCGCGAGCTTTCTGTTTCCTTGGTGAAGGCCGAAGGCGACGCCGCGCGACTGGATCAAGAAGTGCTGCGCTTGGTCAACGAAATGGAGCGGCTCTCGCAGGATCGCGAGTTGCTGTTGGCTGAAGAGGCGCGGGCGCGGGATGCCATCGAAGCTGCAGAGCTGCGGGTGGAGCAAACCGCCAGCGAGCACGCGCGCTTGTTGGAAGGGCGGCTGTCCGCACAGAGCCGCTTGGAAGCTGCGCGTGAACGCGAACAAGCACAGTCGTTGGAAGTCGATCGTGTGCAGCAGGCAGTGCATGAAGTGCGTTTGGCTGCGGCAAAGTTCGCCGAGAAACTCGACGCTGCGCGGGCACGCCAAGTGTTTTTGGCTGCGGCGATCCGCGACACGCGCGACCGTGGCACTGCGGCCACTGAAGAAGAAGCCGAACTGGCGCGCACGATTCAACGGACTCGGGCCGCGTACGAACAAGAAGTGCAAGAAGCCGCGGGGGTGGAAGCATCATTAGCTGGCGTGGCCCAAGGGCTGGCAGCGGCTGAGCAAGGTGCCGATCAGGTGCGCGAGCGCATGCGCGCTGCGGCGGCCATATTGGAATCCGCAGAAAAATGCCTCGGGGTGTTGGCGGAGAGCATTGCGGAAGTGCGCGCGTCTGAAGGAGCCAACAAGGCTGCGTTGGAATCGTTGCATTCCCATGTCCGCGATGACTTGGGCATCGACCTCACGGATTTCGAGCGCCGCGAAGCGGAACGCGCAGAAGCGCTGCAAGAAGTCGCGCCAGCAGAGCCCACCGACGAAGTGTTGGAAACCGAAGTGCGCGAGCTGAAGGAGCGCATTCAGCGCCTCGGCAATGTCAATCTTGCCGCAGTGGAAGAACTGGAATCCGCCGAACAGCGTTTCGAGTTCATCGTGCGCGAGCGTGACGACCTCGTGAAATCGAAAGAGCACTTGCTGCGCGTTCTGAAGTCCATCGAAGAACAGAGTACGCAACTGTTTTTGGACACTTTCAATGCAGTGCGCGAACATTTCAGCGTGGTGTACCGCCGCCTCTTTGGTGGTGGCCGAGCCGAGATCGCACTGGAAACGCCGGAGACGCCGCTGGAATCCGGCATCGAGATTCGCGCCAAGCCCCCGGGCAAGGAATTGCAGAGCATCAGTTTGCTATCCGGCGGCGAGCGCTCGCTGACGGCGGTGGCATTGCTGTTCGCCATCTTCCGCGCCCATCCGGCGCCCTGTGCCTTTCTCGATGAGGTGGATGCCGCACTGGACGAGGAGAACACAGAACGCTTCGTGCGCCTCGTGGCCGAGTGGCGTGAGAAGAGCCAGTTCATCGTGGTCAGCCACGCGAAGCGCACCATGGAGCACGCCGACAGATTGTTCGGCGTCACCATGCCTGAACGAGGCGTCTCGCGCCGCGTCAGTGTGCGCATTGAGCAGATCGACGAACAAGGCAATCTGCGTAGCGATGAACCGCTGCCGAATGTGGCGCCGCTAGAGGCCGCGCAAGCGGCACGGCGCGCTCGTCCAGTAAAGGACGCAGAGGACGGCGCGGGCGACGGAGCAGCTTCCGCCTGAAGGACGCACAGGCTGGGTACCATGCCGGGCATGCCTGCCATCCGCACTGAAATCGAAGGCCGCCTCGCGCGGAAGGAATCCATCGCCTCGCTCGATCTTGTTGGTGCCGACTTGCGCCAATTGGACTTGTCAGGGCAGGACTTGTCTGGTGCTGACCTGCACGGGGCGCTGCTAACCCGCGCGACCATGACCGGCACGCGCTTGCGCAACGCAAACCTCGAAGAGGCGCTGTTGGAGATGGTGGTCATGCGCGAAGTAGACCTTGCTGGTGTGCGCGCACGCGGTGCGCAGTTCTCACACGCCTTGCTGGAACAAACGCTGTTGGCGGATGCCCACTTGGAAGGCGCCAGTTTTCGCGGGGCCACGCTGATGACATGTTCGTTGCGCGGGGCCATCGCCTCTGGGGCGGACTTCACCAGTGCCGACCTCAGCGGTTGCATTTTGGAAGAAGCTCAATTGGAGCGCACTTGCTGTGCAGGAGCGATCCTTTCTGATGCGCGCCTGCTGGGGTGCCGCATCGGTGGGGCAGACTTGTCTGATGCCGATTTGACGCGCGCAGAACTGCGCGAGACCGACGCGCCGCGCTGCAACTTCGGTGGCGCGATTTGCGAGGGCACGGTATTCGCAGACTGCGACTTGACCGAGGCAGACTTACGCGGCACCGGTTTGGAAGCGCGGCGTTTGCAGAATTGCATCACGCGCGGCGCCCAGTTTGGTCGTGCTGGACACAGCGGTGCCTGACTTTGGCGTCGCGCACTCTGAAACTGGTTGTCGAATACGACGGTACGCGCTTTGTTGGCTGGGCGAGGCAGTCCAACGGGCTCAGCGTCCAATCCGTATTGGAAGATGCGCTTCAAGTCATCACGCGTGAAAGCGTGCGGGCAGAAGCGTCAGGGCGCACCGATGCTGGTGTGCACGCACTAGGTCAGGTGGTGAGCATTCATCTGAACCACTCCATCACGGCGGCCAAAATGCGCGTAAGTCTGAACGCGCTGCTGCCGGATGATGTTGCTGTACTTTCAGTCGAAGAGGTCGCAGACGGGTTTCATGCTCGCAAGAGTGCGAAGTCGAAGCACTACCGTTACACGATTCTCAGCGATCGCGTGCGGCGCCCTCTGCTGCTGCGCACGGCGTTTCATGTGCCCTTGCCACTGGATGTCGCGGCCATGGATCGGGCGGCGCAAGCGTTGGTGGGCAAGCACGATTTTTCAGCCTTCACAAAACTGGCGGAACGAAAGCCCTCTTGTGTGCGCACCGTGCTAAGCGCATCCGTATGCAAGCACGGTCCGTTGGTGCAGGTGGATGTCACCGGCACCGGGTTTCTCTACAACATGGTGCGCATCATCACAGGCACACTCATTGATGTTGGC
This sequence comes from Singulisphaera sp. GP187, assembly GCA_945907755.1. Lineage (GTDB taxonomy): Bacteria > Planctomycetota > SXUL01. The sequence goes on along the minus strand of CAMDTN010000015.1, from coordinate 40,005 downwards.
GTAGGGCGCAAGAATGAGGACTGCATCGCACAGATTCTTGCGTCAAAGCAGCGCACTTGCGCCGGATTCACCGTTCCACCCTACGGTTTGGCTTTGGTGGAAGTGCACTATGCAGGAGACCTTAGGGTTTAGACTTTGGTGGCCGATGTTGTCGGCAAGGGGATAGCGCATGCAATTCACGATCACTGGACGACACCAGCATCTTGATGAAGAAGTACGCGAGTATGTTCGCGCGAAGTTGGAAAAGGTGTTGCACCTTTCCGAGCGCTTGGAGTCGGCGGAAATTGTGGTGGACGCCACCAAGACAGGCCAACGCGTAGAAGCTGTGATGCACGGCCCGAACGGGCACAGATTCGTGGCCCACGCAGAGGCCCATGACCTGCGCACAGCGGTTGATGTTCTTGAAGCGCGCCTGGCCGCACAAGTGCGCGCTTTCAAGGATCGCTTGACGGACCACCGGCCTTAGGCGGGCGCTTGAGCCTGTGCGTCGCTTTGCATAGGGTGCGATCTCTGGAGCGTGCCTGTGCGTTGCTGCGCTGGGCAACGCTTTGCGAAACCAAGCGCGAGGTGCACTGATGAATTTGGAAGTGATGGTCGGTGAGCGGCATGGGATCGAACGGCTTGCAGGCATCACCCGTGAGCAGGTCTTCGGGGAAGTGGCCGCCGCACTGGCGCGCAGCGGCGCCATCGACGCACAGATTTCAGACGCCATAGCAGCTGCCTATACGGAACGCGAAGTGCGCGGTACCACCGCCTTCGGTTTCGGTGTGGCGCTACCACATGTGTTTCACCCGTCCCTCCAACGCATCCACATGCTGGTTGCACGTCACCCGACGGGGGTGGACTTTGGCGCCCTCGATGGCGAGCGCACTCGCGTGCTGATCTGCTTGGCTGGTCCTGAAGCGCTGCGTGGTGAGTATTTGCAGACGCTTTCGTTCCTTGCGGGGGCCATGCGCAATCAAGGCTGGCGGCGTTTCATCCTCGGGGCCAACAACACCGCCACCATCTACGATGTGCTTGCGGAAGCAGCGGCAGAGGTCTGAGCCGCAATGCCGCCCAGCAGCGGACGCATCGTAGTTCTTGGCGGCGGCACCGGTATCACTGCGTGCTTGCGCGGGCTGAAGACGCGCACTCGCGAGATCACGGCAGTCGTGACTGTGGCTGATGACGGCGGCTCCAGCGGGCGGCTGCGCAAGGATTATCAAATTCTTGCCCCAGGCGACGCCCGCTCTTGCCTTGTGGCCTTGGCCACCGGCGACCCGTTGCTGCAGGATCTATTCAGCTATCGCTTCACAGATTCGGTCTTGCGCGGGCACGCCTTCGGCAATCTGATGCTGGCCGTGTTGACGCAACTCACGGGTAGTTTCACCGAATCGTTGCAGCGCGCAGCGGCACTTTTGGAATGCGCGGGCGAAGTTGTTCCCAGCACCGAAACACGTGTGGTGTTGGAAGCGCTGCATGCTGATGGAAGCAAGTCCACAGGCGAGCAAGCCATTTCGCGCTCGGCCAAACCCATCGTGAAGATGCAACTGCGCCCGCAGCCACCTGCCATCGATCCGGCGCTTGCCGCGCGCATTCACGGTGCAGCAGCCGTGGTGCTCGGTCCTGGCAGCCTCTACACCAGCATCCTGCCAAACTTATTGGTGCCAGGCATGGTGGATGCCATTCAGGCTTGCCGCGGGCGTGTCATCCTTGTGGCCAACTTGATGACACAGCCCGGCGAAACTGACGGTTTCGACATAGAGCGCCATGTGAAGAGTCTGCAAGCAATCTCGGGGCTTGAGCGCATTGACTGTGTGTTGGCGTCCTCGTCGCAACTGCCTGAAGTAGTGCTGGCACATTACGCCGACGACGGTGCCGCGCCGATGGAAGCAGCGCCGACAACGAGCAGCGTCGCGGGCATTCCGCTGCTGGTCAGGGCATTGTCCACCGTGCTTCCTGGTGGCATGGTGCGTCACGACAGTGAGCGTCTCGCTGCCGAGGTACTTGCAATTTCTCAGGAGGTTCGCGCATGAGTGCTCCGTCCGCGCGCGTCAATGTGACGCTGCCCAACGAGCAGGGGCTGCATGCACGTCCGTCCGCACTGATCGTGCGCACCGCCAACAAGTTCGAGGCGGTGGTCACCATGCGTGTCGGTGAGCGCAGCGCTGACTGCAAGAGCATTATGGAAGTGATGATGCTGGCTTCGCCGCAGGGAACCATCCTCGCGTTCGAAGCCAGCGGCGCTGACGCAAGTGCTGCTGTGCAAGCATTGGCCGAACTCGTGGGTCGCGGCTTCGGCGAATAGGCCCATGGAACGCCTCAAAGGCATCATGGTTTCTGACGGGATCGCCATAGGCGTGGCTGTCATAGTCGGCAATGTCGATCGCGAAGTGCCCGAGTTGCAAGTCACTCGAGCCCATGTGCCACGCGAGTTGGAACGCTTCGACGAAGCAGTGGCCGCCGTCGCAGAAGACCTGCGCAAGCTGAAAGAAACGACGCGGGCAGCGTTAGGGGATGTCAGCGAGATCATCAACACTTATCTCGCATTCCTTGAAGACGAGATTTCAATTCTGCGCCCAATTCGCCGGTTGATTAGCGGAGACCGGGATGAAGCGGCCACCGCGGTAGTGCGACACTTCCGTACTCTGATGGAAGAGTTGCGCGGGCTTCCAGAACCGTTGCCGAGCCGCATCCCCGACTTGCTCGACATCCAACGCCGTTTGGTGTCGCACCTGCAAGGGGTCAGCAGCCGCGCACTGCCCGACAAGCTGCCGAAAAACAGCGTGATCATTGCGGACGATCTCACACCGACGCAAGCCGCTTCGCTGGACCGTCAGCGTGTGGTCGGTTTCGCCACAGTGCACGGCGGCCCGGCTTCGCACACGGCGATTCTCGCCAGACACCTCGGGATTCCTGCGCTGGTGGGCCTTGGCTCGGCATTGGGCAATGTGCCGGCTGGAGCGCGCGTCATCGTGGATGGATTCAACCAGGATCTGGTGGTGCAGCCTGACGCGGCCACCGTCAGGAATGCTCAAGTACGCATGCGCCGCTTGCAGCAGAAGGCCAGCGGTGAAGTGGGCGAGTCGCGCACCCGTGACGGCACGCAGATCGATCTTCACGGCAACATCGACTCGGACTTAGGCGCGCGTGAGCTGAAACAACAAGGCGTGGCTGGCATTGGGTTGCACCGCACGGAGTACTTGTTTTTAGGACGCGAGCATGCGCCCAACGAGGATTTCCAAACGCAGCACTACGCGCGCTTGTTGCGTGCCATGGGCCAGCGGCCTGTGGTCATTCGCACCATGGATTTCGGTTCCGACAAATGGGACCCGCGCATCCAGGCAGGGCGCGAACCCAATCCGGCGCTTGGGCTGCGCTCGCTGCGATTGAGTTTTGCCTACGGCGACATCTTCAAGACGCAGCTTCGTGCGGTGCTGCGAGCCAGTGTGCATGGCAACGCGCGCATCCTGTTTCCGATGGTGACTGATGCAGAAGAGTTTCTGCGTGCCCGGGCCGCGCTGCATGAAGCCATGGCGGAACTCCGCCGTGAAGGACTCGCGTTCTGTGAATCATTGCCGGTCGGGGCCATGCTCGAACTGCCAGTCACCGCGCTGGTTGCACCTGCGCTGTTCGCAGAGGCGGATTTCGTGAGCATCGGCAGCAACGATCTGATCCAGTATTCCTTGGCGGTGGACCGCACCAATCCGGAAGTGGCGTCGCTCTTCGTCCCACAGCACCCCGGCGTGCTGAAATTGATGCAACTTGCGGTGCAGGCAGCAAGGGCCACCGGAAAACCAATCACTGTCTGCGGTGAGATTGCGGGCATGAGTCGCTTCACACCGCTCTTGGTGGGCCTCGGGTTCACCAGCTTGTCCATGGCTACTAGCCGACTGCGCGAAATCGCTGAAGCGGTGCGCAACTGCCACGACGCCGCGTGCCGTGAATTGACTGAAGCCGTGTTGGCGGCCCCAGGGCCGCTTGCAGCAGATCGCTTGCTCGACGCCTTCCACGGCATACGCGCCACTCGCTCGACTCGCAGAGGCTGAGCACGAAGTTGCGCGGCCGGGCGTCTCAAGCACGCCACCAAGCCGACCGAAGTACCAATCAGCGTATGCATGCGTATCTCAATGCTGCAGCGCAAGGAGTGTTCATGTTTGTGCGCTCTACCTCACTGGTCGCCGTCGATGCGAATGCCTCCTGCGTGAAAGCGCTGGAGTTGCGCGAGAACGGCGGAAAACTCTCATTGGGTGCAGCGACAGTTCGGCCCGTTCCTACGGGGGCGCACCCGAGTGCTGTTCTTCAGGGGTTCTTAAAGGGCACCGGCGTCAAGGAGCGCCGGGCCGCTGTGGTGTTGCCGCAGGGCGCAACATGGGTGCAGCGCGTTGATGGCGTGCACGCAGGCAACCCCGTTGCCATGGGCATCGAGTTGGCTACGCGCGATCTGCCTTTCAGTGCGGAAGAACTCTGCGGAGCTGTAAGCCTCGAAGCGAACGGCCAGCATCGCGTCGCAGTAGTGCCGCGCGCTGCGCTGGATGCCGCCCTCGAATGCGTCGACGCCGCTGGCTTGCGCCCTACATTTGTCGTGGCGCGCTCGCAAGCTCTCGCAGCGGTCGTTGCGGGGCCACAGCGCTCGTTGGTGGTAGAGATCACGGCGAGTGGAACGGAATTCGTGGTGGTGCAAGGTGGGCGCGTCTGCGGCGATCGGCATCACTCCATTGGTTTGGATGACTTGGCCCGTGCGGGCGTTGTCGCAGAAATTGCCGCCGAGGCCGAACTCATGCTTGCTGCCATGGGTAGCGACGAATCCGGCGTGGTGGAGCGCGTGTTGCTTGCGGGCGAGGGAGCAACCGTGCCGAGTGTGGCTGAACAGCTCGCGGCCACCTTGAACCTGCCAGTAGAGGTGCTGGATCCTTGTGCGGGCTTCGCTTGCGACGGCACCTCCGCAGCCTTGGATGCCAAGGACCGGGCGGCGCTCGCCGCTGCATTGGGTGTAGCGAAACTGGCATTGGTGCGCGTAGCCGGTGTGCCAGATCTGTTGCCTGAATCGCGCCGCGCGGTGCGGCGCTGGTCGCCGAAGACGGCCGCAGCGTGTGCTCTGGTGACCTTGGTGTTCGCCGCCAGCGCCGCCGCGTGGTTCCAATTCGGGTTCGGTTCGTTGGATGCAGCAACCACGCGCAGGCAGCAGTTGCTGACTGCTGTGAAAAGCCGCGAGACGCGTTTGCTGCACCTTGCAGGGCTGCGCGCGGAGAAGAGCGACATCGACGATCGCGGGCGCATCATTCGCGAGATCGCAACTTCGCGTGTTCCATGGACCCGCAAACTGGACGAACTTTGGCAAGTCACCAGTGAGTCCGATGCGTCGGGCGCCAGCATGTGGCTGAATTCGCTGAGCGTGAAGGTGCCTGAAGCGCGTGCCGCCGCGGGGCGCAAGGCGGTCGGCGAAACGGTGAGCTTGCAAGGGTGGTGCCTCGCGGAACGCAAGGGCGATCCACTGCAAAGATTCAATACTTTCCACGAGCGCCTCAAGACTTCGGCGTTCTTCACGGGCTCGTTCGAAAACATCAACAACCCGGCGGGTAAGGCAGTTGAACTTTCGGACGGTCGGCCCGCGTGGATCGTGGCGCTGGACATGCAGATGGCCTCGCGTGTGCCAGAAAAGGTGAGCAAGCCCACGGTGGCGAAAGCGGGGGGCTGATCTATGAAAACTGCTAAGCACATCAAGGCATTCTTGCGCCGCCCATCGGCGCTGTATTGCACCGCCGGTTTGTTGTTCTCTGCTCTCTGCGGCCACGGGGCTTGGACAGCGTGGAGCGAAACCATGGCGTTAGACGAAGAGAATGCAACGCTGAGTGCGCGTGTGGCCAAGGCCGACAGGGACCTCGCCGTCACCACACCGGTTGAGGATGAAGTGCTTATTCAACGCCACCGTTTGGAGGCGTACTCGCGCATCTTGCCGGATGACGCCGAGATCAATGATTTCGTGGAGCAGTTGACGCGCTCCGCCGCTGAGGCACGCGTGCAGATCACAGAATTGGACGACTCGTTGGCACGCAACCGCAAGGTGCGTAAAGGCACGCAGCGCGAGGCGTTTGCGCGTGTCACCTACCGCTTGAAACTCGCCGCCGACATGGAGGGATTGCTGCGTTTCTTGGACAGCTTCGAAAACCGCTACGCGCGTTTCGTTGCTTTCCCCACTCTCAGCGTGGAAAGCGGATCGTCGAACAATTCCAAAGGGACCAAGGCCCACACAGTGGAACTCGCCTTGGAAACCTATGTCTACGAACCCAAGACGCAGCAAGACGGCGCGGTGGTCATTGCCGACGGCGAAGCGCGCACGGAGCGGTTGATCCGCGAAGGGCGCGTGCCCAGTGCTGTGGCCGCGCCTGGCTTCGAGCGCTACACATTCTTGGGTGCGGCAGGGCGTCGCGACCCGTTCCGCGACCCAGCGGAAGTGACGCCAGTGGCGGTTGTGGATGAAGTTGTGGTTGCCTCGGCAACCGCAGCAGCATCTGCGACAGATACAAGCGCCTCGACGGCCGCGGCCGCTGATGCTGCGAAGCTCACGGAGGCGGCTGCAGAAGCGGCTGCTGCTGCGGCGGCAGCGCTGGCTCTGCGTGAAGAGATCACGCGGCTGCAACTGGAAATCACCGGCGCCATTCTGTGCGCCGAGAACGCGCCTGCGTCCCTCGTCGTCATCAACGGCCGTGGGTATGTGGCTGGCGAGTTGGTTGAAGGCGCCACTGTGCGGGCAGTCCTTGCCGATGCGGTCGAATTCGAATTCAAGGGTGTGGTCTTCCGTCGGGCGCTGGCCGCCCGCGTGGCCCGCCCCAAAACTGGGGGAACTCGCTGATGCGTGTCTTGACCTGCCTCTTGGTTGCGGCTGTTGTCCTGCTTCCGTCTGTTCAATCTCAGGTGCCGCAAGAGGCGGCCTTGGTGACTGTGCAGGCGGTGAACCAGCCCATCGCAGAGTTTGTGAATTACTTGCGCGAACGCTCTGGCGCCAACATCCTCATGGCTAAAGGCCTCGAAGCCCAAGTGACTTTGTCGCTGCGCGAAGCGCCTTGGCGCACGGTGTTGGACTTGGCGGCGGAGCAAACCGGCTGTGTGGTCTCGCAGCGCGGCGGCGTGCTATTGGTGGAACGGCCACCCCGCGTCACCTTCGAATTCGCTGGGGCCGAAATCAAGACGGTCATCGATGCCATCGCAAAAGTTTCCGGTACTAGCATCGTTTCGGCACCCGATGTTGAAGGCCCCGTGTGGCTGCGTTTGAAGGATGTGCCTTGGCGCACAGCGCTGGACACAGTGGCGCGCACCCTGGGTTTTGTAGTGGTTGATGAAGCCTACGGGATTTTGCGTGTGGTACGTCCCAGTTCGCTGGAAGCACAACTGACCACGCGAGTGCTGCCGGTGCGCTATTTGCGCCCGCCGCCCACATACGCCCCGCAGATCAAGAGCGAATACGCCCTGAAGGCGAAGGCTGCGGCCTCAGTCGGGGGAGACCCTGAACAGGATTTCGCGCTGCTGCGTGCGCTGCGCAACGCGTTGACCAGTGCTGGCAAGCTCGAGTACTTCGCCACGAACAACATCATCGTAGTGAAAGACATTCCGCCCGTGGTTGACGAAGTCGAACGCATGTTGGCGCGCATGGATGTTGAACCTGCGCAGGTCTACATCGATGTGAAATTCATCACCACAACAAACACCGACGCGCTCAGCTATGGGTTGGACATCGGAAGCGGCGGGCTTTCCGCCAGCATCGGCGGCGGTTCCATGCCCACACGCTTGCCCTTCCACTTGGGCCCTGGTGGTTGGAACGGTGGCCTCCTCGCTTCTACGGACCCTGCGGGCACTCCGGGATTGTCGGCTGCTGCTCTTGAAGGCGCCATGCGCTACGGCACGTTGGACTTCACCCAAATGGCCGTCACCTTGAACTTGCTGAAAGAAGACCAAGGCACACGCATCGTGCAAGCGCCCAAGCTACTGGCCTTGGACAATCAAGAAGCCACCATCTTCGTCGGACGCACCGTGCGCTTCGCTGAGACCGTTGCGGAATCCAACCAGAACGGCGGCCTGACATACTCCATCAAGGAAGCGGCGAACTCACCGGTGCAGACAGGGTTCCAGCTTTACTTGGTGCCCCATGTGATTCCGGGCACGGACAAAGTGATGATGACCGTGATCCCCGAAGCGGAGCAACTGGTGGGCAATTCCGCGGAACTGCCTGGCTTCCAAGTGTTCAGCTCGGGCGAGGGCGCTAATCGGGTCAGCATCGCCTTGCCGCAGGTGGCTTCCAGCACGCTGGTCACCACGCTGCTGCTGGAATCGAACCAGACCGCTGTGATCGGTGGGCTGATCGGCGAAAGCCAAACGGATCTCGAACGCGGTATCCCGCTGCTAGGGGACCTTCCCATCATCGGCGCCCTATTCCGCAGCAAGCAGGAGTCCAACACGAAAGAAAGCCTGCTGATCTTCATTACCCCGAGGATCTTGCGCGACAGTAACGATATGGCCCGCTTCTTGGACGCCGAAGAACGCGTTCGTGAAGAGGCCATTCAAGCCGAGATGATGCGCGTCATGGGGGCCCCAACTGGACCTAAGCGCGCTGTCGCGCCAGCGGAGAGCGGCGGCGGTAACTGAGCCCCGGCGCTTGCCGCGGAAGTTGTTTCGGGCTATAGATGGTGACGGCAAGGGGGATTGAGCCCGCAAGCTCGGTCCTCGTTCCTGAGACAGCTCAGGGCCGCTAAGAGCCATTCGCTCAAGGCGCGCGCAAGACCAGACAAGTGCCGGTTCGGAGGCTCCGGTTGTGCCGGGCGCATGTGCGCCCGTGAGTGCACCGGGGGTCGCCAGACCGGAGCGTGGGGACCAACATGGGCCAGCAGTTATGGCTCATGCAGCAGGATTCAGTAGGAAACCAGTAGGCACCATGATCACCGCAGCCCGCATCCAGAAGTTGCTTCGCTCCAGCGAGCTGCCAAGAGTCTGTCTCTGACCCTCTGATTCCACCTCGCGCCTCCGGGCCAGCGATCCGTGCGTTCCGTTCGGCGGCGATGCCTCGCATCGTCACTCCGCAAGGAGGGCCCATGGAACGCACTATCTACATCAACGCGGAAGACAGCGAAGAGATCCGCATTGCCATCGTGTGTGATGGCCGCCTCGAAGAAATCTACATCGAGCGTGCCTCCGCTACGACCTTCCTAGGCAACATCTACAAAGGTGTGGTCACCAACATCGAGCCTAGTATCGGTGCCGCCTTCGTGGACTTCGGTGGCGACCGTAACGGTTTCTTGCACGCCAGCGATATCTTGCCCATGTACCGGCAGAACAACCGGGATATGCCGCCAGATCGCATCCGCCGCAGCGAGAAGCGCAATATCCAAGAGTATGTGAGCAAAGGCCAAGAAGTGTTGGTGCAGATCACCAAGGACGGCATTGGCAAGAAGGGCTCGACGCTCACGACATACTTGAGCATTCCTGGGCGCTACCTCGTGCTGATGCCCAGTCTGACGCGCTCAGGTGTGTCCAAGAAAATTGAAGACCCAGTAGAACGCCAGCGCCTCAAACTTATTCTGGAAGAGATCGATCCGCCGGAAGGCATGGGCACGATCATCCGCACTGCAGGAATTGGTCGCAATCGTCCAGAACTCGAGAAGGATCTCGAGTACTTGATGAAGTTGTGGAACACCATCGTCAAGCGAGTGCGCAGCGAACGCGCGCCGACGCTGGTCTATCAAGACAGCGACTTGGTGGTGCGCACCATCCGCGATGTGTTCACTGCCGATGTCAAAGAAGTCGTGGTGGACAACGAAGCAGTGTTCAACAAGGCGCAAGATTTCTTACGCGCAGTGATGGCGGAGCAAGTTGATCGTGTGCGCCTGTACACAGATGGGCGCCCGCTGTTTCACGCGATGGGGTTGGAAGACAAGATTGAGAAGGTATTCGCGCGCAAGATCACGCTGAAGAGCGGCGGTTCGCTGGTGATCGATCAAACCGAAGCACTGGTGGCCATCGATGTGAACTCGGGCAAGAACCGCGAGGAAGGCGAACTCGAAGACACAGCCTTCCGCACCAACATGGAAGCGGTTGAAGAGATCGCGCGCCAGTTGCGCCTGCGCGACTTGGGCGGGGTGATCGTCAACGATTTCATCGACATGCAAGACGAAGGGCACAAGCGCGATGTCGAGCGCGCTCTTCGGGAGCAGTTGAAGGATCACAAGGAGCGCATGAAAATCGCGCGCATCAGCCCCTTCGGCATGGTGGAAATGACGCGGCAGCGCGTGCGCCCCAGTTTGCACCGCAGCAACGCCTTGCCCTGCACCCACTGCAAGGGCAGCGGCTTTGTGCGCACGGTGGATTCCATCGGGTTGAAGATCATGCGCGAGGTGATCGATATTTGTTTCCGCAATCGGGCTAGGCGCGTTCGCGTGCGGGCCAACGTGCGCGTGGCGGATTTCATCAAGCGCAACAAGTCAGAGAAGATCAAGCAAATCGAGGAGGCCTACGGCAAACCCATCCTGGTGGTGGGGGACCACGACCTCGGCACCGAGGACTACGAGATTCAGCGCCTGAAGTAGGCTGGTTTTTGGCGGTTGAAAGCCACCATCCGGCTGGCTAACCTGCCTCTCCCATCCTGGCCATGTGCCGGCTCTTGAGGACACCTATGTACGCGATTATCAAAGACGGCGGTCATCAATACCGCGTTGAGCAAGGCCAGCGCCTTCGCATCCACTTCCGTGAGGTGGCTGAAAACAGCCAAGTCACGTTTGACCAAGTCTGCCTTGTGGCGGGCGACGGCGCCACGCGCGTCGGCACCCCGTTCGTGGCCGGTGCCACGGTAGAGGCCAAGGTGGTTTCGCCCCTCGTCAAGGGTGTGAAGCTCAACCCGTCTTTCTACCGCGTGCGGAAGCACAGCCGTAAGCGCACGGGGCATCGTCAGCACTACACCGAAATTGAGATCACCGGCATCGCCGGCTGAGGGGGACACAATGGCCCACAAAAAAGGACAAGGCTCCACTCGGAACGGTCGCGATAGTAATCCGCAGTTCCGCGGGGTCAAGAAATTCGGCGGCGAAGCTGTCGTTGCCGGCAACATCATCGTGCGCCAATGCGGGACGGTGTTTCACCCCGGCCGCAACGTTGGCATGGGCCGCGACTTCACGCTTTACGCGCTCAGCGACGGCAAGGTGACTTTCGGGACGCGCAGCCGCATCTCCGTTCTGCCGAACTGAATCGCACTATTGGGCCGACGGGGGCGCACTGCGTCAGCGTCGGCCTTTGTGCGTTTTAAAGGAGCCACCGCCTAATGTTCCGTGACGAAGCGAGACTTCTCGTGCAGGCCGGCAACGGAGGTGACGGGGCCGTTGCGTTCCGGCGCGAAATCTACGTTCCCAAGGGCGGACCCTCTGGTGGCGATGGCGGTCGCGGCGGCGATGTGGTCTTGCACGCCGACGAATCGGAAAACACTCTGTTAGATCTCGTGCGCTCGCCGCACCTACGCGCGCGCACCGGCGAAAATGGTGGCGGTGCGAATTGCGCTGGCAAGGACGGGGATGGGCTAGTGGTGCGCGTGCCTGTGGGCACCATCGTCATCGATGCGGATAGCGGCGTGGTGCTGAAGGACCTCGCACTGCCTGGCGACGAAGTGGTCGTGGCGCGCGGCGGGCGCGGCGGGCGCGGCAACACCGCGTTCAAATCGTCCACCAACCAAACCCCACGCAAAGCGGAGCGCGGGCGCCGCGGCGAAAGCTGCACCTTGCGCTTGGAATTGAAGCTCATCGGCGACGTGGGACTGGTGGGCATGCCCAACGCGGGCAAGTCGACACTGATCACCAAGGTGTCTGCGGCCACGCCAAAGATTGCGGACTACCCCTTTACCACGCTGCACCCGCACCCGGGCATCGTCGAAATGCCGGGCTATCGGCGCTTCGTCATGATGGACATTCCTGGCCTCATCGAGGGTGCCAGTGTTGGGGTGGGGTTGGGCGATCGCTTCTTGCGTCATATCGAACGCACGCGCGTGTTGCTGCACATGATCGAACTGCCTGCCGACGAGAATGTCGAACGCACGGCCGCAGAGGCGCGCACAGTGTTGGGCGAATTGGCGCGTTTCGGCCAAGGCCTGCTGGACCGGCCACGCTTGACGGTTTATTCGAAGTCCGACCAAGTGGTCGACCCGCAAGCGCTGGCCGCAGAATTGGACAGCATTCTTGGTGGCAAGGGCCACGTGATCAGCGCACTCAGCGGCAGCGGTGTCTCCGAGTTGCTGGAAGCGTGCTGGCTTTTGATCCACCCTCCCGAGGCCTAGGCCAAGCCGCGCCCTCGGGAAGGTTTTCCACGCTCGCGCCTCGGTCGATAAGGGGCACGGAGCGCGCCCCATGGGTTTCGATTTTGACGCAGTCCTTGCCGCCGCGGCACTCAAGGACGCATCGGACATTCTCTTGAAGAGTGACGTCTGCCCCGCCTTCAAGGTGGATGGGCGCGTTGTCTTCACGCAAATGGCGCCTCCCAACGCAGCAGAATTGCTGCAATTGGTGGAAACGCTCGGCCCCAAGGATGCAGCCACACGCGTGAAAACCACTGGGGATTGCGACTTCGCGTTCGAACGCACGGGCCTGGCGCGCTACCGCGTGAATGCGTTTCGTCACAGTGGTGGCGTGGGGCTGGTGCTGCGCCAAGTGAAGGCGCATGTGCCCTCGTTCCGAACGCTCCATCTTCCAGAGCGACAGTTTGAATCCTTCGCCAAACTGCAGCGCGGTTTGGTGCTGATCACTGGCGTGACGGGTTCAGGAAAGTCCACCACTCTCGCTTCGTTGGTTAATGCGATTACTTCGGCGCGAGCGGTGCACGTGATCACACTGGAAGATCCGGTGGAATTCCGTTTCAGCGATGGCCCCGCCATCGTGCATCAACGCGAAGTGGGTGTGGACATGGTGGATTGGCGCCAAGGGTTGCGCGCGGCCATGCGCGAAGCCCCCGACGTGGTGATGTTGGGCGAGATCCGCGATTCCGAGAGCATGGAAGCCGCGCTTGCGGCTGCAGAGACGGGGCACTTGGTGCTGTCGACCATGCACACCGTGAATGCGATGCAGACCGTCGAACGCATCATGACGTTTTTTCCGCCGCACCAGCACGAACTGGTGCGCTTGCAGTTGTCGCTGGTGCTGGAAGGGGTGGTGAGCCAGCGACTGGTGGCCTCGGTGTCCACTGGACGGCGCGTTCCGGCTACAGAAGTTCTATTGGCCACCCCGCGCGTCCGGGAAATCTTGCGTCTTGGCCGCACCAAAGACCTCGAACACGCCCTGCAAGACGGTGCGGTGCAGTACGGGACGCAGACGTTCAACATGGCGCTGAAGACGCTGGTTGACGAAGGCATGGTCACTGCGGACGAAGCGATTGGCGCCTCCGATGCCCCTGACGACTTGCGCCTGCTGCTACGCGGCGTCAGTCGCGGCAGCGAGCGCCGCTCCGCTCCAGCGCGCTGAGGGAAGTTATCAGCGAGTGCGGCGTCCGAGGCTCACCCGTTGATGCCTTTCGCCTCCGCCACTACGATGAGCCCGTCAATCCCATGAAAATCTCCTCACTGCGCACGCTCCTGATGGCTTGCGATATCCTGCTTGTTCTGGCCATCGGTTTGGTGATTTGGAATGTCGTCGAAGAGAAGAGTGCGCGCTCTGGTGAGAATCAGGCGTACATCGCTGAAGTGATGCGCAAACTGGCGGTGATCAAGCCGGAAGGCGTCACGGGCAAGCGCAAAATCGACTACGGCGGTGCCATCACAGAAGGCGTGCTGTGGCCCAAGAAGGAAGTGGTTGCAGCGACTGCCAACAACACCCCAGTGGCGCCGCCCAAGGCGCCGGTGGAAACTCTGCTGAAGGTGCTGCTGATTCAGTACTCCGAGGGCGACCCGCCTTCGATGGCCTACTTCGCGCGCAAGGGCGCGGCGGTGGCAAGCGTCACCGAGCCGTTACTCCCATACATGGAAGGTCATGTGGTGGAGTGGGCCAGTGGTGCGGTGGTGAAAAAGATCGAAACCGGTCGCGTCATCTTCAACTCTGATGGCCGCGAGATTGCATTGGAGCCAGAGCCGTTGGTGATCGCCGCTCCCTCGGGAGGCCCAGCCGCACCGAAGGTCGTCGGGCCCGTGGATGCCAACACCGGAACTTGGATCGAATGGCAAGTCGCCAAGCCAACAACCATCACTGTGACCGAGATGGGCGTGCGTGCTCTCGCTGAAAAGGGCGAGGCTTCGCTGGATGGTGTGCGCTTCTCATCCGAAACCCTCGAGGATGGCAAGTCGGCGGTGAAGATGGACACCATCCCAGCAGACAATGTGCTGCGGCGTGGGGGCGCAGAAGAAGGCGATGTCCTTGAGTCTGTCAACGGCGTGCGCATGACCTCCAAGGCCGATGTCATCGCCTATGCAAAAAACAACCCGCAGACCACACGCTTTGAAGCTCGTTTTCGCCGCAAGGGCGTGACCATGACGCGTACCGTGGTGGTTCCGCGGCGCTGAGAGGCTTGCATGGCGCGGCGGCTCTACGCCGACATCGGCAACTCGCGTGTGAAACTGGCCGATTGTTCCGGCTCGGCGCCGCAAATTATCAGCGTTTGGCCCAGCGACGACGCACCGCAGCTTCCCCAAGATGAGGTTGAGCTCGTGGTTGTGTCGGTGGTGCCGGCGGCGCTTGAGCGCTTAAAGCAAGCTGCACAGCAGCGTGCGTCCATGGTGCCGTTGCGCTGCTTAGGTGCCGAGATTCCTTGTCCGCTGCGTCTGGACTACGCCACGCCGCAATCCTTAGGGATGGATCGCGTAGCCGCAGCGTTTGCAGCGTGGCAGCTGAGTCCTGGCGGCGCATTAGTGCTTAGCGCTGGCACGGCGTTGACGCTCGACTGGGTGGATGCGCACGGCGTATTCCGCGGTGGCTTGATCGCGCCAGGGCGCTCGGCGTTGGCGCGCGGCTTGGCGACAGCGGCCCCGCTGCTGCCTCTACCAACGGAGGCCGCGAGTTTTCCAGCACGTACTTCCGCCGAGTGCGTCGCGCTGGGCTTAGATGTTGCTTTCAGTGGCGTCGTCAGCGCAGCGCTGCAGCGCGCTCGCGCAGCCTGCGGCTCGGAATTGCCCTTGTGGATCTGCGGCGGCGATGCAGCGGCTGCTGCGCGCGTGCTGTCCACAAACCAGGCGAGCGGGCCCATGCGCATCGATGAGCACTTGGTGTTGCGCGGGTTAGCGCGGTGCGATGAACCCTGATTGCTGCTGGAGTCGCCTGACCGCGCCCGGCGCTGCGGCCTTGCAGGTGTACTCGTTGAGCGGCGCCGAGACCGCAGCAGTGCTTGCGAAAGTACTGCGCGTGGGGCCTTCCGAATCTGGTTCTTTGCAGCTTGGCGTGCTTCATGGCGCGGACGGTGCCATCGATCAGATCATGATCGCAGGGCCGCATAGGGATGGTCGCGTAGAGCTTGCGCTCCATGGATCTGTTGCGGTGGCGCGCGCGCTTGAAGGGTTGTTGCGAAGCATGGGTGTGCAGGAGAAGGCTGCGCCCCGCATCAGTTTGTCTGGCGAACGCGAGCGCGCTGCGCAAGCCGCAGTGGGCACAAAGACATTGGAATTGCTTTATGGCCCGGCCTTCGACGAACTTGTCGCATGTGTGTTGCGACTACGCCATTTGGCAACGGGCGCGCCGTGCGCCGCAGAGCGAACTGCGTGCGTTGCGCAG
This sequence comes from Singulisphaera sp. GP187, assembly GCA_945907755.1. Lineage (GTDB taxonomy): Bacteria > Planctomycetota > SXUL01. The sequence continues at coordinate 24,313 of CAMDTN010000015.1, read as the reverse complement.
GTCGATCAACTTCTGCTGCGTGCAGCGTGCGGCCTTGCCTTGGTGAACGGGCCGCGCGTACTGCTCTTAGGCGCGCCGAACGCGGGGAAGTCTTCGCTGTGGAATGCGCTGATCGGTGAAGACCGCGCCATCATTAGTGCGGAACGCGGCACCACTCGTGATATGCGCTCGATGGCGCTGTCTGTGGATGGCTGGCCGTTGATACTTCAGGACGCGGCCGGCCTTGGCGCAGATGCCATCGGTTTGGAGCATGCGGCGGGGGAGATGACGCGCGCAGCGGCAGCGCATGCAGACCTGATCGTGCTGCTGGATGCAGCGGATGCTCCCGTGACCGCGGCAATTGAGGCGCTTGCAGAAGGACGGCCGACGCTGCGGGTGCGCAATAAGTGCGACTTGGGTGGAGTAGGTGGTGCGCGAACTTGCAACAGCCTCGCGGTTTCGGCGAAGACCGGGGAAGGCCTGCCGCAATTGCGCCGCCTGCTGCTGGAAAGATCTGCACTTGCACCCCTGCTGTTAGAGCGGCCTGTGGCGGCTTGCCCTTTCACCCTCCGGCAGCAATGCTTGCTGCGCGCCGTGGCCGACACTTTGCGGAGTCTTGCTGCTGGGCCGACGCAGCTGTTGGCGCTGGTCGAGGAGCTATCTCCATGAAACGCGACTTCGTCACCATCGATGACCTCTCCGACAGCGCGCTCGCGAGCTTGATGGACTTGGCCGATCGCATCCGCAGCAATCTGCGTGGCCATGCTGCGGACTTGCCCGGTTACTTGATGGGCAGTTTGTTTCTTGAACCGAGTACGCGCACCAGACTGAGCTTCGAAGCCTCAATGTTGCGTCTCGGCGGGCGCGTGATCACTTCCAGCGATCCGGACACATCCTCCTCCGTGAAGGGCGAAACGTTGGCGGACACCATTCGCATCGTTGATTCTTATGTAGATGTCACTGTGTTGCGCCATCCCTGCGCAGGGGCGGCACGACTCGCAGCGCGCTTAGCGCGAGGGCCCGTGATCAATGCAGGTGACGGCAGCCACGAACATCCCAGCCAAACTCTTTGCGATCTGTACACGCTGCGCAGCGAACGTGGGCCCATCGCGGCGCAGACGGTGGTCCTTTACGGAGATTTGCGCTATGGACGCACTGTGCACTCGCTTGCGCGCGCACTGGTGCGCTTCGGCGCGCGCGTCCTAGCCATCGCAGACGGTGGGCTCTCGCTGCCGGAGTTTGTGGTGGACGACCTCGCAGGGCGCCCGGGCTGCGGCATTCGCGAAGTGCGCATCAACGACATGGAAGATGTGTTCCGTCGGCGCGGCGTTGAAGCGCTGTTGATCGCTCCCGAGGTGACGCTGCCACCAGCCGTAGGCGCTGCACCGTTGGAACTGAATCTGCGCGATCAAAAGGTGCACGCGATTTATGTGACACGGTTGCAGAAGGAGCGCCTGCGCGGCGAGGCGCATGGAACCAGCCTTCCCATTCTCGATCATCGTTTTCTGCGCTCACCGACATTCAGCGACAGCATCGTGCTGCACCCATTGCCACGCGTGGGCGAAATTGCTCGGGAGCTCGACACAGACCCGCGCGCCGCGTATTTCCGCCAGGCCGCGTTAGGCGTGCCCATCCGCATGGCCTTGCTGCTCTGGTGTTGTGGCATGGTGGATCTCGGGGCCAAGGCTGCGCCGCCCGCGCGCTTGGAGGCCTGCACAGGCGGCGCTTGCGCCAACCTTGGTTGCATCACGGTGAAAGAAGAGCCCGGCTTTGCTGAAGTTGGCCGCGATTCCGACGGGCGCCTGCGCTGTTTGTTCTGCGAGGAACGCGTCTCCGAGCCGTCAGGCAGTTAGGTGTTTGACGGATTTCGCATTGTGCGATCTTGAACGTCTCCAAAAGCTGTTGCGCGGCAAGTAGTTATGCCAATTCGTGCGAATGCCCATATGCGGCACGCGGGTTGCTATGAATCTGGCCGGTCGTCACTCTCCTGCGATTGACGACTCTTCGGGCTTCTACTTATGATCCTCGCGGACCAAAGTGAAGCGCGCCATGCTGCCACCGCCGGGTGTGCAGTGGCGAACTGGTTGGATTGATAGGAGATGTGCCCGCATGCAGCGGTTGAACTTACGTATTGGCATTCTTCCCGTGGTGGTTGCCATCTTGGCTGCAACGCTTGCAAGCGGGTGCGGTGGAGGTGGAGGCGCTGGCGGCGGTGCTGCGCCAGCGACCGGGCGGCTCATCGACACATCGTTTGCGGGGAATGAGGTGGTTCCGTGCAACCCCAACGCAGCCTCGCCGCTGCCGGTGGTGTTTATCGACGAAGCCCTCGAGTTCCGCTTTGACGGCACCATCGATGCGACCCCGCTCGGTGGGCTGTTGACTTCCGGCGCTCAGTTGGTCGAGCTCGTGGGAGTGTCTCCCACGGTGGGCACCGGCGGTGTTCCTTACTATCCGTTCGCCAACCAAGGTCTGGCGCAGAACTCGCTGCAGATCAGAACCAATCAGAACAACTCGCCACTGCTGTCGAGTTACATCGTGGGGCGCCACAAAACCAAACTGGACACCATCGTGGTCGATCCGCGCGTTCCGGTTTCGAACCCACTCGGCCTGCCGTTCAATGGCGGCTTCGTGCAGGCCGCGCAGTACACCTATTTCATTCCGCCAGTGAATGGCATTGCGGTCGGCGGCGTGACGGCGTTGAGCGTCGGCACCGGGCCGCTGCTGTTGCCAATCATTCCGCCGCCATGCAGCACGCAGCCTGGGATTTCGCGCGTGTTTGATGTGGGCGCAGCCACAGGGCCAGACCCGATTCCGCCAGTGGTGCTGAGCATCACCACACTCTCTGGCGCCACGGGAACCGTCGCGAACCCCATGAGTGCTACAGACACCATCGTGGTCACATTCTCTAAGGCGGTCGAACTCGCCACGATCAACCAACTTCAGAACTTCACCATTCGCAATGTGAGCCAGAACAACCAGCTTATTCCGGGCAACATTGTGATCCAACTCGCAGTGCCCAATGTGGTGCTATTCACTCCAGCGCCTTCGTTTGGGCCAGGCCCGTACCAGATCCGTGTTTCGGTGAATAATCCCGCAGGTACGCCGGGCGTTGCGCTAATCCTCGGCTTGCCTCAGGGAACGCCACCCCAACAGCTCGCGGTCAGCAACGCCGTCGAGGTCATCTTGAACACTGTCTCATGCCCAACCTGCCAGGCCGCAGTTTCCATCGTCGAAGACTTCGTCAGCCTTTCCGGGCGTGACGCCACCTTCACACCTCTATTCAACGCTGCCGCGTGGAACGCGGCATTCGATTCAGGTTTCCTTGGCGGCGTGCAAATTACAGGCTCGCCCTTGGCGGCATTCCAAGGCAACGTGGCGAACTTGGGCACGCGCACCCAACGCCTCATCACTTTCCCCGGGCCGCTCGGCACCATTGGCGGAACGGTGAACCCGCCTGGCCTCGTGGCGCCCTTCGACAATCCCGCCAACAACCTTGGCCCAACTATCAATCCGCAGGGCGGCAGCCACACCATGCACGAGTACGAGGCTGTGGACCTCGGTGCACCACGCAACTCTTTGGAATTGATCGAGTGGGGCCCCGTGCAGAATTTCGTGAATCAGGTCACCTACCCGGGCTATGTGGCGTGGGGCGGCATGACCAGCACCACAGCGCCGATCAATTGCCCAGCCAACGTGAACGGGCTGTCACCGTTGTACATGGCCAACTACAACATCGTGCCGGTGCAGATCCCAGATCCTTTGAACCTGAACCCGCCGAATAACAACGGGAATTGCCCCATGTCTACCGCAACCCCGGCGGCCGGAACGCTTGGCGCGGTGCGCCTGAACAACCCAACCCCCTACAACTGCGGGCCGGGGTTCACGAGTTATTTCCCATTCCCTGTGTTCACCAACCCGCTGGACTACATCGGCAGCGGTGCTGGTGTTGGGCAGCTGGTGTTCGAGCAGAACCTCGACCCAAACACCGTGCTGCTGCTGAATCTCAACCGCTACCGCTCGGCAGCGAACACCCCAGCTCGTCGCTTGGTCGGCGCCCCCAAGGCCTTCACAGCCAACTGCTTCAACGGAACCAACGCTTCTTCGGGCGCTGGTTGTGACATCTATGACATGCGCTTCACTTTCGTCGCGCTGAATTCGGCCGCGCGCTCGAATTTCTACGACACCAATGTGACCTTGGGAATCCCCGTCTACCAGAACTTCGCTTTGTCGCCGAGCCCAGCGCAACAGCCCGCGGGCACCACAGCCCTTTGGCAGTTGGAAGGCGCCACGGCCATCGCCAGCCCCAACACAGCAATCGGTGCAACCACCGGCCTGTTGACCTACTTCACAGGCACTCCGGCCACGGGAATCACCAATCCGCTGGTCTTGAACAACCCCGCCCAGATCGGTGCCCCACAGTTGCGGAACCGGCGCTTCTTCCGCTTCCAAGCAAGCTTCCGCAACGACGCAGCCACCAACGGCCGTCAGCGCTACAACAACTTCGTCATGGCCGTTTCCTTCTGATGGCTTGAACTTGCCGTCGCCTCGCAGCGGCAGCAGCACCACGAGCGAGCGTATCTTCGGGATGCGTTCGCTCGCTGTGTTTCTGAGCGGATGCTCGCTTGCAGCTTGAATGCGCTGGGAATAGACTTCCGCCGTCCGGTCCCTGAGTTCCACTCTTGGTTGCTCAGCAAGACTGGTGCCATCCGGTGTTTCCAGGCGGTGGAGATTCCGGGCGACTTTTGCGAAGCCTTCGGAGTCGCCGTGGAGCAGACAGGGGAGTTCCTGATCCTTGTATTCCTCGGGATCGTGGGAGCGTGCGTTGGCTCATTCCTGAATGTGGTGGCTTACCGGCTGCCACGCGAATGCATGAGCATCGTGCGTCCTCGCTCGCGTTGCACGCAGTGCAGCGCGTGGATCTCGTGGAGGGACAACCTCCCACTTCTGTCATGGCTATTGTTGCGTGGGCGTTGCCGCAACTGTCGAACCCGAATCTCGCTGCGCTATCCACTCGTGGAACTCACGACAGCAGCTTGGTTTGCAGGTGCTGCGTGGTTCCTTGGTGGCGCGCAACTGCTGCGTGGGATTCCTGAGCAAGGTGCGCTGTGGCTGCACTTCGCGGTGATGACACTGATCTTCTGCGTGTTGCTGGTGTTGGCGCTGATCGACTGGGACTACCGCATCCTGCCAGATCAACTGACGATCGGCGGCATGATCGTGGGTCCGTTGCTGGCCTTCGCCGCTCCTGAAGTGCAACACGGCAAAATGCTGTTGCATGTCGCAGGTAACGGTGTTTGGGCTGTGCGCACGGACGCTGCGCTCAACGGCCTGCTGGGCATGGCGCTGGGTGCGGGAGTGCTTTGGCTAGTGGGTTGGATCGGCTCGCGCATTTGGAAACGCGATGCCATGGGCTTGGGTGATGTGAAAATGATCGGAGCCATGGGAGCGGTCCTCGGCCTCTGGGTTTTCCTCGCACTCGTCGTGGCTTCGATTAGCGGCGCGCTTGTCGGTGTGATCCGCATGGCTGTTCGCAAAGACCATCAGATTCCCTTTGGACCTTTTCTGGCCCTCGGAATGTTGATGGTGATGATCGCGGGGCCACAGATTCTGGATTTGTGGCTGGGACTGGCACGCGTTGAGTGACGCGCGCCGCATACAGGGGAGGTTTGTGATCATGTTGAAGTTTTCAATCGTTGGAGCACTGGTGGGCACAGCTCTGCTGGCCGGATGCTCAGGGAATGAAGAGCTGTTGCAAGAAAAGGACCGTGCGCTCAGCGAGCGTGCGGCCGAGAACGAAGGCCTCAAGCGTCAGCTCGGTGACGCCGGTTCTACGCGCCTCGTCATGCAGAAGCAGATGGACGCTCAGCGCGGCGAAATCGAAGAGCTGCGTGGGCAAGCCGCTGTCAAACCTGCGAGCACTGATGCGCCTAGGACGGAAGTGGAGCCGGAGAAGCCTGTAGTTCATGCGGAACTCAAGGCGCCGAAAATTGTCCTTGCCGACAAGAACATCGAAGTGGCCTCGCGCGGCACCACCGGGACGCTGCTGCGTCTGAACTCGAAAGACATGTTCGCTTCGGGCAGCGCTGATGTGACTGAAGCGGGCCAGAAGTTGTTGGGCAAGGTTGCCAAGGCCTTGAGCCAGCACGCCGACTGCAAGGTGACCGTGGAAGGCCACACCGATGACTCGCCCATCAAGAAGTCCGCAAGCAAGTGGAAAACCAATGAAGCCTTGAGCTTGGCTCGTGCCGAAGCCGTTAAGGCGTATTTGGTCAAGCAGGGCAAGCTCGAAGGCGAGCAGATCACCTGCGTCGGTTTGGGCGAAACCAAGCCGCTTGTAGCGCAGAAAACCGCCGAAGCTCGTGCGCGTAACCGCCGCGTGGAAATTGTCATTAGCCGCTGAGTGCTTGAGGATCGGGCGGGGCGTGCCGCTGACGCATACGCGTCGGCGGCTTCGCTGTTAGTGCCTTGCCGCTGAATAAAGGGGTGTTTCCTGCAACGGCAGGGAGCGCCCCTTGTTGTTGATCTTGGTCGTGCGGCAGCGCTGGACGCCGTTGGGGGCTTCGCCGTAGTCTCAGGGGCAAGCAAAGTGCAAGGAGCGAGACATGACCCACCCGGCGCCTGTTGATCTGAGAAATGTGGTTCTCGTTGGACATGGTGACGCTGGCAAGACCACGCTAGCTGAGCACATGTTGGCCTGCGCGGGCGCGATCCAGCGCATCGGCACCATCAAAGAGCGCACCACCTTTCTCGATTACGAAGCGGACGAAAAGGAGCGGCACCACACCATCTCGCTGGCCATCGCACGCATGACGCATGCGGGGAAGTCCATCGAATTGGTGGACACGCCCGGGTACCCGGACTTCATCGGCGATGCGTCTATGGGCATCGATGTGGCGGACTTCGCGCTGGTCTGCGTGAACGCGCACTCAGGCGTGATGGTGAACACGCGCAAGGTGTTTCAGATGGCGCACGAAGCCGGCAAGGCGCGCGCCATCATCGTGACCAAGTGCGACCAAGCAGCGGGCACCCTCGCAGATGTGCTCGCAAACATTCGCGTTGCTTTCGGCAACCGCTGCATTCCGTGGAATCCGCCGGCCGCACTCGGCGACCGCGGCCAAGAGTGGGTGGAGGCGGTGGTCGAAGTGGACGACAACCTGATGGCGCGCTACCTCGAAGGCGAGACCATCGCCGCAGAAGATGTGGCCCGTGCGTCCCGCACAGCGGTGGCTGTTGGTCGTGTGATTCCTGTTGTGTTCACCAGCGCCGAAAAGGACGAAGGCGTGGACACGGTGCTGCGCTTGATTACTGAGTTGGGCCCAAGCCCAGCCGATGCGAAGCGCATCGTCGCTCCGCGGAGCGACCCGACGCACCCGCCCGAACCCATGGCTGCGTTGCCTGACGCGCCGTTCCTTGCCTATGTGTGGCGCGTGCAGATCGACCGCCATGTGGGCAAGATCGCGCATGTGCGCGTGATCCAAGGCCAATTGAAAGCCGGCGACCACTTCGTGGTGTTCAGCACCGACAAACGCGAACGCGCCTCGCACATTCTCAAAGCCCACGGGCGCGAGACTGTCGAAGTCACCGATGCTGGGCCGGGCGAGCTGATCGTGTTGCCCAAGCTGGATTCACTGCACTTGGGCGATGTCATCGGGCATCACACCAGCGATCTCATCGTGCGCCGTGCGCCGTGTCCCGTGCCCATGTACGCCGTTGCAGTGGTGCCCAAGACTCGCGGCGACGAAGCGAAAATCTCTGAGGCGTTGCACAAGATCGCGGAAGAGTGCCCCACCTTCGTGCCCCATCGCGAGAGCGCCACGCACGAGCAAGTGGTGAACGGCATGAGTCAACTGCATCTCGACTTAATGCTCAAGCGCATGCGCGAACGCTTCGGCGTGGAAGTGGAGGCGCACAAACCGCATATCGCCTACCGCGAGTGCATCCTCGGCACGGCAGAAGGGCATTACCGCCACAAGAAACAAAGCGGTGGACGCGGGCAATTCGCTGAAGTGTTCTTGGCCGTTGCACCGGCGCCTCCAGGCACCGGCTTGGTGTGGTCGTGGGACATTTATGGCGGTTCAATTCCGCGCAACTTCGAGCCGGCCATCGAGAAGGGCGTGCGCGAGAAGATGGCGCATGGCGCGCTGGCAGGATTCCCCTTGCGCGATGTGAAAGTGAGCGTCCGCGACGGCAAGTTTCACGATGTCGATTCCAGCGAAGCGGCTTTCAAGATCGCAGGTGGGAGGGCTTTCTTGGATGCGGTGTCGAAAGCGCGTCCCAGTTTACAGGAACCGTACGCGCACTTGGACATCGTTATCCCTGGGCAGTTCATGGGCGATGTCAGCGGCGACCTCACCACACGGCGTGGGCGCATTATTGGCATGGATCAGCACGGTGAATTGCAGGTGCTGAAGGCCGAAATGCCGCTTGAAGAAGCCAACGACTACGCGCGGGCCCTCACTGCACTCACCAGCGGCGAAGGGGCGTTCAGCATGTCTCCGGGGCCGTACCTGCAGGTGCCGGCTTCGCTCGCCAAGCAGATGGCTGCTGACTACAAACCGCACCACGGCGACGAAGACTGAAGCTGCGCGCATGCGCGGCTTTGTCTGAATTGCTCTGCTGCCGATAGTGGAAGTGCCTGCGCCCTGTGCGCGGCGCACTCATGCCACACCTTGAGGATTATCTTTCCACGCTGGTCACGCGGGGAGGGTCAGATTTCCATCTGTCCCCCGGAGCGCCGCCAAAGATCCGCTTGCATGGCAAGTTGCTGGATCTCGCATCGGAAGCGCTGCTTGGCGACGAGACGCGCCGCCTCGCCTATTCGATTCTGAACAACGAGCAGATTGCGACCTTCGAGCGAGACTGGGAATTGGATATGTCCTTCGCAGTGGAAGGTATCGGGCGCTTTCGCGCCAATGTGTTCTTGCAACGCGGGGCCGTGGCCGCAGTATTCCGCATGATCCCCTTCGAAGTTCAGACAATGAACGCGCTTGGGCTGCCGGTGAAGCTGTGCGAATCGCTGTGCACGACGCCCAAGGGGCTGGTGCTGGTAACTGGCTCCACGGGCAGTGGTAAGTCCACCACGCTGGCATCCATGATCGATCACATCAATCGCACGCGCGATGTGCACGTGGTGACCATCGAAGACCCCATTGAGTTCTTGCATCGCGGCAAGCGCGCGCTGATCAACCAACGCGAAGTGGGCTCGGACACGCATCAATTCGGCAAGGCGTTGCGCTCGGTGTTGCGCCAAGACCCAGACGTGGTGCTCATCGGCGAAATGCGGGATCTCGAGACCATCGAGGCTGCGCTAACGCTGGCAGAAACGGGCCATCTCACCTTTGGCACCTTGCACACGTCAGACGCGGTGCAAACGATCAACCGCATCGTCGATGTGTTCCCTGCGTGGCAGCAGCAGCAAATCCGCACCCAACTGAGTTTCGTGCTGCAGGCTGTGTTCTGCCAACAATTGCTGCCCAATCAGACTGGGCGAGGGCGCGCCTTGGCAGCCGAGATCATGGTGGCCAACGCAGCCATTCGTGCGCTGATCCGCGAAGACAAAGCCCATCAGATTTATTCGCAGCTTCAAACTGGCGGCCGCGAGGGCATGCAAACCATGAACGCGTCGCTGAGCTCGTTGGTGCAGCGGCGCTTGATCTCGCGCGAGACTGCTATGGAGCATTCGACAGACAAGGAAGACCTCCTGCGCATGATGGCATCACCGCGTCCGTTGGCTGGGGCCCCTGCATGAGCACGGCAACCCGCGGCACTCAGGCCCCCGAATTGGAAATGCTGCGCGGCAACGCGCCCAAGACGCCACCTCGCCGCCGCCGCGCGATGAAGCGCGGCGAAATCGAGCTCTTCACGCGCCAGTTGGCAACCATGATCAGCGCAGGATTGCCGCTGCTCGAATGCCTCTCCATTCTTGCCGAGCAAGCGGAGAGTCAGAAACTTGCTGCCATCACCGAGACGGTCATCGCGGACATCCGTTCAGGGTTGGATTTATCCAAGGCGCTGTCGCGGCACCCGAAGGTGTTTCCTACGGTGTATGTCAGCATGGTGAAGGCAGGCGAAGCCAGCGGTCAGTTAGACGAGATTCTGGTGCGCCTTGCCGAATACCTCGAGGCCAGTGCGAGGCTGCGGCGCGAGATCAAGTCCGCGATGACTTACCCCGTGGTCAGTTTGGCGATGGTATTCGCCATCACGGGCTTCTTGCTAATCGTGATCGTGCCACGCTTCAAAGAGATCTTCGATGGCCTCGGCGTGGAATTGCCGGGCGTCACCAAAGCGGTGATGGCCATCAGTATGGCGCTGAAAGACAACTTCCTTGTGTGTGCCGCAGTGATCGGAGTCATGGTTTTCGGCTTCATCATGTGGAAGCGCACTCCAGCGGGGCAGCGCACGATGGATCATCTCCGTTTCACGGTGCCCGTCTTCGGTCCCTTGTTCCGCAAGGTGGCGTTGTCGCGTTTCGCCCGCACATTTTCAACGATGGTGAAGAGTGGCGTGCCCATCTTGGCTGCACTGGAAATCGTGGCGGAAACGGCCGGCAATGTCGTGGTGCGCTCGGCAGTCATGCGTTCCATGGAAAGCGTGCGCCAAGGCGACACGCTGGCCGCGCCGCTCGCACGCGAAAAAGTGTTCCCACCCATGGTGGTGCGCATGATCGGTGTTGGCGAACGCTCAGGCTCGCTGGAAGTCCTGCTAGAGAAGATCAGCGAGTTCTATGACCAACAGGTGGAGGCCGAAGTGAAGAGCCTCACGTCGCTCATCGAGCCACTGTTGATCGCTGTGATGGGTGGCGTTGTGGGCGGCATCGTGCTGGCCATCTTCTTGCCCATCATGAAACTTCAAGAAGCACTGACGCCTCACTGATGCGCAGCGCTGTGCTCAAGCGGTGTGCGTTGTATGGGTGTGCGGCTGCCGTAGCGGTGGTGCTGCTGGTTGTTGGTTTTGCCACTCCCGACCCAGGCGTTGATGCGCTGATGGAGCCGCTGTTCGCGTTGGCGCGAACGGACATGCCAGCCGCGCAGGCGGGCGTTGCAGCTCTGGCCGAACGCTTTCCGAATACTGCCAAACCAGCGCTCTTGGCAGCGTTTCTGGCAGACAAATCTGGCGACCTTCACCTAGCCGTGCGTTGGTACGACACGGCGTTGCAGCGCTGCACCGATGCGGCGCAGCGCGCGGAAGTGCTGATCGCTCTGGCGGACCTTGCACGGCGCGATGGACGCAGCGCTGACGCGACCGTGCTTGCGAATCAGGCCAGAAGCCTTGCCCCCAAACTCGCTCGCGTGCGTGCCTTTGGCGTGCTGCAAGCGTTAGATGAGGGGCTTTGTGAGGTTGCGCTGAAGGAAGCACGAGCGCTTGCCGAAGAAGAATCTGGAAGCCCCATGGCGGGCCGTCTCTGTGCCTTGGCTGAAGCAGCCTGCCGTTCACGGCGAGGAACATCTGCTGAAGTACAGGGCGATAGTCCGAGCGTTAGCCCGGTAGGAGCGGTTCGCTGAATCAGCCGAACCGTCCTCAATAGGAGCCCTCATGAAGCGCAATCAATCTGGTTTTACTCTGATCGAGTTGATGATCGTCGTAGCGATCATCGCCATCATCGCGGCTATTGCGGTGCCAAACTTGCTCGCGTCGCGCCTTGCGGCCAACGAGTCCAATGCCATTTCCACGCTGCGCAACTTGGTCACATCCCAAGCGCAGTTCCAGTCCATGGGGGCTGTTGACAACGACCTCGACGGCACCGGCGAATACGGCTGCTTCGGCGAGCTGTCGGGCCTGAGCGCGTTGAATTTGCGCGGCAACGGCCCAGTGGTTCCTTTGGATCCGCCCATCTTGGCTGCGACTTTCCAAAACGTTGATGCCAACGGTTATGTCAGCAAGTCTGGCTACTTCTTCCGCATCTTCCTACCGAGCGCGGCCAATCCACCAGCAGGCGTTGCCGAAGTAGCTAACGGTGGGCCTGGCGTGTACGGCGACGACAACTGCGAAAACATCTGGTCGTGCTACGGATGGCCGGTGGGCGCGAGCACCACGGGCAACCGTACTTTCCATGTGAATCAGCGTGGCGAGATCATCCAAACACGCATGGATGCGCTTACCTACGACGCAGGTGCACCGCCCGCATTTGACGCGGCCTACACTGTGGCAGGCGACATGAGCAGCCCTCCTGCCATCAACGGCGCGGTGTCCATCGACGGCAACACCTGGACTCCTGTTCAGTGACCTGCTGAACACAGTCTTTTCTGCAAGCGCACGGAGCAGCCTCATGCAGGTTGCTCCGTCGCTGTGCTTTTGCGGGAACGCTGTTTGATTGACCAGCCGCGGTGAGACCCGTAACTTGGGGCTCATGCGCCCGTTCCTTTGTTTGATCCTGTTGTGCTGCAGCGTCGTCTCGTTGGTGGCGCAGCCGGCGAGCCAAGCAGAGCGCTATCTGCTGGGCATTGCACCGGTTGGCAGTGTCGAGCGGGCCTTTGTGGAATCCAGCGCGCAAGCGCTGATGGCATTGGCAACAGCGGACGAGATTGTTGCGCTGGCGACGCGCCATGCAGCGCATCCGGTGGCCACGGTGCGCTTGGTGGTATTGGAAGCTGCGGCTCGCGGGCCCAGCGGACTACGCAATTACGGCCACGCGTTGCTGCGCGAAGACCAAGCAACTGCGACTTGGGCGATGCTGCATTTGGAAGAGGCCGGCCTGTCGGGCGCTTTGGTGTTGTTGGATGCTGCCGCGGTGGCATGTCCGTGGCGCGCGGCGGCGCTGGATGCTTTGCAGCGCTTGCGTGGGGAACAGCGGCGCGTGTTGCTGGCAGCAGTGTTGGCGCGACCGTGCCCGCCAACGCGTGTGGCACTCTTGGCAGAGTTGGCCGGCTTGCCTGCTGGCGCAGCGCTGCAAGACATCTTGCCCAGTCTGTACGCGGATGAACGCTTGTTCGCCGCGCTGCCAGAAGCCGCGCGCCAATCCGGCAGTGTCCTCGCGCCGCAACTGCCTGTGGCGACGCTGTTGCTGGAATCTGCTGCGCTCGCCGGAGTTTTGGATGCACCGCTTCCCGCGCACGCTCCTTTTCTGCTGGCCACTGCCCCAAAGCTCGCGGCTACGCAGCGCGTTGCGGTGGCGCGCGCACTGGCGCTGCTAGCGCACCCGGCCGGTAGTGCCATGCTGACGGAATTGCTGGCGGTGGGTGCCGCGGCCGAGCGCGTGGCTGCGTTTGCTGCGGCAGTAGAGGCTCGGGCACAGGTGCCAATTCAAGCGCTGCTTGCAGGTTTGCTGGATCGCAGCGACGAGGTGCGTTGGGCGGCAGCCGAGGCGGCGGAGTCCTTGCAAGCTGCTTTGCCTGCGTCCGAAGCCGGCACGGTGTTGTCCTTAGTGCCCGCCGATGTCAGCAGCACATTTCTGGACATGGTGGAACGCAACGCGACTCCGGAGGCGTTCGAAGCCCTGTTGTTGCAAGCACTGGACCCAGCGGAAGGTTTTGCAACGGCGGAGTTGGCGGCAGAGCTGCTGCTGCAAGGACCGCGTGGCAACCACATCGCAAGTTTGTTGCAGCATCCAGAAGAATTGGTGCGCACGCTTGCCTTGGCGCGGCTAGCGCGCGGTGCATGGGACGAACAGCATTTCGTTGCGGTGGAGACTGCTGCGCTCGGTGCTGCGGCGCTGGCGCGGGCCACGGCGGCCTTGGCTTTGGGCCGAGGGCGCAGCGACCGCAATCGCTCGCTGCTGCTGAGCCTTGTGCGCGATGTTGTGCCTTTAGTGCGCGAGTGTGCTGCACTCGCACTGGCAGGCCAAGACAATTGGCATTTGGTGCCTGCGTTGCGCGCATTGTTGACTGATGCCGATGCGTCTGTGCGCAACGCCGCGGCTTGTGCCTTGCTGCACCACGGGTTTGTCGATGTGCGCGGCGTGCTGGAAGCAGATTGCAAGCGCGTCTGGTTGCAAACGCGGAGCGCAGCGGCGCTGAGTGCAGGCCCCAAGGGAGGAGCACCGCAGTGATCACTCACACGTCAGCAGAATTGCGCGTGGCACTGTTGCAAGCGCTGCGCGAATGCCAGCGGCCGTTGTTGTTGGGTCATGTGCAAATTGATGGCGACGCTTTGGGGGCTGCCGTGGCCATGGCCGCTGCATTCACTGCTCATGGCTGTTTGCCGTTGGTCCTCTTGGACGAACCGGCACCAAGGTTGTTTGAGTTTCTTGTGCAAGGTGTGCCGGTGCGGGTCATCAGTGACGACGCTGCGGCGCGCGAAGCTGTGGCCCATGCTGATCTCGCCTTGGTCTTGGACAACAACGCGTGGCCGCGCATTGGCCGTATGGAAGCGCCGCTGAGGGCCGCATCGTTTCCTGTGCTGTGTGTAGACCATCACCCAGCGCCGGTCGCATTCTCCAAGCTGCATTTGGTGGACACCGGGGCTGCGTCCACCGGCGTCCTGGTGCAAGAGATTCTGGAAGAACTGAATTGGCCAATACAGCCGCAAGCTGCGGACGCGCTGTACACAGCTTTGGTGAACGACACCGGCTGGTTCCGTTGGTCTAATTCCGACGAACGCGCCTTTGCAGCGGCGCAGCGTTTGGTGCGCGCCGGTGCCCAACCGCAGCGCGTGGCCGCAGAATTGGGGCAACGCGAATCGTTGGCGGGCAAACAACTGCTCAGTCAATTCCTCGCGAGCATCGAAGTGCTGCATGATGGCCGCTGTGCGCTGGGCCATGTCACGCAGTCAATGTTTCGTGCCACTGGAGCGCTACGGGCTGACAGCGAGGATTTTGTGAATCAACTGCGCTCTATCGAAGGCGTGGGCATCGCAGTCTTTGTGCGCGAAGAGCCCGATGGTGTGAAGTTCAGTTTCCGCACTCGTGCGCCTTGGAGCGCGCTGCGCTTGGCGCAGCACTTCTGTGGCGGTGGGCACATGCTGGCTGCAGGAGCATCGCATCCGGGGCCGCTGCGCGCAGCGTTCGCAGCAGTGCTAGCCGCAGTGGAGCATGAGCTTCGCAGCACTGGTTAGACTCGCAACGGAGATGCTCATGGACCGCGATGTGATGCCGGTGGATGTCCTGTTTGTGGGTGCAGGCCCGGCGAATCTTGCCGCCGCGCTGCGCTTGGGCCGCCGCCTGAAAGACCAAGGCGCCGCCGGGCGCTTCGAGATCATGGTGCTGGAAAAGGGTCGCGAAGCAGGGGACCACATCCTCTCCGGCGCCATCATGGACCCACGCGGGATTGAAGAACTGCTGGGCGCAGATTGGCGCGCGCAAGGCTTTCCGGTGGAGGCCGATGTCACTGGCGAAACAGTGTTGACCCTTTCGGAGCGCGGCGCAAGCAAGCTGCCCTTCATCCCACCAACTCTGAAAAACCACGGCGCGGTCATCATCACGTTGTCGCAGGCGGTGCGCTGGATGAAAGAACAGGTGGAAGCCCTCGGCATCACAGTGGCCGAAGGTATGCCCGCTGAGAAGTTGTTGATCGAAGAGGGCAAGGTTCGCGGCGTGCAATTGGTCGACCGCGGGCGCGCACGCGATGGCAGTGAAGGCGCTGCCTTCGAGTTGGGTTCAGAAGTGCGCGCTCGGGTGACAGTGCTGGGTGAAGGCAGCCGCGGCTCGCTGACGCGCACCTTGGTTGAGACACTTGGGCTTCATGGGCCCAACCCGCAGGTCTATGGCACAGGCTGCAAGGAACTTTGGGACATCCCTGCTGGCCGCGTGCGCCAAGGCGAAGTGATTCACACAGCGGGCTGGCCTCTGAATAACAGCGGCTATGGCGGCTCGTGGGTTTATGGCCTGAGCGACACAAAGGTGAGCATTGGTTTTGTGACGGCGTTGGACAACCCCGACCCAGCAAGCGACCCATGGCAGAACTTCCAGCTCTGGAAAACGCATCCGCGCATCGCGTCGATTCTCGCGGGCGGCACTTTGCTGAAGGCTGGTGCAAAGACGGTTCCCGAAGGTGGTTGGTGGTCGCGACCCAAGAGCCACGGGGATGGCTTCTTGATTGTGGGCGATAGCGGCAGCTTGCTAAACATCGCGCGCTTGAAGGGCGTGCACACGGCGATCGGTTCAGGCATGCGCGCGGGCGACACCATTGCCGACGCATTACTGGCGGCAGCGGAGCCTGAAGAATGCATGAGCGAAGCCACGCTCGCGGCCTACGAAGTGCGCATTCAGTCATCTTGGATTCGCGACGAACTTTGGCGCACGCGCAATTGGCGTGCGGCTTTTGCGCGCCACGGATTCCGCGTGGGCAAGTTCGTGGCGGGCATCGCCAATGTCTTGGGCGGAAAGATCTTCGCCAATCGCTTGCCGCTGCATGCAGACCACGAAGCCATGGGGAAGGGCGACGCGCAAGCTGGTCGCGCCGCATTCAAAGCCGATGGCAAGCTCACTTTCGACAAAGTGACGGGCGTATTTCATGCCGGCTCTATCCATGAAGAGCAGCAGCCCAGCCACTTGCTGGTGGCCGATACCGATCTGTGCCGCACGCGCTGCACCGAGGAGTACGGCAATCCGTGTGAGCGCTTCTGCCCCGCGGCGGTCTATGAAATGGCCGGTGTTGGCGCTGACCGCAAACTCCAAATCAACGCCAGCAATTGCGTGCACTGCAAGACTTGCGACATCGCCGATCCTTACGAGCAGATTCGTTGGACGGTGCCGCAAGACAACGGCGGCCCGCGCTACTTGGGGCTCTAAGGCAGCGGTGCGGTTGCGCGCGTGTGCAGCGGACGCACTGCGCGCGCTTCGCCCTAGCTTCAGCAGCCGCGCGCGAGGTCGGCCACCGCGGCGAGTGCGCGGTCCACATCCTCGATGCTGGTGAATGTGCCTGCCGACAAGCGCACCGCGCCGTGGGGCAAGGTGCCCAGAGTCCTGTGCGCGAAGGGTGCGCAATGCAGCCCCGCACGCGCTTTCACGCCGTGGCGCAAATCCAATTGCCGCCCAACTTCCATGGGGTCCTGGCCTGCGAAGGTCAGTGAGAACACTGCCGTGCGGCGTGCCGCTTGCTTTGGTCCGTGCAAGGTGACGCCGCGGATGTCGCTGAGCCCCGCCAGCATGCGTTCGATCAGCGCGTGCTTGCGTGCAGCAATGTTCTCGACGCCTTCGTTCAGAATCCATTCAACCGCAGCGCCGAGCCCTGCGAGCCCTATCAAATTGTGCGAGCCAGCTTCGTGGCGGTCGGGCCAGAATGCAGGTTGCGTTGCTTCTTCGGAACGGCTGCCGGTGCCTCCTTCGCGCACAGTTGAAAGATCCACATGCGGAGCCACCCACAACGCGCCTGTGCCCTGTGGCCCCAACAGCGATTTGTGCCCTGGGAATGCGAGCAGATCGATGCCGAGGGCTTCCGGATACAGCGGCAGTGAACCCATGGTCTGCGCGGCATCCACGAGGAACAACGCTCCTGCTGCGTGTGCGGCCTGCGCCACTTCGGCGATGGGTTGGAAACTGCCAGAAACATTCGACGCGTGCTGCATCACCACCAGTCGCGTCGGTTTGCGCAGCGCTGCAGTGAAATTTGTCGCAGCCACGCAACCATCTGCGTCGGCGGGCACACGCTCGACTTCGATGCCTTGCTGCTGTTGCAGCGCCGCCAGTGGGCGCAGCACAGAATTGTGGTCCATGTCCGTGGTGACCACGCGGGGCAGCGCGCGGGATGCGGATTGCGCGCCTTGCGTGGAACCCCAACCGGCGCGCAGCACACCCTTGATGGCGAGGTTCAGTGCATCGGTGCAATTGAGTGTGAACACGATGCGCTCGGGCGCTTGCACACGCAGCAAGCGCGCCAGTGACGCACGGGTGCTGTCCAAGATGTGCCCGGCTTCTTTGGCCTCGCGGTACGCGCCGCGGCCAGCGCTGGCATGAACGCTATCCAGCGCGTGCAACACCGCTGCGCGCACGCAGGGCGGCTTCGGGTACGAAGTGGCTGCGTTGTCGAGATAGACCCCATTTTCCATCGCGCTGCACCTTAGCAGTGGGCGTTGCGAAGCCGATCCTCCTGATTGATCGCGCTGCCGGACGCGGCTACGATCCGCGCCCTACCCGGCGCCATAGCCAAGCGGTTAGGCAGCGGATTGCAAATCCGTTCAGCCCGGTTCGACTCCGGGTGGCGCCTCTCTGAGACCCACACAATGAAGCCCGTCCGCGTCCGATTTGCTCCTTCTCCCACGGGCTACTTGCATGTGGGCGGTGCGCGCACTGCGTTGTTCAACTGGTTTTATGCGCGGCAGCAAGGCGGCAGCTTTGTGCTGCGCATGGAAGACACCGATGCCGCGCGCAACACCGATGCCGCACGCCAGACCATCTTTGAAGGACTGCGCTGGCTGGGTTTGGATCCTGATGAAGGCCCCGAGCAAGGCGGCCTTTTTGGCCCCTACAGCCAAAGCGAACGCCAGCCGATTTATGCTGCGACCATCGCTGAGCTGAAGGCTTCAGGCGTGCTCTATCCCTGCTTCTGCCCCCGCGAACGCTTGGCATCACTGCGCACGACGCAAGAAGCCACGCGCCAACCCTTCCGTTACGACCGCGCTTGCCGTGCGGTGAGTGCCGCTGACGCAGCGAGCCGCATCGCTGCAGGGGAAGTGCCGGCTTGGCGCTTGCGCGTGCCCGAAGGCAAGACGGTGCTGGACGACTTGGTGCGCGGCGAGATCACGGTGGAGCACGCTGACATCGAGGACATCATCCTCGTGCGCGGCGATGGCACGCCCATCTACAACCTCGCGGTGGTCATCGACGACCACAGCATGGGCATCACCCATGTGCTGCGTGGCGAAGATCACCTCACCAACTGCTTCAAACAGATCATCATCTTCAAAGCCATGGGTTGGGAGGTGCCGCGCTATGGGCATTTGCCGCTCATTCTCGGGCCCGCCGGCGAAGGCAAGCTCAGCAAGCGCAAGCATCCTGAAGCCGCGCTCGAGCATTACCAAGCGCGGGATTATCACCCCGAGGCATTCATCAATTGGCTGGCGCTCATCGGTTGGTCGTTCGACGACAAGACCGAATTGATGACGCGCGCGGAATTGGTCGAGCGCTTCAGCATCGGGCGCATCAACAAATCTGGTGCGCGTTTGAACATCGAGAAGCTCGCTTCGATCAGCGGCGACTACATTCGGCGCATGCCGTTGGCAGAAGTGTTGCCGCGCGTGCGCCAGCACTTGGTGAAAGCTGGGCTGGTTGCAGAGCCATTGTCAGCCGCTGCGGAAGCGCAGGTGGCCGCCATCGCCGCCGCCGAGCACGAACGCTTGAAGGCTTTTGGCGACATCGTCGAATTCTCGCGCTGGGTTTTCGCGGCGCAGCCGACGATGGAAGAGAAGGCGCTGAAGAACTTGAAGAAGGACGCAGCCAACGCAGCCATGCTGCGCGATTGGGCTGCAACGCTCGCCGATCCATTGCCGCTGACAGCGGACATGGAAGCCGCAGCGCGCGAATTCTGCACCGCTCGCGGCATTGGTTTCGGTGTGTTCGTGCATCCGGTGCGTGCTGCGCTCACGGGACGCACGGCGGGGCCGCCGCTGTTCGATTGCGCCCGCATTTTGGGGGCTGTGCGCTGCCGCGAACGCCTGTTGCGCGGGGCCGATCTGGCCGCATCCGAACCCGCTTGAGTGCTTGAACACGGCGCTTGGCGCCCGTAACTTCGCTCGTTCCATTCGGCCCCATCGTCTAGCCCGGTCTAGGACACAAGGTTCTCATCCTTGGAACAGGGGTTCAAATCCCCTTGGGGTCATCCGCCATTCAGGCTCGCGACGCGTTGGATTGCTCCACCACTTTGCGGATGGCGAGGAGGTCTTGCACCAAGGGGCGCAGGTCGGCGAGGCGCAGCGCGTTGTCTTTGTCGCTCAGCGCACGGGATGGGTCTTCGTGCACTTCGAAGAAGAGGCCGTCCACTCCAACAGCGGCGGCAGCGCGTGCCAGCGGAGGAACCATGTTGCGGTCGCCACCGGAATGCGAGCCATGGCCACCAGGCTGTTGCACCGAATGCGTGGCGTCGAACACGACGGGCACACCGAGCGCGCGCATTTGCGGCAGCGCGCGAAAATCATTCACCAAAGTGTTGTAGCCAAAGCTGGCGCCGCGCTCGGTGATGGTCACCTTCGGGTTGCCCGCGTCGCGCACTTTTTGCAGCAGCGGCACAATGTCCCAAGGCGCCAAGAATTGGCCCTTCTTCACATTGATGATGCGGCCCGTGCGTGCGGCCGCCACCAACAGATCCGTTTGGCGGCAAAGGAACGCGGGGATCTGCAAGATGTCGGCCACTTCGGCCGCGGCGGCGCACTGCTGCGGTTCGTGCACATCCGTCAGGATGGGCAAACCCAATTCGCTTTTCACCTTGGCCAAGATGCGCAAGCCTTCGGTCATGCCTGGGCCACGGTGACTGCTGATCGATGATCGATTGGCTTTGTCGAACGATGCCTTGAACACAAATGTCAGCGGCAGCCCCGCAAGGTCGCGCTGCAACGCCGCGGCTTGGCGCAGCGTGGCTTCTTCGCCTTCGACAATGCACAGGCCCGCGATGAGCAGCAGCGGATGGCCGGGGCCGATGCCGATGCGGCCGTCGCTCACAGGATCGGGGAGCTTCATGGTCATGGCGCGAAGAGCCTCGCTTGGCCGGCGTGGAGTTCGATGTCCACCGGCGTGGTGCCGAGGATATCGCCGTCTATTTGTGCGTCTACTGCGCTGCCGTTGAGAGCGCTGATGCGCACCTGCTTTGCCTGCGCGTAATGCGTGATGCTCTTAGAGGAACGGCGGCGGAAAAGCCCTGCCGCGAAGCGCCGCAGCGCTGCTGTGCTGCCCGGCTTTGTCCAGACATGCAAATCCAATAGCCCGTCGGAGCAAGAAGCCCCTGGCACTAAATGAAAAATGCCACCGTAGTTGGCTGTGTTGCAGGCGAGGATGCCGTAGCAGGGCACTTCCAAAGCGCGGCCGTCGATTTCCACCTTCAGTTCCGGCCAGGCATAGGCGCGCACAGCCGCGAGGCTCGGGCGCACATAAGAAGCCATGCTGATGGGCCCCGTGCGCACTTTCGAAAGCGCCGCCACGATGGCGCCATCCAAGCCCACTCCAACCATGGCCAAGAAGGGCCGACCGTTAGCGCGGCCTAAATCCACTTGCCGGGTTTTCCCCGACAGCAACACGCGCGCGGCCTTTTCTGGCGACAGTGGGATGCGCAGTTCGCGCGCCACCACATTGGCGGTGCCGACGGGGATGATGCCCACCGGAACCGGGGTGCCGCTCAAGCCCGCGACGACTTCGCCGAGAGTGCCGTCGCCGCCCACCGCGATGACGCCATCCACGCCGCGGGCCAATTCGCGCACATGCTCGCGGCCATCACCGGCGCGGCGCGTCTCATGAATCACCGTTTCAATCCCCGCCGCGTTCAGAATCCGAGCTGCGCGCAGCGCCGCCTGAGGGGCGCGTCCGCGTCCAGACACAGGATTCACCACTAAAGCCAGCCGCCGCACGGGGCGGGAGCATAGCAGCGCGGTCCTTGATGCTGCGGCGAGCGCTCGGGCAACTTCCTTTCGCCGCTGGTGCAGAATCCGCGAACAGCGCACGCAGCACACTGCGTTCCTCGCGGGGCGTTTCGAGCAATCGATCTTCGTAGCGGTCTGCAAAAACTTTGCCGTGCCGCGCCCAGAGTTTATTGAGCGCTCTCGCCATGCGAATGAACAGCCCTTGCAACCCGCGTGTCATGGCGCGGCGTCCATCAGCTTCCACTAACAAGTGCAGGCGGTCATCGCGAAGAACGAAGTGTTTCACGCGAAAGGTGCCGGCCTTGAAGCCTTCGGCGCAGGCCAGCAACAGCAGTGCATTCGCGGGTTGCCGCCGCAGCGCAGGCAGGTTGCCTTTCAAGCGCATGCTGACAAGGGCCGTGCCAATCCCCGCGAACTGTTCCCGCGCGCGATGGTCCACACGGGCAATGGCCCCTTTGGGCTTCGCCCCGGCTCCCGGGCGCCAGCCGCCGCGTCCCCACTTTCTCGGGGGCATGTTCGATCCGCTTGCGGGTGCGATCCGCAAGCGCACCGCGGCTGCGTTTGGCATGGGGCGAACGACATCTCTTGCTGGGCTGCTCATGGGCGCATGGCTCCTTCCGGCTCCACGCACCTGAGTGAGGCGTTGCCTCAAGCGTCCCCACATATTTTGGAAAACTCGTGCGTGGCTTGCAGGCGTTGCCGGAGCGGGGCGGAGTTGCGAACATCGCGGTGCATGGAGGTCCTGCGCGATGCCTGAGATTCTTGCCCCTCGGTTCGAGCCCCAGGCTGTCGAAGCTGGTTGGATTGCCCGTTGGCGCGAATTGCGCTGCTTCCGACCGGAAGCTGTCCAAGGTGATGGCGAGCCTTATGTGATCGTGATTCCGCCTCCCAATGTGACCGGCATCTTGCACATGGGGCACGCGTTGGTGAACACGCTGCAAGATGTGCTGGTGCGCTTCGAACGCATGCGCGGGCGCAAAGCGCTGTGGGTGCCTGGCACAGATCACGCCGGTATCGCCACGCAAAATGTGGTGGAAAAAGCGCTGGCGAAAGAAGGCAAGAAACGCCAAGACATGGGGCGCGAGGCTTTCTTGGCGCGCACATGGGAGTGGAAAGAGCAGTACGGGAATCGCATCTTGGAACAGTTGGAACGCATGGGCGCTAGTTGCGATTTCGAGCGCTGCCGTTTCACCATGGACGAAGGCCTGAGCCACGCGGTGCGCCATGCTTTCGTCACTCTGTGGCAGCAAGGGCTGATATTCCGTGGCGAGCGCTTGATCAATTGGTGCCCACGCTGCGGCACCGCCCTTTCGGACGAAGAAGCGGAACCGCGCGACGAGACCTGCGGCTTCTGGCATTTGCGCTACCCCGTGGAAGGGCAGCCGGGGCGTTTTGTGGTGGTGGCCACCACGCGTCCTGAAACATTGTTGGGCGACATGGCAGTGGCCGTGCACCCTGACGACGAGCGCTGGAAAGACTTGATCGGGCACAGCGTGGTGTTGCCGCTGACGGGCCGCACCATTCCGGTCATTGCCGACACGCACGCAGACCCCACCAAGGGCAGCGGCGCGGTGAAAATCACTCCGGCGCACGACTTCAACGATTTTGCTGTTGGCGAACGCCATGGCTTGGCCAAGCTGCGCATCTTCGACGACCGCGCAGTGCTGAATGCCAACGCCGGCAAATACGAAGGCATGGACCGCTTCGAAGCGCGCAAGGCGGTGATAGCCGCCATGGAAGCCGCCGAGCTGATCGAGCTCACCGAAGAAAAGGTGGTGCCTTTGCCGCGCTGCTATCGCTGCGACACGGTGGTGGAACCACACTTGTCGAAGCAGTGGTTCGTGAAAATGCGCCCGCTGTTGGAACCCGCTGCCGCTGCCGTGCGCGACGGTTCTGTGCGCATCCTTCCGGAACGCTACACGCGCACCTATTTGGATTGGGTGGAGCAGTACCGCGATTGGTGCATCAGCCGCCAGATCTGGTGGGGGCATCGCATTCCGGTTTGGTACGACGCCGACGACAACGCTTTCGCCAGCGTTGAAGCGCCGCCTGCAGGCAGCGTGCATCCGCAATCAGGCCAGCCTCTGCTGCGCCAAGACGAAGATGTGCTGGACACTTGGTTCTCGTCGCAGTTGTGGCCATTCTCGGTCTTTGGCTGGCCCGAGCGCACTGCTGACTTGAAGCAGTTCTATCCCACCGATGTGTTGGTCACGGGACGCGACATCATTTATTTCTGGGTGGCGCGCATGGTCATGTGCGGGCTGCACTTCGAAAACAAAGTTCCATTCCACACGGTGTACATCAACGGCACCATTTTGGATGCGCTTGGGCGGCGCATGTCCAAGAGCCTCGGCAACGGCATCGATCCGTTGGCGATGGGCGACAAGTACGGCATGGACGCTGTGCGCTGGACTTTGGTGTCGCTGACCACCGAAGGCCAAGACATCAAGCTGGCGGAGTCGCGCTTTGAAGGCGGGCGCAACTTCGTGAACAAGCTGTGGAACGCAGCGCGCTTCACAGCCATGAACTTGGGTGAAGCCGCCCCCGCGACGCCGGCACGCAGCGGCTTGCGCGCCGAAGACCTGTGGATCCTCGGGCGTTGCGCGGAAACTGTCGCCACGGTGGATGCCGCCATGATCGAAATGCGCTTCGCCGAGACGACGCGCGCGCTGCACGCCTTTGCGTGGTCCGATTTCTGCGATTGGTACTTGGAATTGGTGAAGTCGCGCCTCACCGACGAATCTGCGGAAGCGCAGAACGACCGCGAAGTGGTGCGTTGGGTGTTGTTGCAAGTGCTGCACGCGCTGTTGCGTTTGTTGGCGCCGATCACGCCGTTTGTGGCCGACGAGATCCGTGCACGCTTGGCGCCATGGTTGCCGACTGGTGCCGCGACCATTGC
>CAMDTN010000014.1 GCA_945907755.1 Singulisphaera sp. GP187 | reverse complement strand
CGCAAGTTGCTGGCGCATTATCCGGAGAGCATGGAAGCGCCGATGGCGCGCATGAAATTGGTTTTCTATCTGCGCGACCCGGTGGTGGCGCGCCACGCCGAAGCATTACAAGCAGCACAAGAGTTCAGTGCGCTCAGCCCCGGCGACTTGTGCGCGAGCGAGTGCTTCCGTTGGCTCGACAGCGATGCCGGGCAAGCGTTGGATGAGAAGATGCGTGCCTCGGTGCAGGCCGCTTGGTTGAAGCATCTCGAGGCAGCGGCAGCCGCCGCCTCCGAGCTAACACCGATAGAGAAGATGTCGCTTTGGTTGGAGCGCGCCGACCTCGCGCGCCGCTCGCGCGACCCAGCAACGGCCATACGTTTTTACAGCGAAGCGGTTGCTTTCGAAGCATCGCGACAAGATTTGCATTTGCGTGCGCATTTCGAAAAGGGCCGCATCGAAACGGAGGACCCAGCGCTCCACGCTGCTGCGCGCGCATCGTTCGCCAAGGCCATGACCCTTGCGCAAGCAGGTGCCAAAGGCGCGACGGTGGAGGAGGTGCAGCGCCACCTCGACGCCATCGGGCGCTGAGTGCTCAGCGGGGATCACGGCGCGCAAAAAAACAAGCTCTCGGATGCGCTTGGCAACCGAGAGCTTGATGGGCGTAACTGGGCTCGAACCAGTGACCTCCACAATGTCAATGTGGCGCTCTAGCCAACTGAGCTATACGCCCCAGCGGACCGCGGGCATTCTGGCAAGGAGTTCGAAGAGTGCAACCCCTGTAGTATGTTGGCACCAGCATGCGCACTGCACTCATCACGGGCATCACAGGCCAAGACGGTTCTCACCTTGCGGATCTGCTACTGGAAAAGGGCTACCGCGTGGCGGGCATCGTGCGCAGATCCAGCGTGGACCAAAGCGAGCGCATCGGCCATCTGCTGAACCGCATCGAAATCCACCAAGCGGATCTCTTGGATGAAAGTTCATTGGTGAAGGTCATCGACAAGGTGCGCCCTGACGAGCTCTACAACCTTGGGGCCATGAGTTTTGTGCCAGCGTCTTGGGAGCAGCCTGTTCTCACAGGCGAGTTCACGGCGCTGGGCGTCACCCGCGTCTTGGATGCCGTGCGCATCGTGGACTCCAAGATCCGTTTCTACCAAGCGTCGTCTTCGGAAATGTTCGGTCGCGTGCAACAAGTGCCCCAGACGGAGACCACGCAGTTTTACCCGCGCAGCCCGTATGGCGTGGCCAAGGCCTACGCGCACTGGATCACAGTGAATTACCGCGAGAGCTATGGCCTGCACGCTTCATGCGGCATCCTTTTCAACCATGAAGGCCCGCGGCGCGGGCGCGAGTTCGTAACGCGCAAGGTCACAGATGCTGTGGCCCGCATCAAGTTGGGCCGCCAAGACAAGCTGCAACTCGGCAATCTCGATGCTCGCCGCGACTGGGGGTACGCAGGGGATTATGTGCGCGCTATGTGGCTGATGCTGCAACAGGACGAACCCGGCGACTTTGTGATTGCCAGCGGCAAGCAACACACGGTGCGCAATTTGTGCGAGTTGGCCTTCGGACATGTTGGGCTGGATTGGCAGCAATATGTGGTGACCAACCCTGCGCTGCTGCGCCCCGCAGAAGTGGAATCGCTCCTCGGCGACGCGAGTCTCGCCAAACAGAAACTCGGTTGGGAACCGGAAGTCAACTTTGAACAGTTGATAACGATGATGGTGGACGCCGACCTTGACCGCGTCCGCCGCGAAATCGCGCAGGCCTGAGAACTACGCCATGCCCTTGCCTGCACATGTGCTGGTGACTGGGGCTCGCGGTTTCGTCGGCCGACAACTCGTGGCCGCGCTCGCTCATGTCGGCGTGCGCGTCAGCACTGGACTCGACAATACGGCGCTCGATGTGACTTCTCGCGACGCGGTGCTTGCGTGCTTCAACGCGTTGCGCCCGAATGCAGTGGTGCAGCTCGCGGCGAAAACTTATCTGCCCGATGTGGCTGCAAACCCGCGCCACAGCTACGCGGTGAATGTCGGAGGCACGCTGCATGTGTTGCAAGCGGCGGCGGCACAAACGCCCGCGCCACAGGTGCTTTATGTCTCTTCGTGCACGGTGTATGGCGATCCATTGCCGCAGCACTTGCCCTTGCGTGAAGAAGCGCCGCTCGACGCAACCCACCCCTACGGGCTTCAGAAACTGGCTGCGGAGCATTTGTGCCAGCGCGCCAAAGCACAGGGGCTGGATGTGAAAATCGTGCGCCCGTTCAACCACATCGGTGCGGGCATGAACCCCAAGTTGTCGCTGGCACACTTCGCAGCACAGATTGCAAAAGCGGAGCGTGGATTGGCGCCAGCGCTGCTGCGCGTAGGAAACCTCGCAGCCGAGCGCGACTTTTTGCATGTTGCCGATGTGATCGATGCGTATCTCGCGTTGCTTGCCTACGCTGGCGCCGAATGGATCTTCAATGTGGCTTCAGGGCAGGCGTTGTCGTTGCGTGCGGCACTGGACGAAATGCTGCGGCAATCCACAGTGCAATTCACGGTGAAGATAGACCCTTCGCGCCTGCGCGCGCAAGATCCGCCATGCATTGTCGGCTGCGCTGAGCGCTTGGCAGCAGCAACCGGCTGGGCACCCAAGCGCACTGTGAATCAAGCCTTGTCCGAGATCCTCGCGGGCGCGCGCGGCGCTTCCGTGCCGTGAAAACGCACAGCGCGCTGACATCCGGACCGCTGGTGCGGCAGACGCTCTTACTAGGCACGCCGCTGGCTTGCGGCATGTTGGCCCATGGGCTGTTCAATTTGGTGGACATGGTGATGGTCGCGCGCCTCGGGCCAGGCGCCGTGGCGAGCGTCACCATCGGCGGGCTGATTTTGCCGCTGGGATTCTTGCTGTTCGACGGACTCAGTACTGCCACCGTGGAAAGATTGTCGCGCGCGTTGGGTGCCGGGCGCCACGAAGAAGCGCAGCGCATCGCAGAGGAATCGTTGCGCCTTGCGGGGTTCGCCTCGCTGCTGTGCGCCTGCGCTTTCGGATTGGGGGCGCGACCGCTGGTTGAATTTTTCGCCATCGACAACGCAGCCGTGGTGGAGGACGGCGTCGCTTACCTCGCCATCATGGGCTACGGCATGGCCGGAATGATCTTCATCTTGCAGACCACCGCCATCTTGCGTGCGGCGGGGTCTGGGCGCTGGCCGCTGGCAATTCTCGTTGGTGCCAACATCGCCAATTTGGTTTTCGCAGCGGGGCTGATCTACGGACTCGCAGGTCTGCCGCGTATGGGAGTGGCTGGCGCAGCTCTCGGCACCGTGTTGGCGCAGTTGCTGTTCGCCGTGTTGGGGGTCTTGCTGTTGCTGCGCGGAGTGAACGGGTTGCGGCTGCGGGGGCGGCAGCTCATCGGAGGTGTGCCTTCGTTGCGCAGTTTGTTGGCGCAAGGCCTGCCAACTTCGCTGCAACTGGCCGCTCGGGTGGTGTCGGTGTTCTTGATGTTGCGCATCGCTCGCGAGCTCACCCAAGGCTCTGCATCCGCCTTCATGGATGGAGTCGGCCTTTGTGTGCGCCTCGAAATGCTGGCGGTGTTCATGGGTCTTGGATTTGGCGCAGCAGCAACGCCGTTCGTGGCACAAAACCTCGGCGCCGGTGAAGCGCAGCGCGCGGGGCGCGGCGTGTGGGTGTTGGCGGCCGCCGCAGCGATTTGCATGGGCCTCGCTGCCGCCGCGCTGTGGTGGTGGCACGAGCCTGTGCTGTTGGGGTTGATGCCCGAATTGCGCCCGGAGAGCCTTGCAGCCGCGCGCAATTACTTGAGCGTGCTGTTGCCATTCATGCCCGGGTTGGGCGTGGGCGTGGTGTTGGCGCGCGGGTTGAACGGCGCTGGCAGCACGCGCACCGCCATGGTCTTGGACATCGGGCTCTACCTCGTGCTGCTGTTGCCGTTGGCCATGACCATCGCACCCACAACAGGTGGGCGCGGCCCAGCGGCGGTGTGGTGGTGCATTGGAGGAGTGCATGCCGTTGCAGCTTTGCTGTACTCCGTGCTCTGGCAACGCGGCAAATGGAAAACCCGCAAGCGCTGAACTGCCTCTGCCAGCACAACTTCGGGACGAAAAAAACAGCGGGTTGACCCTCAGGCCTTGGCGTGGATAGCATCGCAGCGCTGCATTGGCGGTGGGCGCAGGCAGCACTCGGAGCGGTCTTCGCTTCGACAGGGGAAGCAAGTCTTTGAGGGGTGGCGGATGGCGGATGTAGGCAAACTGGAACGGTTGCTGAACTTGGTGTCGTTTTTGTTGGCATCCAAGGCCCCGATTCCGTTCAGTGCCATCCGTGGGCATGTCATCGGCTACGACGATGCGGCTTCCGCAGACGCCATCGAGAAGCGTTTCGAGCGCGACAAACGCGAGTTGCGTCTCCTTTCGATTCACGCCGAATATGTCGACGATCGCCAAGGCCAGTGCGGGTACATCGTGCGCAAGGATGCCTTGCTGCAACGCGAGATGGAGTTCACCCAAGAGGATGCTGCGGTGCTGAGCATGGCTGCGCGGGTAGGTGAAGTGGCCACTGGCGGTGGCTTGCTCGGCGAAGCGCTGAAGAGCGCGCTGCGCAAGCTCTCGGTGGATTTGCCCGACGGCGACCTTGGTGCAGAGCTGGGTGCACTCACCACCCTGCGGGCCCAAAGCGGCGACCCTGCCGGCCAAGAAGTCTTAGCTGTGCTCGCGAATGCGGTGGCGGGCAGCCGACGCGTGCGTTTTGTTTATTCGTCGCTCAGCAGCCCCACGGCACTGCGAGAGATCGAGCCCTACGGAGTCGGCATGGTGCGAGGCGCCTGGTATGTCGTGGGCCTCTGCAAGGGCAAGAAGGAAGTCCGCACATTCAAACTCGGCCGCATTCAAGGCGGCGTGCAAACATGCAGCCAACGAGATGCCGCCGACTTCGATGTCCCAGCAGCCTTCAGCCTTGCGC
This sequence comes from Singulisphaera sp. GP187, assembly GCA_945907755.1. Classification (GTDB taxonomy): domain Bacteria; phylum Planctomycetota; genus SXUL01. The sequence continues at coordinate 53,953 of CAMDTN010000014.1, read as the reverse complement.
AGCACTTGCACAACGAGGGTTGGCAGATTGGCGAACGCAAGCCTGTGACGGTGGTTCTGCGCGTGCCTGAAGGTAAGGCCACGCCGATCCTGCCGCCGCGCGCTACACGCGTGGGCTGCGATACCAACGGTGTGCGTTACGAGTTGAGTGTGCGCAGCCCCGAACAGTTGGTGCCTTGGTTGCTGGCACGAGGCGGCGATGTCGTGGTGGACTCGCCCGCGTCGCTGCGTCAGGCAGTGAAGACAGCCACAGAAAAACTCTTGCGCTGTCACGCCACGAAGGAAGTGCCAAGCGAACAGACCTCGCGCGCTGCATCCGCAGGCTGAAGAATGCCATGGCCGACAACACCATCACTGCTTTGAACCGTTGCCTGAATCTGGTGCCCATCGTGCGCCAGCATCAAGGCATCACAATCGACGAGCTTTCAAGGCGCGCCCAAAGCCCGCGCGCTCAAGTGCTGGAAGACCTCAGCACCACGCTGCTCATGTGCGGCGTGCCGCCCTACTTCCCGCACGATTACATTTGTTTTTCGCTGGAAGGCGACCGTGTGCACTTGGCTTTCGCGGATCATTTCCGTCGCCCGGTCAGTTTGGACGCGCTGGAAGCGTTGGCACTGAAGATCGCCTGCGAGAGCACCGCACCGGCGGGCGCGAGGCCTGCGAGCAGTGTGCAGAGCGTGCTGCGCAAAGTCGAAGAGGCGATGGGGCCGAAGCAGCGCGCGTTGTTCAAAGCTCTCAGCAAACGCACCCTTGCGTCTGACGAGGGCAGCGAACAGATCGCCGGCATTCTGCAACGCGTTGCAGCGGCGGCCTTCGAGCGCAGCGTCATCGAGATCGAGTATGTCGCTGGACGGGATGACAGCGTGCGCACTTGGTGCGTGCAACCTTACGGCGGTGTGCGCCGCGAAGGCCACTGGTACCTCGTGGCGCTGGTCGAAGGCGAAGCCGAGCCGCGCACCTTCCGATTAGATCGCGTGCGCAAGCTGATAGCCCTGAAGCGCCATTTTGAAATCCCGGCTGCTGTGTGTCTGCAAGATTGGAGCACCAAGCCACTTCTTGGGCCAAGCGATCGGCCGCGGGCCACCGTGCGTTTCAGCGGAACAGCGGCCCGTTGGATTCGCGAAAGCGCAGAGGTCGGTAGTGTTGATGACGACGCCGGCGGCGCTTGCTTGTGGCATCCGCAAATAGCAAGTGAGGAAGCGCTGGCTCGCGTGCTGTTGTCATTTGGAGTGGAATTTGAAGTGGTGGCGCCGCTTTCTTTGCGGCAATGCGTCCAGCGCACTTTGCGCGCGGTGGCCGCAAGTCACAGTTGATCCGCAGCGCGCAGGAGCCTTCAGCATCATGCCTACGCTCGCACATCTGATTGGCGGCTTGTTTCTGCTCAGCAGCGTGATGCCGCTGTGGGGGCAGGCGGATGCGGTGGAATTGCAGCGCATGCTTGCGCGCGGTGCCGATGCAGCGGTGCTGCAAGCGGTGAAAGCTGAAGCGGCGAAAGGCCCTCTCAGCGCGGACTGGTTGGAACTCGCGCTGCAAGCTGCGACAAACACTGGAGCTACGGAATTGTGCGCAGAGTATTCCGCCGCTTGGGTGCAGGGCGCGCCGCAGAGTGCTGCGGCGGCCTGCGCTCGCGCAGCATATTTGCGCGAACTGGGACGCGGCAGCGAAGCAGCGGCGCTGGTCGAGCCTTTCTCGCGACCACGAGTGCCGGCACCAACAGCAGAACCCGCATTCGATTTTGCCAGTGCCGTGTTGGTTGCCGCGTTGCAGCGCGACGCAGGACATGCGCCAGAAGCTGACGCAGTGCTCGACCGCGTGCTGGAGGAATCGCGGCGCGTGGTGGTGCGCCATCCGCGCGACTTGATTGCTCTGTCCAGTGTCTATGTGCAATTCGGTGGTGCGAAGGAGGCCGAGACAGTGTTGGTGGAAGCGCAGAAGGCTGTGGCGGAGGCTCAGCGCACGCACCCAGAAGTGCCGCAATTGGATGGCTGGCGCCCCACACTTGCTTTGGCGCACCTGTACTTGGACCAATTCCATCTTGAAGGCGATGCTGTGGAAGAAGGCAAGGCGACGCTGCAACTCCGGGCAGACTTGGCCGACGCGCACGGGTTGCTGGGCCGTGCTTACGAATCGTGGCAAAAGCCTGCGGAGTCTGCGGCGGCGTTCGCACGAGCAGTTGGTGTGAATGCGCATCAAACGGATGCCATCTTGGCGCGCGTCGAGGTGTTGTTGGGCGACGCCAACACGAGTGCGGCCAAGCAGATGCTGGACACGTTTTTGCCGCACCATCCGCGCAACATGGGCGCATTGGGGCTTGCCGCTGCGCAGATGCTGCTGGATGGCGACGCTGCTGCTTGTGCCGCGGCTCTGACTCAAGCGGAGCGCAGCAGCGCAAGTGGTGCGGCGGGCGGCAAGGCCCTGCCACGCTTGATGGTGGCCGCAGTGTTGTCCAATCGTCGGCGCTGGAGCGAGAGTTTGGTGTTTGCTCAAGCGGCCGCGCAGCTCGAGCCATCGAATGGTCAAGCGCACGATGCTGTGGCGCGCTATGCCTTGTACTTGGGTGCCGATGATGTGGCGGCCACTGCACTGAAGGCCGCTGCGGCTGCTGAAAAATTCTCGCATGTGCGCCGCAAAAACATGGCAGAGTTCGTGCGCGTTGTCGGTCGCTTCTACGACGATGTGCCTACGGAACACCTGACGCTGCGTCTCGCCAAACGCGAACGTGCGGCACTGGAACCAACCGTGGCAGCGTTCGCGGAAAAGTCGTGGTGTCTGCTGCGCGACAAATATGCGTTCACCCCTGCGGGCTTAGACGCCCAAGGGCGTTTGCGCGTGGAAGTCCTGCTGTCCACTGGCGATCTCACTGCGCGCACTTTCTCGTTGCCGCGCCAAGGCTTCTTGGGGTTCTGCTTCGGGCCGCTGCTGACCATGCTGTCACCCAGCGCGATGCCCCCAGGCAGTGGCTCGTGGGCGCGCACGCTGCATCACGAATTGGCGCACAGTTTCGCGTTGGGCTTGTCGCGCGGCCGCGTGCCGCGCTGGCTCACCGAAGGCTTGAGCACTTGGGAAGAGCGCGCATTGGTGCCCGCATGGGACCGTCACATGGACTTGGAACTGCACGACGCGTTGGCGGCGGGGGAGTTGATCCCAGTGCGCCAGTTCGAAGCCGCGTTCGGAACGCCCCGCGTTGTGTTCGCCTACTTCCAGGCGGGCATTGCTGTGGAATGGTTGGTGCGCGAGTGCGGCATGGAGCGCATGCGCGCCTTGCTGGTCGCGTTGGGAGAAGACCAAGGCTTTGCCCAAGCATCGCAAGCAATCTTGGGCCTCAGTTTGGACGACATCGACCGCGGCATTGCTGCGGCAGCGCGTGAGCGTGTCGCCAAGCTGCGACGCGTGCCGAGGTTGTCTGAAAGCGCATTGAAAGAAGCGGCTGCAGCGAGTGGCACCGCAACGGCGGCCACGCTGGTGAGTGCGGCGGCAACGCTGCTGGACCGCACGAGCATGGCGGCCGCGCGTGTAGCGGTGGACAAGGTGGAAGCGAAGCTCGGGGTAGGAGATGCGCAGCTCTTGGGACTGCAAGGCCGCCTTGCCCTCAAGGCTGGCGACAAAGAAGGTGCTTTGAAATCCCTGTTAGCTGCTTGTGCGGGAGGGCTCGAAGATTTCGAGGTGCAAGCCGCGCTGGGGAAGCTGCTGCTGGACAAGGGCGATAGCGAGGGTGCCGAGACGGCGCTGCGTGCGTCCATTGCGTTCTTCCCATTGAATGCGCAACGCAACGGCCCGCGCCGCCAATTGGTGCGCCTGCTGTTGTCGAAGGGCCGCAGCGACGACGCGCAGAAAATTCTGACCGAGCATTTGGAAGTGGACAGCGATGACATCGAAGGTCGCGCTGAACTACTGAAGCTCTTGGCTGTCAAGAGCGATCACAAAGAAATATTGCGCCAGTTGGAAATGCAGATTTTGATTCAACCCATGGACTCGGCGCTGCACTTGCAAAGCGGCCAAGTGTTGACGCACTTGAAAAGATTCGGCGAGGCAGAAGCAGCGCTCCGCGTAGGGCTTGCGTGCCAGCCGACAACACCAGCGGAGGCGGACTTGTTAGCAGCACTCGGTGAGGCGTTGCTAGCGCTGGGCAGGCCTGCTGACGCGCTGAGCGCGGCAGAAAAAGCGCTGGCCCTTGTGCCTGAGCACAAGATCGCCAAGGATGTGCGCCTTCGGGCGGGGGCCCGGTGACGGAGGCGGTTGGCGATCCATGGATGCGGTGATTCATAATCGGTGTGCGCGTGTGTTGGAGCGCATGCGCGAGAGCGTTGGGGACGCAGCTTGGCGGCTGTGGTTCCAGCGTGCTCGCTTCGTCGAGATGAAGCGCGGCACGCTGCAGCTTGCAGTGCCGAACAGCACCACGCGCGATTGGATCAGCACCAACTTTTGCAGCCAGATAGAGCGCTTGGTCGCGGCAGAGTTCGGCGCTGTCGTGAAAATCGAAGTGCTTGTGCATGCAGCGGCGGCTGGAATCAGCCTTGATGCCACAGCCGTAGAAGCAGAACGGCGCACCCGCGCGCCGCGGCAAGGCCGCAACTTCGAGGACTTCGCGCCCACCGCGGGCGCTGCGGCGGCTGTCAAGGCGTTGCGCCATTTCATCGAAGGACGGCAGCCGGTTTTGAACCCGTTGTTGCTTTGCGGGCCTGCGTCGAGCGGCAAGACGCACTTGGCCGACGCAGCAGCAGCAGCCATGAACACGCAAGGCCGGGTGCTGTCGCTGCAAGCGGCGAATGTCGTGCGCGATTTTGCTTGGGCGCAGCGCTCACGGCATCAGAACGATTTTCGCGCGCGATTCCTGCGAGCGGACTGCATCATCTTGGACGATGTGCAGGAACTGGTCGGAAAGCTTGCGACGCAGCGCGAGTTGGCCTTGCAGTTCAAAGAGCTCTTGGCGCGTCGCGGCAAGGTGTTGGCCTTCTCGCGTTTGCCGCTCTCGGGTTTGCATGCGCTGGAAGGCGTGTTCGCTTCGGTGCTGTCATCGGGCATGGCTGTGGGAATCGCGCCTGCGTCTCGCCTCGAAATGGCGGCCATCCTGCGTTCGCGTTTGGCTTTCGGGCCGTCCCGAATCCCTGGCGAAGTGGTGGACTTGCTTGCAGCGCGCACTGATGTGTCGCTCCGCGAACTCGAATTGTTGGTGAAGAAGGTGTACGGCTTTGCTGGCCTTAGCGGCGAGCCAGTCACGGCAGCTTTCCTCGACAAACACTTGGCCGATATTCAGGGGCCTACCGATCCGCGGGAGCGTCGTATCGCCTGCATCTTGGCGGTGGTGTCAGAGCACTTCGGTGTGCAGCACGAAGCGATTTTCTCTCGCAAGAAGACGCGCTCGCTGACCGCTCCGCGCGGCGCAGCAGCGTTCTTGCTGAAAGAAATGGCTGGCCTGACTCTGAAGCAGATTGGCGTACGGCTCGGAAACCGCAGCCACACTGCGATCCATCAAATGGTGCAGCGCGAAGCAGCGGTTTACAGCAGCACTCCGGTGCTGGGGCGGCTTTCGCGCGAAGTCGATCGACGCCTCTTTCAGCGCAAGGTCTGATATGGCACTGGTGGTCTTGGAAGGCGTGGATGGAGCTGGGAAAAGCGGCTGCATCCCGGAATTGCGGCGTGCGTTGGAAGCCCGCGGGAAGCCTGTGCTGTGCTTGCGCGAACCCGGCGGCACTGTCTTAGGCGAAAAGTTGCGAGCGGTGCTGCTCGACCCTGCCAGCGGTGCTCTCAGCGCGTGGACGGAAGCCTGCTTGTTCACCGCAGCACGCTGCGAGTTGGTGCGCACTGTCATTCGTCCTGCGCTGGCGCGCGGCGAAGCGGTGCTCGTGGATCGCTGGTGGTACTCCACACTTGCTTACCAAGGCTACGCGGGTGGTGCGGATGTTGAGGCCTTGCGCGCCATGAATGTGGCCGCGACGCAGGGGCTGCAACCGGACTTGGTGCTGCTGTTCGACCTCGATCCGCAAGTCGCATTAGCGCGCATCCAACGCGTCGGCGATCGCATGGAGGCCAAGGGCGTCGCCTTCTTGCGTGTGGTGCGCGCAGGGTTCCTCAGCGAAGCAGCGAAAGATCCGGCGCGCTTCCGCATTCTCGATGCCAGTGCCGCGCCAGAAGCGCTTGCGGCTGCTGCCGTGCAGGCGCTGGGTTAGCCCATGCGCACCGATCCGTTAGAGCGAGTGCAAGGGCACTCCGAAGGCTGCGCGCTGCTGCGTTCCATGTTGCTGCGCGGGCGGGTGCCCAACGGGATTCTGATCACTGGACCGGTGGGTTGCGGCCGCCGCACGCTTGCATTGGCCTTTGCTGAAGCGTTGCTGTTCGGCGACGCGCAAGGATTGGTGGATGCTGCGGAGCAAGGCGTGCGCCGCTTGCGGCAAGGCGCGCATCCCGACTTGGTTCTGGTGGAGCGCGAAGGAGCTAAGCGGCAGCTTGGCATCGACAGCGTGCGCGCGCTGCGCAGCGAATTCGGCATGAAGCCACTGGAGGCCTCACGCCGCGTGGGGTTGGTGGTCGATGCCGATCGCTTGACTGAAGAGGCGGGGAACGCGCTGCTGAAGCTGTTGGAAGAACCGCCGGCTGGGAGTCACTTGGTGCTGACTGCCCCTGGCCAAGGCGCGCTGATGGAAACGCTGCTTTCGCGCTGTGTGCGCGTGCGGCTTGGGCCGGTGGACAGTGCCACCGTGCTGCAGTTCTTGGCCCGTGCTGGGGTCACGGGGCCCACAGCGGCGCTCTGCACTTTGGCCGCTGAAGGCGCGCCGGGCCGCGCGCTCGAATTGGCGCAGTCGGGCTTTGTTGAGCAACTACCTGCGGCGGCAAAGTTGTTGCAGTGTGAAGCGGCACCCTTCACAACAGCACTGGCTCTGCATGCGGCGCTGGAAGAAGACAAGAAGCAGCTTGAAGAAACACGCGAGCGCGTGCGCCAGTTGCTGCGCGCAGCACTGTTCCTACTGCGTTTGCGGCGGCGTGCGTTGGAGGGGCTGCCTTGGCCAGTGGAGTTGTCTCCCGAACTCGCCCTCGAATCCATCGATGCCACCAGCGCAGACCGCCGCAGTGGCCAACTGTTGCAAGCGCTGCAACTGATCGACACCAATGTCGCGCCGCCACAGGTTCTGACGCACTTCGCGATGGCGGCTAAGGTGCGCTCTCAGCCATGAGCGACGCAGCAGAATCACTTGAGAAAATCCGCGCCCTTGCGGCCGTGTCAGGGCGCTACCGCCCCGAAGCCTATTTGTTCACCTTGGCGGCGGTCACCTACACGGTGCACAAGCACGCCACCGAAGGGCGCAGAGGGCATGTCACAGGGCAGCAACTGTTGGACGGCATCAAGGAACTGGCTTTAGACCGCTTTGGCTATCTCGCACGCACGGTGTTCGAACAACAAGGCCTGAAGCGTACGGACGATTTCGGCGAGATTGTTTTCGAACTCATCGAAGCCAACATTCTGTCGAAGCAGCCCACGGACAGTAAACAAGATTTCTGTGGGCACTACGATTTCCGCGAGGCGCTTGAAACCAACTATCGCGCCTGATGCGCGCGTCAGATGTCGCTGTCGCCGCCTTCTTCCTTGCTGGGGTCCAGAGGCTGCGGGATGTTGTCTTTCAAGAACGCGTAGTTCTCGACGCCAGCCACACTCAAACCAATGCGCATGAGCGCTGTGTGCACAGCGCGCTGCAGTTGCCGATCTTCTTGGAAATCCGCGATGAATTCGCGGCCGCGCAAATCCGCCGCAGCACGACGCATCTGGGCGCGTAGCAGGCGGCGTAGATCGTCGGCCTTCAGCGGTGTCTGCAATTCCTCGCGCAGTTTCTCGAAGTCGGGGTATTTCTCAGTGCTCATCGCGTCGCCTTGAGCCAACTGTTGCACGGTTGCAGGATCGGCCTTCACCAAGCGGTCGACATACTCTTCGAGCTTCTTGGTTTCGAGGATGCGAGTGAACTCCTCTTCCTTCCAACCTTCGTACAGGCGCAGTGCGATGCATTCATCAGGCAGCACACCGCCCTTTTGCAGAACTTTGCCCTTCTTGTCGCGTTCGGTGTGAATGCTGCGGCCTGACGGCAGGAAGTAGCGCGCAATGGTCATCTTCAGTTCGGGGCCGCGGTCGTATTTCTTGTTGTCGTTGGCATCGACAAACACCTCGGGGCCTTGCCACTTGCCGTCACCGTTCTGGTCAGTGAATGTTTCGCTCTCGTCGCGCATCGCGTTGGCATTGGCGTCGCTGAAGGGCTCGCCGCGGTCCCACTCTCCGTTGCGCTGTCCGCGGTCAGTGAAGGGCTCGCCAGATTCCCACGAACCACTGGCGTTGGTGTCCTCGAAGGGCTCGCCTTCATCGTGAAATCCGTTGGTGCGGGCTTCGTCGGTGAATCCTTCAGATGGGAAAGTTTGCAGTGGGAAGAAGCGCTGCACAGAACCCTTGCCGAAGGTGCGTTCGCCAATGAGTGTGGCGCGCTTGTGGTCTTGCAATGCACCCGACACGATTTCTGATGCTGAGGCGCTGTAGCGGTTCACCAACAGCACTAAGGGCACGTCGCGCACATGCTCTTGTTCGGTGGAATACAGGTGCCGCTTGGGGGCGAGGCGCGTGTTGCGCCCTTCCCACGAGCACACTTCTTGTTTGCCGGTGAGGAACTTGCCTGCCATGTCCTGCGCGGCCTTGAGATAGCCACCCGAGTTGTTGCGCAAGTCCAAGATCAGCGCCTTCATGCCACGCTGTTCCAGTTCGCGCAACGCTGTTTCCAGTTCGCTGGTGGTGGTGGTGCCGAAAGTCGTCACGCGCACATAGCCCAAGCCACCGGGCAGCAAATCGCAGTTCACCGTTGGGATGCGGATCTGCGCGCGGTTGAGCACGAAGTCGCGGGGCTTGGTCCAACCGCGGCGGTACACCTGCAGCGCAAGGCTGGTGCCCGAGGGGCCTTTCAAGCGGCTCGTGATTTCAGTGAGCTCGTGGCCCATGGTGTCCCAGCCATCGACTTTGAGAATCTTGTCGCCACTGCGCAGGTCGTGCTTGTATGCGGGGCCGCTGTAAATCGGGCTGGAGATAAAGATGCGCTTATCGTTGTCCAGATTCACATAGGCACCGATGCCGCCGTAGGTGGGGTTCAAGTCGAACTCCCAATCTTCGAGATCATCGACGGGCAGATAGGCAGAGTGTGGGTCCATTGCACTCAGCAGCCCGCCCGCCGCGGCTTCCATCATTTCGCGGTCGTTCCACTTGTCGCCGTCTTGGTGCAGTTCGCGCACCATGGCCTTCACTTCATCCAGCAGGTCGGATTGCTTGGGCCCCGAGCCATTAGCTCCCGCTTGTTCGAGCAGGTCGCGTAGTTGTTCTGTGAACAGATGCAAGCGCGCGAGGCGCCCGCGATATCCGGGGTCGTCCTTCAGCGCTTCCAACACCGGACGCGCGGCATCGACATCGCCGATTTCGGCCAACGCGAGTGCGGCGGCTTCCACCGTTTCGCGGTCGGCGTCATTGCGCAGCGCGCGCAGAGTGCGGCGCGCAACATCGCGGTGCTGCTTCGACGCACCGTACAAATCGCGCGCAAGGCGAGCGCGCTCGACGCCGGTCGAGCGGGTGAGGCGATCTGCGATGGCGGTGGCGCAGGCTTCGACGGCTTCATCTGCGGCGAAGTCTGCGGCTAGGAGTGCGATGGCGCTAGCGCCGTCGGTGCGAATCAGTTCAGACAAGGTGGCGCTCGCCTCTGCTGCGTTCTCGAGTTGCCACAATGCCCGTGCCGTGCCGTAGCGCACAGTGCTTGGCTGCGCAGCGGCCAGCCCTGTCTTCAGGGCAGGCGTCGCGACTGCGCCCAGATCCACGAGCTCGTTGGCCACGCGCCAGCATTGGTCTGGTGCGCAGGTTGCGAGTTTTGCCACAAGAGCAGTAGGGTCGGGGGTTTGGGGCCGGTCCTGCGCGGGCAAGGATGCGGCGGAGATCACCAGAAGTGCAACGAAGACAAAGGGCATGAAGACCTTTCCGTGAGCTGGGCTCGTGGGCACTAATGATAGCCGCTGGGCCACTCGGGATGGCTGCTGCGTTGAGCGTTTCTGCGCCAGTGGATACGGTTTCACCATGATTGAACACCGCAGGAACCCCTGCGAACTTGAGATCGACCTCTTCTGCCACGGAGTGCGCATGGATGTTTCCTGCTGCATTGCCGCGGACGGTCGGCCCGTTGCACGCACCCGCGCGGGGCTCGGTTCTGGGCTGGAACTGATCATCCCTGGAGACCTGAAAGATCTGTGGGTGAATGTGCCCGTGGAGGAGGATTTTGTGCGCTCTTCGCCCTACCTGCTGTCGAAGCTGGGAGGCAATTACAAAGTGAGCGATGCTCGCAACGGCGAGGTTTACCCAGTGCGCCTGCCTGTAGAACCGGATTGGTACGAAGGAATCACACCGGCAGGAACGCGCATGCGCGAAGTGGGCGTTTTGCAGGGCACCTACTTGGGCATCTATGTTTCCAACTCGTGCATGTACTGGTACCGCGAGCCCGCGAAGAACTGCCGCTTTTGCACCACCGGCTTTAATGTCGGCGTCAACGAAGTGGCGGAGAAGTCCGTCGATGATGTGGTGGCCATAGCGCTGCGCGCCAAGGAGGAGTCCGGCGTCACCTTCGTGCACTTCAACACGGGCTATCAGAATGGGCGCGGGTTGCAGCAGATTGCGCCCTATGTGAAAGCGGTGAAAGAGCGGGTGGGCGCGCTGATCGGCGTGCAAGCCGTGCCGCCCGCTAGGGACGATGGACTGTGGCAGTACGACTGGCTGCGCGATCTGGGTGCCGACCACTTTTCGTTCTGTTACGAATTTCACACTCCCGAAGTGTTTGCGGAACTACTCCCCGGCAAAGCCGAAACCGTAGGGCAAGGCGCCTTCTTCAGAGCGATGGAGTACTGCCAGGCGCGCATGCCTAAGGGCGCTTGCAGCGGTGAGATCATCGCTGGCATCGAGCCCATCGAAGCCACGCTCAAGGCCATCGATTACATCACTGGCGTGGGCGCGTTCCCAACGGTGTGCATCTTTAGGCCAGTTGTGGGCTCTGACATGGAGCACTATCCCTCGCCGCGCTACGAAGACATGCTGCTGGTGATGCGACATATGTACCGCGCGTGCCGCAGGGCTGGCATTCCCATCGGCGTGGCCCCCAACATTGAAGTGTCTTTGATCGTGAACCCCGACGACGCGCAATATTTGGTGCCGCGCACTGCGGCGTTCCATCTGGACCGCCTATGGCTGCGCTTTGTGAAACTGATGGCGCAGCCACACTTTCGCCGCGCCATGCGGGCGCAACCTGTGCGCGGCGATTTGCAATTGCCCGAGCGGATGGCGTCGAATCAAGCTGCGGGGCCCGCATGATTCGCAACAAGGATGGCAGCGATTTCTGCCCGCCGGCGGAATGCGCTGCGGCGTTGCAAGTTTGGATTGAAGCACTGCAAGCATCCAGCGCGGTGTTCGAGGCCGACGCAAAGCGCCCCGGCGTGGACCTCGCGTGCTTGCAGCCCGTAGCCGACCAACCCAACCGTGCGCGCCTAAAGTTGTTCGCACCAGAACCCGGCGTACTGGTGGCGTTTTATTACAAAGACTCGCAGGTTCCGTTTTCCACCGACCGCTTCGCTTACGGCGCCAGCATTCATCGCCGCAATGTGGTTGAAGCGAGCGAGTGCGCCGCAGGCATCGCCTTCCTGCTGTCAGGCTTGCATCCCGAGCAGCGCCCCGTGGGGCTCAAGCGTGCTTTCCCGTTCGACATTCCGCGCTGAGTGTTAGTGCCGTCGCTCGCGCCCTAGGCTTGCGCGCTTCCTAAACGCGGAGCGTCGTGGCGTTCAAGCGCAGGCTCTGTTGTTGCATGCGTTTGCTGGGCACTGTGTTGGATGGGATCAACGCCATCGAGGTGGTTCTCGAAGCGCGCTTCGAAGAATCCCTGCGCCCTTCGGAGCCACGCATCGTTGGCTTGGCTTCCACTTCCGTGCGCGAAGGCCTGCTGCGAGCGCGTTCGGCACTGCGTGGACAATTGGCCCATGAGTTGGCACATCAACCCTTTGGGCTGTTAGTGAACTTGGCGCCAGCGGATGTCCACAAAGGCGGGCGCAGTTTGGACTTGGCCATCACAGTTGCGTGGGCTGCAGTGTTGCGAGGTATCCCGGAAGCGCGCTTGTGCGGGCTGGTGTTCATCGGCGAAGTGGGGCTGGATGGCGATATCCGTGCGGTGAGTGGAGTGCTGGCGACGCTCTTGGCTGCGCGGCGCACGGGCAAACGCGGCGTCGTGCTGCCGCAGGGCAATTTGCGCGAAGCACTGCTGTGCGAAGGCATTCCCGTGCACGCCGTGCAGCATGTCAACGAAGTGCTGGAACTGATGCTGTTGGATGGCGTGCCGTGGCCAAGCTCCGCTCAGTCGCATCCATTCGCGGCGGCGCAGAGCAGCGACGCAGTGGCGCTGGACTTGAGCGATGTGCGTGGCCAATATCAACCGAAGCGTGCGTTGGAATTGGCTGCCGCTGGCGGGCACAACATCTTGTTGGAAGGCCCGCCAGGATCGGGCAAGACGCTCTTGGCGCGACGCATGCCGACGCTGCTGCCCCCCTTAGATGACGCCAGCGCTGAAACGGTGGCGCTGATTCACAGCGCCGTGCGCACGCTGGTGCCAGAACAGTTTTATTGCGCTCCTTTTCGCGCGCCGCATCACACAGCTTCTGTGCCGGGTTTGGTTGGCGGCGGAAATCCACTGCGCCCTGGCGAAGTGTCACTCGCTCATGGAGGAGTGCTGTTCTTGGATGAACTTCCAGAGTTCGAGCGGCGCGCGTTGGAGGCATTGCGCGAACCTCTGGAGGACCATGTGGTGCATGTGGTGCGGGCCACGGGAGTGCGCAGTTTTCCAGCGCGGTTCTTGTGCGTGGCCGCGATGAACCCGTGCCCGTGCGGTTACGCAGCCTTGGGGGATGGGCGCTGCCGCTGCACGCCGCGGGCCGTTGCGAACTACCGCGCGCGCATTTCGGGGCCGTTGTTGGACCGCTTCGACCTGCGTGTGTTTGTGCGCCCGCCGCAGCCGCAACAATTATTCGCCACCGAAAATGAAGAAGGCAGCGCCGCGGTACGCGAACGGGTGATCGCAGCGCGCGAGCGTATGCAGCGCCGCTTCGGCCCCGGCATCAGCAACGCGCGCGCCAGCGACGCGCGCATCCGTGCCGCCATCGCGCCGGGAGCTGAGGAACGCCGCCTATTGGCGCAGATCATGACCAAGCAGAAGTTGTCGGCTCGAGCAATGCGGCGCTTGGAGCGGGTGGCGCTGACCATTGCTGACCTCGCCGCGAGCCAATCGCAGCACGAGTCTGAGGCGACACGAGTGGGCAGTGTCCATATCAGCGAAGCTTTGGCTTTCCGGCTACCCGAAGAAGCCTCCGCTGTTGGATGAACGCCACGTAACGCACAGGGCTACAAACGGGGCGGGGCAGGAGTGTGGCAGGGCGCGGCAGGAGTATGCTCGGACCATGGACTCCAGCTTCTCGCATCTCGATCGCGATGGCCATGCACGAATGGTGGATGTGGGCGCTAAGCCTGAGACCCAGCGCAGCGCTACCGCACGCGCCAGGCTTCTGTTTTCCCCAGGCATTTTGGAGCGCGTTCTGCGTGGGGACCTACCCAAGGGTGCAGTGCTGGAAACGGCGCGCATCGCGGCGGTGCAAGGGGCCAAGCGCACAGCAGAACTCATCCCCATGTGCCACCCGCTGCGTTTGAGCGGCGTTGATGTCAGCTTCAAACCATCCGCGGTTGACGAACTGAGCGTGGAAGTGAGTGTGCACGCGGTGGACCGCACTGGCGTTGAAATGGAAGCCATGACAGCCGCTTCCATCGCGGCGCTCACCGTTTATGACATGGTGAAGGCGGTGGATCGCGGCATGGTCATTCGCGAGATTTGCCTGCTGCGCAAATCTGGCGGCAAGAGTGGGCTCTGGCAGCGGAGCGATGCGTGAAGCCCTTGTTGCAGTTGATCGTGGTTTCCGATCGTGCCGCCCAAGGGGTGCGTCCTGACGCGACGGCGCCTTTGTTGCAACCCCATGTGGCGGCCTGCGGTTTCAGCATGGGCGAAGTGCATGTCGTGCCCGATGAAATCCCCGCCATCGAGGCTGCGCTGCGCGCGGCCATCCGCAGCGGTGGACTGGTGCTAACTACCGGAGGCACTGGCCCAGCGCTGCGGGATGTCACTCCAGAGGCCACAAGGTTGGTCATCCAACGCGAACTGCCTGGCTTCGGTGAGGCCATGCGCATGGCTTCGTTCCACACCATTCCTACGGCTTTGGGTTCACGCGCCATAGCGGGGTTGGCGGGCGCCGCCTTGGTGGTGAATCTCCCGGGCTCCCCGAAGGGTGCGCTGGAATGTTTTCAACTCATCGCCCCTGCAGCGCTCCATGTTCTGCGCGTGGTCGGCGGCGAGGCGGGGGACTGCGCGCGGCCCTAAGTCCTTTGCTCTGCATGGTTCGCGCGCCTCACAAGGCCAGCCGAAATGTTGACCGAGCAAGCGGCCCGGATAGAGTACGGCCGTCTCGTGGAAGGTCGGGTTGGGGCGGGCGGCATGTGAGCTGTTCTCCTTGGCCAGACGGAACAGCGCGATGGACCACAAAGAACTCAAGCAGCTCATTCGCCTCATGGAACGGCACGGGCTGGTCAAGCTCGAAATCGAAGAGGACGGCCACCGCTGTCTGCTCGAAAAGGCCTCGCCGCACATGCTGGCCATGCCCGCCATGGCCCCTCTGTCCGGCCCTGCTGCGCCAGCGCCCAGCTTCTCGCTGCCGACAGCTGCGGCTGCCCCTATAGCGTCGCGGCCGGAAGGCACCGTGACCTTCAATTCGCCCATGGTTGGCACTTATTACAGGTCATCCAGCCCCGAAAGCCCCGTTTTTGTGAAAATCGGCGATCGGGTCGAAGCAGACACCACCCTGTGCCTCATTGAAGCCATGAAGGTCTTCAACGAGATCAAGGCCGAGCGCACTGGCATCATCGTGGAAATGCTGGCAGAGAATCAGGAGGCGGTGGAATACAACCAGCCCCTTTTCCTGATCCGGCCGCTCTGACGCCATGCTCAAGCGCATTCTGGTTGCCAACCGCGGCGAAATCGCACTGCGGGTCATTCGTGCCTGCCAGGAAATGGGCATCGAGACGGTGGCTGTGTACTCCGAGGTGGACGAAGACGCGTTGCACCTGCGCTTTGCCGACGAAACTGTGTGCATCGGGCCAGGCCCGAGTAAGCAGTCGTATCTGGACATCCCGCGCATCATCGCAGCGGCGGAAATCACAGATGTGGACGCCATCCACCCAGGCTATGGGTTCCTCTCCGAGAACCCGCGCTTCGCCCAAGTGTGCAAGGATTGCCGCATCGGTTTCATAGGGCCATCACCCGAAGCCATGTTGGCGGTGGGCGACAAGGCCCGCGCGCGCGCGCTCGCGGTGAGCGCCGGCGTGCCCGTGGTGCCTGGTAGCGAGGGTGTGCTGAAGGATGTCGATGAAGCGCTGCTGGCGGCAGAGCAAATCGGTTATCCGCTGATGATCAAGGCCGTGGCGGGTGGCGGCGGGCGCGGCATGCGCGTGGCTCGCGATCCTGATCAGTTGCGCACGGGCTTTGCCCAAGCCAGCGCTGAAGCCCTCGCGGCTTTCAAGAACGGCGACGTGTATGTCGAGCGCTATCTCGAGAACCCGCGCCATGTAGAGATTCAGATTTTCGCGGACTCGCACGGCAACTTCGTGCACTTGGGCGAGCGTGATTGCTCGGTGCAGCGCCGCCACCAGAAATTGATCGAAGAATCGCCCAGCCCTGTGCTGGAGCCGGGCACGCGCAACGCTATGGGCGCAGCCGCCATCGCTTTAGCCAAAGCGGCGGGCTACGAAAACGCCGGCACCGTGGAGTTTCTCTTGGATCCGCAGGGCCGCTTCTACTTCATGGAAATGAATGCGCGCATTCAGGTTGAGCATCCGGTGACAGAGTTAGTCACGGACACGGATCTTGTGCAGGCGCAGATCTTGGTGGCCTCTGGCGAACCGTTGCCGTTCACGCAGGCGCAAATAAATTCGCGGGGCCACGCCATCGAGTGCCGCATCAATGCCGAAGACCCGTCGTGCGGTTTCCGCCCCTCTCCGGGCAAGGTGGCCACTTGGGTGCCGCCGGGCGGGCATTCCGTGCGTGTGGATTCGCACATGTACTCCGGCTATCGCATTCCACCGGACTACGACTCGTTGATAGCCAAGATCGTGGTGCATCGGCCTACGCGGGCGGAAGCCATCGCCACTATGCTGCGGGCATTGAACGAAACCGTGGTGGAAGGCGTGCGCACCACCATTCCTTTGCACAAGAAGATTCTTGCTGACGCAGAATTTGCATCCGGCGCCGTAGACACTTCATGGTTGGACCGGAATCTTGTGCGTTTGATGGGTTCTGACCGAAAGAGGTGAGCACATGGCGCGAGTCCTCATCACTGGCGGAGCCGGCTTCCTCGGTTCGCACCTGACAGAGCTAATGCTCTTGCGCGGGCATGAGGTGGTCTGCATGGACAACTTCATCACGGGAGACCCCGCCAACATCGCACATTTGTTCGGCCGGCCTGGGTTTTCGTTCATCAAACACGATGTGACCAACTACATCTTCGTGGATGGTCCCTTGGACTACATCTTGCACTTCGCTTCGCCGGCGAGTCCCATCGACTATCTCCAACTGCCAATCCAGACTTTGAAGGTCGGCTCGCTGGGCACGCACAAGGTGTTGGGGCTGGCAAAGGCCAAGGGCAGCGTGGTCTTAATCGCGAGCACCAGCGAGGTGTATGGCGATCCGCTCATCCATCCGCAGCGCGAAGATTACTGGGGCAATGTGAACCCGGTGGGCCCGCGCGGCGTGTACGACGAAGCCAAGCGTTTCGCAGAGGCCATCACTATGGCCTACCACCGCTTCCACGGTGTGCAGACGCGCATCGTGCGTATCTTCAACACCTATGGCCCACGCATGCGCTTGAACGATGGGCGCGCCTTGCCCGCGTTCATGGGCCAAGCCTTGCGTGGCGAAGATTTGACCGTGTTCGGCGATGGCACGCAGACGCGTTCGTTCTGCTATGTGTCCGACCTCTGCGAAGGCATCTACCGCTTGATGCTGTCCAACGAAGTGATGCCAGTGAACATTGGCAACCCCACAGAAATCACCATCCGCGAGTTCGCCGAGCGCGTTGTGCGCATGGTGGGTTGCAAAGCAAAAATCGTTTTCCGTCCGCTGCCGGAAGACGACCCCAAGGTGCGGCAGCCCGACATCACGCGCGCGCGGGCCATCCTCGGCTGGGAACCACAAGTGACGCTCGAAGAGGGCTTGGCTTGGACGCTGGAAGATTTCCGTCGTCGCATTGCTGGAGGCGCATAAGCATGTGCGGCATCGTCGGCTGCACCACGCACGGTGCCGAAGTTGTTGGCGGGTTGATCGAGTCGCTGAAGCGGCTCGAGTATCGCGGCTACGACTCTGCTGGTATTGCCGCGCAAACACCGACGGGGATCGGCATTGTGCGCCGCGTCGGCAAAATCCGCGAGCTTGAGTCGCACCTGCTGACAGAGCCGCTGCACTCCAGCACGGCCATCGGGCACACGCGTTGGGCCACGCATGGACGGCCCACGGAAGCCAATGCTCATCCGCATCGCTGCGGCAAGTTGGTTGTGGTGCACAACGGCATCATCGAGAACTACTTGGAATTGCGCCAAGAGTTGGGCGACGCGGTGTTTCAGAGCGAAACCGACACCGAGGTGGTGGCGCATCTCGTGGCCAAACTGTGGAACGGCGATCTTGCTGCCACGGTGCGTTTGGCAGTGGGGCGTTTGGAAGGGTCGTTCGCGTTGGCGTTGATGCATGAAGACATGCCAGACTTGATAGTGGCCGCGCGTCGCGACAGTCCGTTGGTGATCGGTGTCGGAGACGCGGCCCACTGGCTGGCCAGCGATGTGCCCGCTTTGCTGCCGTGGACGCGCCGTGTGATCTATCTGGAAGATGGTGATGTGGCGGAACTCCGCCCCGACACGCTGCGAGTGACCGACACATCCGGGAAGGTGCAACAGCGCGACATCGTGGAGATCTCGTGGTCCGCCGAAATGGCAGAGAAGGGCGGCTACGCGCACTTCATGCTCAAAGAGATTCACGAGCAGCCGACCACCGTCGCGAATGCTCTGCTGGGTCGCATCGCTGAAAAATCTGGTTTGGTGACTTTGGAAGGGCTGAATATCGATGACGACACGCTGCGCACGCTGCGGCGTGTGAGCATCGTGGCCTGCGGTACGTCATGGCATGCAGCGCAAGTGGGCCGCTTCCTCATCGAGCAAGATTCAGGCTTGCCGGTAGAGGTTGACTACGCATCCGAAGCGATCTACCGCGAGCCGCTCTTGGGTCGCGACGATTTATTGATCGCTATTTCACAGTCCGGCGAGACGGCAGACACGCGGGCGGCGCTGCGGCGCGGGCGCGAAGCCGGTGCGCACACATTGGTCATCTGCAATGTCGCAGGGTCGTCCATGGCGCGCGACTCCACCAATGTCCTGCTCACCTATGCGGGCCCGGAAATCGGCGTGGCTTCCACCAAAGCCTTCATGGGGCAGTTAACCGTGCTGTCGCTGCTGGCTTTGAAACTGGGTGCAGTGCGCGGCCGTCTCACTGACGATGTCATGCGCCAACGCCTACACGAATTGAAGACATTGCCGCATGCCATTGAAGCGGCGCTGCGCACATCGGATGAAGCGCGCAGCATTGCAGGCGAATTGGCTGCGGCGCGCGACGCCCTGTTCATCGGCCGCGGGGTGAACTACCCCATAGCGTTGGAAGGTGCCTTGAAGCTGAAAGAGATCAGTTACATCCACGCCGAGGGATACCCGGCTGGTGAGATGAAGCACGGGCCCATCGCGTTGATTGATGCGCAGATGCCGGTGATTGCCGTGGCCACCCGCTCTGCCACGTATCCCATCATGGCCGGCAATGTCGAGGAAGCTCGCTCCCGCGCCGCACGAGTGATAGCGGTGGTTTCGGAAGGCGATGACCGCGTGGCGCGTGCTGCATGGCGCACGTTGGTGGTTCCGGCGGTGCCCGAGAATCTCTCCCC
The DNA here is from genome assembly GCA_945907755.1 of Singulisphaera sp. GP187. Taxonomy (GTDB): domain Bacteria; phylum Planctomycetota; genus SXUL01. The sequence continues at coordinate 34,853 of CAMDTN010000014.1, read as the reverse complement.
CCTAGTCAATATTGTTCCGTTGCAACTGCTCGCGTACTGGACCGCTGTGGCCAGAAACGCGGACGTCGATCAGCCACGCAACCTTGCCAAGACTGTCACTGTCCAATGAACATGACCAATTCATCCGCGTTTGGACCCGTAGGCACGAGCCTGCAGAAGAAGCTACAAGACCGCTCAGCCATCGTGGCTGTGATTGGCCTCGGCTATGTGGGCCTGCCGCTCTGCGTGGAATTTGCACGCGCTGGCTACAAGGTCATAGGTGTTGATGTCGACGACCGGCGCATCGATGCGGTGAACCGCGGTGATTCATACATCGGCGACATTCCAACAACCGAGTTGGCCCCGCTGGTGAAGTCCGGCAAAATTCGCGCCATGCGCCCAGGCCCCGACCTTGGCCTCGCCGATTGCATTTCGATTTGCGTACCGACACCGTTGCGCAAGACTCGCGACCCCGACATCAGCTACATCAATTCCGCCACTGCAATGGTGAAGGCCACTTTGCGCAGTGGGCAGTTGGTGGTGCTGGAAAGCACGACTTATCCCGGAACCACGGAAGAAGTCATCCTGCCGCGGCTCACGGAGACCGGTTTGAAACCAGGAGTAGATTTCTTCTTGGCATTCTCGCCAGAACGGGTGGACCCAGGCAACCCCAAGTTCAATACGCGCAATACACCCAAGGTCGTTGGTGGTCACACGCCGCAGTGCGCACAATTGGCCGCGTTGCTGTACAGCGCAGCGGTGGACCGCGTCGTGCCAGTGAATTCTTGCGCCGCAGCAGAGATGGTGAAGTTGCTGGAAAACACATTCCGCAGTGTCAACATCGGCTTGGTCAACGAAATGGCCATCATGTGCCGCAAGCTCAATGTTGATGTTTGGGAAGTCATCTCAGCGGCAGCAACCAAACCTTTCGGGTTCATGCCCTTCTGGCCCGGCCCAGGCTTGGGCGGCCACTGCATTCCCATCGACCCGCATTATTTGTCGTGGAAATTGCGCGCTCTGAACTACAACGCGCGCTTCATCGAAATGGCGGGGGAGATCAATTCCCACATGCCGCAGTATGTGGTGGATTTGTGTGCGCAGAGTCTGAACACTGACGCTAAGCCAGTGAACGGATCGCGCATCTTGGTGCTGGGTGTTGCTTATAAGCGCGATGTTGATGACTGCCGTGAATCGCCGGGGCTGGACATCATTACTTTGTTCCAGCAAGCCGGCGGCAATGTTTGCTACGCCGACCCGCATGTGCCAAAGATTGATTTTCACGGCCTCAACATGACCGCTGTGCCTTGCGACAAAGCGCAATTGGCTGCTGCCGATTTGGTCTTGATCGTGACAGATCACGCTGGCTTCGACATCAACTTGATCGCCGAGCACGCACGCCTTCTGGTGGATACGCGCAATCTGATGAAAGGCCGCTCTGTGAAGGGGCGCCTCGTGAGGCTCTAATTTGCGCGTGTTGGTGACAGGCGGCGCAGGCTTCATCGGTTCGCATGTGGCCGAGGCGTTGTTGCAGCGCGGTGACCATGTCACTGTGCTGGACAATCTCGACAGCTTCTATGCGCTGGAGCTGAAGCGCGCCAATCTCGATGCGCTGCAACGACGCGGGGCGGCACACATTGTTGAAGGCGACATCTGCGATACGGCAGTGTTGCAGCGGGTGTTCGCTGACGGGCGCTTCGACGCAGTCGTGCATCTGGCGGCTTGCGCCGGCGTGCGTACTTCTCTGCAAGACCCAGTTCGCTATGTGCGCGTCAATGTCGGTGGCACCACTTCGCTGCTACAGGCTGCGGCCGCGGCAGGTGTTGCGCATTTCGTCTTGGCCAGTTCCTCCAGTGTCTATGGCAACTCGGTTCGCACGCCATTCAAGGAGGACGATCCGGCAGACTTGCCGCAGAGCCCGTATGCAGCGAGTAAGCGCGCGGCGGAGCACCTCACCGCAAGTTTCACGCAGACCACACCGATGCACGCTACGGCACTGCGGTTCTTCACGGTGTATGGCCCGCGGCAGCGGCCGGAAATGGCCATTCGTTTGTTCGCCAGCCAAATGTTGGCCGGGAGCGAAGTGACAATATTCGGCGATGGCAGCATGCGTCGCGACTACACCTGGATCGGCGACATCACGCGTGGCGTGCTCGCAGCCATTGACACCCCGTCGGGCTGGCGCGTCATCAACTTGGGCGGCACCAGCACCACATCATTGCGCGAATTGGTGCAGTTGCTTGCGACATCACTCAGCGTGGAAGCCAAAGTGAAGTACGCGCCTGTGCCTGCTGGTGATGTCAGAATCACTTGGGCCGATGGCGCACGGGCCAAAGCGCTGTTGCACTGGGAGGCGCAGGTCCCCATCGCCGAGGGCATCGTGCGATTTGCGGATTGGATGCGCGCGGGTGCAAAACCATGAGTCGTGTGCTCGACATTATTAGCGTCGCTGGCGCGCGGCCGAATTTCATGAAGATCGCGCCGTTGGCGCAGGCCTTTGCCTCCGAGCCACGCATACGCCACCGCATCGTGCACACGGGGCAGCACTACGACACAGCCATGTCCTCACGGTTTTTCACCGAATTGGGCATTCCAGAGCCTTGGCGCAACTTGGGTGTGGGTTCGCTTGGGCATGCGGCCCAAACAGCAGAGATCTTGACGCGCTTCGATGCGCTGCTGGCGGAGTCTCCCTGCGATGTGGTGCTGGTAGTGGGCGATGTGAACAGCACCATTGCTTGCGCGTTGGCCGCTGTGAAGCGCGGCATTCCGGTAGCTCATGTTGAAGCAGGCTTGCGCTCGTTCGACCGCAGCATGCCCGAAGAAATCAATCGCATGCTCACGGATGCCATCAGCGATGTGCTCTATGTCACCGAGCCTTCGGGCTGCACCAATTTGGCGCGAGAGGGTGTGGACCCAGCGCGCGTGCTGCTCACGGGCAATGTCATGATCGACACGCTGCTGGCGCAGTTGCCTGCAGCGCGTGCGGCCGGAACTCTGCAACGCCTTGGTCTTGAACGCGGTGGGTATGGATTGGTGACACTGCATCGGCCTTCCAATGTGGATGACGCCGCCGTGCTGGGCATGTTGATGAGCGTGCTGGCACGCGTGGGCGCGCGCCTGCCCTTGGTGTTCCCTGTGCATCCGCGCACGGCAGCGCGCTTGAAGGACATGGGCTGGGATGCCGCGGATAGCACTGTTCGTTTGGTGGAGCCGCAGGGATATCAAGATTTCCTCGCGTTGATGGAAGCGGCCAAACTCATCATGACCGACAGCGGCGGCGTTCAAGAAGAGGCCTGCATCCTGCGGGTGCCCTGTTTGACGCTGCGCGAAAACACAGAACGACCCATCACGGTGGAAGTGGGCGGCAACAAGCTGGTGGGGCGCGACCCGGTCCTCATTGAAAGTGCTGCATTCGAAATCCTCGATGGGCGTGCGCCTCGTGCGAGCATTCCCGACCTGTGGGACGGGCGCGCAGCCACGCGCATTTGCGCCGATCTCGTCGCGCGCTATGGAGAACAGCTATGAAAGTACTGGTGACTGGTGGCGCGGGCTTCATAGGTTCTAATCTCACCGACGCGTTGGTTGCGCGTGGCGACCAAGTGCGCGTGTTGGATAATTTCAGCACGGGGCACGAAGCCAATCTCGCGGCTGTCGCCCAACGCATCGAGTTAGTGCGCGCAGACCTGCGCGATGCGGCCGCGGTGAAAGCTGCCTGCGTTGGTGTCGATGTCGTGTTTCATGAAGGCGCCATGCCTTCAGTGCCACGCAGTGTCGACGACCCAGCCACATCATTTGCCGTGAATGCCATGGGCACCCTCAATGTGCTGTTAGGGGCGAAGGAGTGCGGCGTGAAGCGTGTGGTGTATGCGGCGAGCTCCAGCGCCTACGGCGACACAGCGGTGCTGCCAAAGCGCGAAGACATGTTGCAGCAACCGCAGAGCCCGTACGCGGCCGATAAGGTGCACGGCGAAAACTTGTGCCGCGTGTTCACGCGCGTCTATGGCCTTGAGTGCGTGGCGCTGCGCTACTTCAATGTTTACGGGCCGCGCCAGCGTCCGGATTCCGCCTACGCGGCAGTGATTCCGAAGTTCATTGATGCGCTGTTGCGTGGCGAAGCTGCGCGTATTGATGGTGATGGCGGGCAGAGTCGCGATTTCACCTTCGTGCGCGATGTCGTTGAGGCAAACCTGCTTGCAGCGGTGGCGCCCAAAGCGCCCGGCCAAGTGATGAACATCGGTGCGGGTGGGCGCATCGACCTCCTCACCTTGCTGCGCGAAATCGCGGCGGCCACAGGCGTGCCGGCGCGTGCGAACCACGGCCCCGACCGCGCGGGGGATGTGCGCGACAGCCAAGCCGACATCAGCTTGGCGCAGCGCATCCTCGGTTACAACCCAAACACACCGCTGAGCACGGGCCTCAAAGCCACGGTGGATTGGTTCCTCGCGCAGCGTGCGCCCGTCGAGAACGAAAGGAAGTCGTCATGAAGGGTGTGATTCTTGCTGGAGGGCTGGGCAGCCGGCTGCATCCTTTGACCCGCATCACCAACAAGCATCTCTTGCCGGTGTGGGACAAACCCATGATCTATTACCCAATCCAATGCCTCGTGAACGCGGGCATCAAGGACATCCTGGTGGTGACTGGGGGCAACAGCGCTGGCGATTTTTTGAAGTTGTTGGGCAACGGCGAAGAGTTTGGATTGCAACGCTTGAACTACGCTTACCAGAAAGGCGAGGGCGGCATTGCGGATGCACTGAAGCTGGCAGAGCATTTCGCGGATGGCGAAAAGGTCTGCGTGGTTCTCGGCGACAACATCATCGAGCGCAACATTGCCAAGGCTGTGCGCGATTTCGAATCGGTGACCAATGGCGCCAAGATCATTCTGAAGCAAGTGCACGACCCCGAGCGCTTCGGCGTTGCCGAATTGGATGGGAACCGCGTCGTTGGCATCGAAGAGAAGCCCACCAATCCGAAAAGCAACTTAGCAGTCATCGGTATCTACCTGTATGACGCTTCGGTGTTTGACATCGCCCGCACGCTGAAGCCCAGCCGTCGCGGCGAATTGGAAATCACCGATGTGAATAATGCGTACATCGCGCAGGGCACCATGAGCTGCGAAGTTTTGGATGGCTGGTGGACCGATGCCGGCACCTTTGAATCGCTCTACCGCGCCTCGCAGCTGATTCACGAGGGCGGCGCGAACCGCATGGACTGATGGCTGTGGCGCGCGTACTGATCACCGGAGCGCGAGGCATGTTGGGGCAGCGCTTGGTCGAAGCTTTCAGTGGCCGCCATGAAGTGCTGGTCACTGCGCGGAGCGGTGAGCGCACACTGGATATCACCGACGAAGCCGCGGTTGCGGAATGCGTTGCCGCGTTCCAGCCAGACTGGATCGTCAACGCGGCGGCGTACACCGCGGTGGACAAAGCGGAGACTGAAGTCGCCGAAGCGTTTCGCATCAACGAGCATGGCAGCGCAGTGTTGGCGCGTGCGGCCGGTGCCAGCGGCGCGGTGTTGCTGCATGTTAGTACGGATTTCGTTTTCGCTGGCACGGCATCGCAGCCCTACGATGAAACGCAACCTGTCGCGCCCGTGGGCGTCTATGCGTGCTCCAAGGAAGCGGGGGAGCGTGCGGTTCGACGCTTTGCGCCCGACCACGTCATTCTGCGCGTTGCGTGGCTCTTCGGTCCGGGTGGCAAGAACTTCGTTGACACCATATTGAAGTTTGCTCGAGAACGCGGCGCATTGCGCGTGGTTGCGGACCAGTACGGCACGCCAACCTTCACGCGGGATGCGGCTGAAGCCGCTCTGCGTGTGCTGGAACGCGGCCTGCGCGGCACAGTGCACGCCGCGAATACGGGCGTGGTTTCGTGGCATGGGCTCGCAGTGGAGGCTTGCCGTTTGGCTGGAATAGCTGCGGTCATCACGCCCATAACCACAGCAGAATGGCCTACACCAGCACCGCGTCCGGCTTATTCAGCCTTGCGCAACCGGGTGTTGGAGGAGAGCCTCGGGATGTTCCAAAGACCTTGGCAGGACGCTTTGGCGGAGCATGTCGCTCTGCGCGGAGAAGTGAAGTGAGCACAATTCTTGTGACCGGTGGTGCGGGTTTCATTGGCAGCAACTATGTGCGGCTGCTGCTGCGGCAGCAGAGCGCAGTGCGCTTGCTGAATGTCGATTCCCTCACATATGCAGGCAATCTCGAGAACTTGACTGAAGTCGAGAGCGACCCGCGCTATTCATTTGTGAAGGCGGACATCACCGATGCTGCCGCCGTGGAGAGCATCCAGGAACCCATCGACGAAATCGTTCACTTTGCTGCTGAATCGCATGTGGATCGGTCGATTGAAGACGCGGCCACTTTCTTGCGCACCAATGTTTTGGGCACCCAAGTGCTTTTGGATTTCGCGCGCCGACGCGGCGTCAAGCGCTTTGTGCATGTGTCCACGGATGAGGTGTATGGCTCGCTGGGCCCTTCAGATCCGGCCTTCAGCGAAACGACGCCCATCGCGCCGAACAGCCCCTATGCCTCAAGCAAAGCGGCGAGCGACCTGTTGGTGCGCGCGGCATTCCACACTCACGGCATGCCCGTGCTCATCACGCGCTGCTCGAACAACTACGGGCCTTACCAGTTCCCGGAGAAGCTGATCCCTTTGATGATCGCCAACGCCATGGAAGGCAAGCCGCTGCCGGTCTACGGCGACGGACTCAACGTGCGCGACTGGATTCAAGTGGAAGATCACTGCCGAGCGGTGGACCTTGTGCGCATGACTGGCCGCGTGGGCGAGGTGTACAACGTCGGCGGCCGCAGCGAGCGTCCCAACATCGAAGTGGTGCGCACCATTCTGCGCACCTTGGGACATGGCGACGAATTGATCCGCTATGTGAAGGACCGCTTGGGACACGACCGGCGTTACGCCATCGACGATCGCAAGATTCGCAATGAATTGGGGTTCACCACGCTGCACAACTTTGAAGAAGGGCTCGCGGCCACTGTGGCATGGTACGGACAGAACCGCGCTTGGTGGGAACGCGTGCGTTCGGGCGACTATCGCGGCTATTACGAACGGATGTATGGTTCGCGTCTGGGCAACTCATGACCCTCGTCAGCATCATCATTCCGGTGTTCAACGAAGCCGCCACAGTTGAGCGCTGTGTGCGTCGCGTGCTGGCGGCAAGTTTGCCTGATGGAGTCAGCATGGAAGTGGTTGCGGTGGACGACGCGAGCATCGACGGTTCAGCGGATGTGCTTTCTGAACTGGCGCGTACCACGCCACAGTTGACACTGCTGCGCCACCAGAAGAACGCTGGTAAGGGAGCTGCCTTGCGCACTGGTTTCGCAGCAGCGCGAGGCGACATCATGTTGGTGCAAGATGCGGATTTGGAGTACGACCCAGCCGACTATCCCGTGCTGTTAGGACCAATGCTGGATGGTCGTGCCGATGTGGTGTTTGGTTCGCGCTTCCGTGGCGGCACTCACCGTGTGCATTTATTCACGCACTACATAGGCAATCGCTTCCTGACATTGGTCTCCAACTTGTGCACAGGTCTGAATCTCACGGACATGGAGACTTGCTACAAAGTCATGCGACGCAGCGTGGTGGAGCGCTTGGACTTGCGCGCGCGGCGCTTCGATGTCGAGCCCGAAATCACCGCGAAGGTCGCACGCATGGGCGCCAAGGTTTACGAAGTGCCTGTTTCCTACAGCGGGCGCGATTTCGACGAAGGCAAGAAAATCTGCTGGATAGACGGTTTTGCAGCGCTTTGGGCAATCCTGCGCTTCAACTTCCTCAGCCGCGGTCCAGAGCGCTTGCCCAAGCACCACCGTCAAGCATAGTTGCGCCAACGGTTGGGGTTTTTCGGGACTTTGTTGAACCTTCAATCTCAAGTCGTAACCTGTTGCGGGGCGTGTCTATAGAGAACAGCGCGAGTGGGTTTCAGTGTTGGCCTTGGTCCGGTTTGGGATCTCGAAATGGTCATTAACTGTGCCCCATGGCTATGATCACTCAACCTAAGTGGCTGGCGCTGCCGATGGTTGGGTCAACCCAGCTGAAGGCATACCCCAAGTTCGGCTGGTCAATGGGAATCCGGCGTCGTGGCCTTCCACGCGTCTTGAGGCAGGGAATATGAGAGAACACGGGCCCAAGGCTGTCAATCTGATTTGCATGCTGGCGACGGCGGCAGGTCTACTGCTGTTTCAAGCCTGTAGTAACGGCCCTGTTTCCACATTCGAGGAACTTGGAGCTGACGGGAACACTCGCGGCTTCGGCCGCAAGTACTCCCAAAACCCCGAGGAAAACGAATTCGTTTTCGGGGTGGGCGATGAAGTGCTTTTGGAAGTTCCCGATGAGCTCAAATTGAGTGGCAGTTTCCCCATCCGCAACGACGGTTACATCTCGTTTGCCTGGGCGGGTGACATTGTCGCGGCTGGTCTGACTCCTTCGCAACTGAAGCAGAAACTGACTGGTCGCTTGGCGCTCTATCTGAAAGATCCCAGCGTGGTGGTCGGTGTCGGCAATGTGCAAAGCAAACGCTACTACGTGGCTGCGCCAGACGTGCGTCAAGGCGGCGACATCATCAAGGCCATGGAATACAAGGGCGATGTTGTGCTCTTTGATGTGTTCGTTCAGATGGGCGCGCCGTCATCGCTCCTCGACGACGAGAAGCACGTCAAGATCATTCGTGGCGATCCGCGACAGCCGCGGGTGCTGATCGTGAATGTCGGTGACATCTACAAGAAGGGGTTGACGGGTGGCAACATCCAGATCCAACCCGATGACATCATCTACATACCGCCGACATGGATCGGCCACGTGAACAGCACTATTAGCGGCGTCGCAGCACCATTCCAAAGCATCTTCACCATCAGTCGCACCATTGGCGCGGTTGATCAGTCTTGGCGCATCCTCAGCGGTGACGGTGGTTACTCGCGCGGTTACGCCTTTTGAGCACGACTATGGCTGACAACGAAGCACAAGCACCATTCGGTTTCGCTGGCGGGGATCTCCTCCCCATGCTGCGGCGCCGTAAGTGGCTGTTGATCGCTCCCTTTGTGGTGGTGCTCGGCGGAGCCGTGATGTTGGGCCTGTTGCTGCCCGCACAGTTCCAAGCATCGGCAACCGTCGAAGCGGTAGACCGCCAGTTGTTGGACAAGTTCTTCCAACAGGTCGATTTTTCGCTGCCGCACAAGCCCTTCTTGACCACCATCGCGGAAGTCATCAAGAGTCCGACCTTCTTGCGTGATGTCATCGAGCGCCAAAACATTACCGAGGGATTTAACGCTTCGATTCCTAAAGAGCGTGCGCGGCTAATGCAGCGTGTTTTGGACAGCACGACGGTGAAGCTGACCGAGCAGAAGATCGGCCCAGACTTGTTGGAAATCGGCTACCGCGGGCGCGATGCACGCAAGGTGATCTCCTTCGTGAACGCTGTGGTGCAGAAGTACAAGGACTATGTCCTTGAGGTGTACCGCGGCGAAATCGCTCGTGCTCGTAGGAGCCTCATCAGCCGTCGCGATGCCGCTAAGACGGCCGCAGACACCGCCCTGACGAACTACGAGTCCTTCCAGAAGAACAACGACTTCCAGTTGATCGGCGAGAACGTGCTGACATCGAGGCTCACGGAGCTGGCGCGTCAACGGGAACAGATCGCCAACGAAGAGGTGACCGAGCAAGGCTTGCTGGAGAAGCTGGAGCGCTTGCGCAGCAGCGTGTCTACGACCCCCACTGAAACTGTCAAACGCACGCAACTGCGCAATCCTGAATACGAAGAGCAGCGCCGCCGCGTGTTGGATGCGGAGAAGGCACTCGAGGTGCTGCGCAAGCGGGCCACGGAGCAGCACATTGACTACAAGAAATTTGTAGCCGCAGTGGAACTCGAGCAAGCCAAACTGTCTGCCATCCCAGAGATGGTGGATTCAGAGCGCACCACTGATCCAAGCAAGAAATTTGATGACCTTGATGTGCGCCGTACCGATGTCGAAGCCGAGTTGAAAGCCATCAGTGCGCGTTTGGCGCGACTGCGTGTGTCGTGCACTAACTTGGAGACAGTCACGAAGGGCATCCCCACTTTGAATCGGCAGGCTTGGAACTTCCGTACAGCACGAGACTCCACTGCGGACAATTTGGGGCGCCTCAATTCGAGCCTGCATTCTGCAAATGGCTTGTGGGAGCGCGTCAACGGCGACGGTGGAGAGTTCTTCCGCGATCTTCGAATGCCCGTGGTGGAAGAGGCTCAGACCTTGGACCCGGTGTTTCCCAGTGTCCCGCTCTTCGGGGCTGTGGGCGCTTTCGTCGGATTGCTGCTGGGTGGCGCCCTAGTGTTTCTGACTGAGTTCGTAAGCAGTTCCTACGCCAGTAGCGCCGAGGTGCGGCGCGCACTGAGCGTGCCCCTGCTAGCCAGCGTTGAGCGCAGCGAATCGGTTGGAACACAACGGCGCGGGCGTAGCCGGCATCGCATGCTGTGGATCGTCGCGGTGGTCCTCCTGGGATTGGCAGTGGTCTTGCACCTGTGCTTCTTCGTGAAGTCGCTGCAGACATTCTTGCCGCCATCGCTGTTTGACTTGTTGGTGCGCGTCTACGGAGTGCGCTGACGGTGTACGAGAACTACTTCGGCCTATCGAAATCTCCTTTCAACAATGTGCCGGACACTTCGTTTTTCTTTGGATCTGCGCGACACAATGAAGCCTTGGCTCAGTTGCTGCATTGCGTGGAGAGTCGGCGTGGTTTCGCGATGCTCAGCGGTGAGATCGGTGCTGGGAAGACTACGGTCACCCGCGCGCTGCTGAAGCGCTTAGACCCTCGGACAGCCACAGCGGTGATCACCAACAGCCGCCTGACGGGCGTGCAGTTGCTGCAAACCATAGCGCGTGAATTTGGCATCGAAGCAGTGAAGCCCACGCGGCCGGAACTCCTCGAAGCGATCAACAACTTCTTGGTTCAATCACTCGCGGAGAATCGCACTGTCTTATTGTTGGTGGATGAAGCCCAAGACTTGCCCATGTCGACGCTGGAAGAATTGCGCCTCATTTCGAATCTCGAAACCGAGCGCGAGAAACTGGTGCAGATTGTCTTGGTCGGGCAGCCAGAACTGCGCACTAGTGTGGACCATCCGGACCTGCGCCAGCTACGCCAGCGCATCACCTTGCGCTATCACTTGCAGGGCTTAGATCTTGCCGAAACGCAAAACTATGTGAACCACCGCTTGCAGTGCGCAGGCGGCAGCGGATCGGTTCGTTTCACGGACCGCGCGCTGGCCACTGTGTGGCGCTACTCGCGCGGCATTCCACGCCTTATCAATCTTGCCTGCGACAAGACGTTGCTCGTGGCATTTACCGAGAACCAGCGCAAGTTGGACCAAAACACGGTGATGGCTGGGTTGCGCGAGATTGAAGGACAGGATTTCGATTTCAGCCTTCGCGAGCGCGAGGAGGCTGCGGCCCGAAGTGGGCCACGGCGGACATTCTTGAAGCTCCCGTTCTTCGGGGGAGGGCGGTAATTATGGGCCGGATGCATGACGCGTTGAATAAGGCAGCAGAGCACCGCGACCAGCAGCGCGGCAACGGTGCGGCGCAAGACGCCGGGGCAGCTGCGCCAGAAGCTGCGCGTGCCGCTTGGCGCGTGGATGCGCGCCTGATTGGTTTCACGACGCCGCGCGATCCGCGTTGCGAAGAGTTTCGACGCTTGCGTACTGCGTTGCAGCGCATGAGTCCGCAGCCCAAGGTGGTGACCTTTGCCGGCATCGGCGACAGTGAACAATGTGCAGTGCTTGTCGCCAACGTGGCGGCAGCGTTCGCCGAAGGCGGCGGAACGCGAGTGCTGGTGCTGGATGGTGACATCCGTGGCGGTAGCTTGGATGCGCTGCTCGCTGCTCGACGCAGTCCTGGAGTGGCGGAAGCCCTCGGATCCGGTTTCGACCGCGCCGCGGTGCAGGCCTCAGCGATTCCCGGAGTGGATCTGTTGCCAGCGGGAGACGCAGGCCGTGTCAGCAGCGGCATGGTGAGCACTGCTTCCACTGCGGCATTGTTCGCGCAAGCGCGCGGCGGCTGGGATTTTGTTTTGGTTCATGCACCTGCACTGGAGGCTTCGGCAGACGCTGAAGTTCTCGGCGCGAGTAGCGACGGTCTAGTGCTGGTGATCGAAGTGGGGCACGACCCACGCCAACGAGCAGAGCAAGCCATTGAGCGTCTCAGTCGCAGCGGCGTGGCTGTGCTTGGGGCTGTTTCCGTCACTCGCGGCGCCTGAAACAAGGAGGAACATGGCGGTGACACGCCTCAAGATCCTCTTCCTTTCTCATCGGATCCCATACCCTCCTAACAAGGGAGACAAGATCCGTTCTTGGCACCTGCTGAATCTCTGCACTCGTCTGGGTGCCGTGGACTTGGTGACTCACGCAGATGACCCGAGGGATTTGCGCCACTGCGAGCATTTGCGCGAATCATGCCGCAGCGTTTTTGTAGAGCGCCTGGGCGCATGGACCGGGCGGTTCCGCGCAGGGGTGGCCCTTCTGGGCAGTACACCGCTGTCCGTCGCGTGGATGACGCGAACTCATGTGCGTAGGCACGTGGCCGACCTGATCGCCAATAACGACTACGATTTGATCGTGGCCTTTTCGACACAAGTAGCGTCCTACGTGCCCAAGGGTTGCACTGTGCCTGTGGTCTTAGATGCGGTGGATGTCGACAGCGAAAAATGGGCTGCCTACGGGCGCCACAACGGCCTGCGCTCATTGGTGGCTAGGGTGGAAGCCAAGCGCATGCGCCGTTACGAACAGTGCTGCGGTCAGCGTGCGGGCCGCGTCGTCTTGTGCACTCCGCGCGAGGCAGCGCTGTGGCGTGAGGTCGTGCAATCAGGAACCGTGATGCACATTGGGAACGGAGTTGCTGTTCCAGACGAAGTGCCCGGCGCCGCTGCACGCGAAGCCGACCTGATGGTGTTCAGCGGCGCCATGGATTACGAACCTAATGTGCTTGCGGCGCAACTTGCGGCGCGAGTGATATTGCCTGAGGTGCGCGCGCTACGGCCAGGTGCGCGCCTACGAATTGTTGGGCGCAACCCGACGGCGAGCGTGAAGGCACTGGCTGCGTTGCCTGGCGTGGAAGTCACCGGGGAAGTGCCGAGCATGAAACCACACTTGGAGGCCGCGTCGATTGCGCTGGTGCCTCTGACCATTGCGCGGGGTATCCAGAACAAAGTGCTGGAGGCGTTGGCGCACGGGTTGCCTGTGGTGACGACGCCTGTGGTGGCAGCATCGCTTCAAGACAATGGTGCCGGTGGTATGGCGGTCTGCGCCCCAGAAGACATGGCTGCTGTGGCGAGTGCACTGCTGGGTGATGTCGCAGCACGCGAGCGCATGGCCAAACTGGGACGCCGACATGCGCAGCGCAATCACTGTTGGTCGCACTTCGATGCGGCCTTTGGGCAATTATTCGCAAGCATCGCGCAAACGAAGCCAGTCGTAGGTACGCAACCCCAAGCCAGCGCCGCGAAGGCACCCAGCACATGTCCCTAAGATTTGCATTCATGCTTGTGGCAACGCCCGCAGCCTGTCTGCTGGGCGTCTTACGACCATTCTGGGGCTTATTGTGCCTCGTGTTCCTCTATTACTTCCGGCCTGACATCTGGGAAGCGCCGGACTGGTTCCGTCCACTCATGTGGATCACGGTCTCAGTGGCCATTGGTTGGGCGCTGCATGTGCGCACATTTCGTACGCATATCTTGCTTGCACTGTCACTGACAGTGCTCGTGGGACACTTGATCTCTGCACTGAATGCCGTTGCCAGCGTCGACCTAGCGTTGAATCAAGTGAATGTGCTCTCGAAGCTGATCATCGTGATGTTCCTGACCATGCAATTGGTGGACACACCGCGCAAGATGAACGCATTCTTGTGGATGAATGTGATCGGCATGGTCTGGAACCTCAAGACCATCTTGTACCTCGGGTTCTTTGGTACTGGCGTGACGGAAGATTTGCGCGTGGACGTAGGCGTCGGCCAAGGTGGCGGGGCCAACTACCTAGCCATGATCTTGGTGATGATGCTGCCCATGCTGTTCATGAAGTTTCAAGCTGGGCGCGCTCGCGAGCGAACGGTGGCCTTGGGCCTGATTCCGCTGGTGCTTTTGTGCATCGTGCTCACTGGATCTCGGGCTGGTTACTTGGCCACTGGCGTCACCATTTTGGTGATGACTTTCCTCACCAACCGCAAGGTGTTGGGGCTGCTCACCGCCGGCATCGCAGCCGTCGTGTTGCTGTTAGCCATGCCCCAGAGCCAATGGGATCGCCTGCAGCGCGGCATCGGCCCGGAGGGGCAGCGCGATTTTGCGGCGCAGAGCCGAGTGCTGTTGTGGGAAGCGGCGTTGGACATGTGGTCTGACCATTCCGTGATGGGTGTCGGTCCCGACAATTTCTCGTTGCTTTCACCGCGCTACGCGGGTTTCTACGCAGGCCGCAACATGGAAGCGTATGCGCCAGGCGTCGAGCGCGCCGGCTTCGTGGCCCACAGCACATGGCTGCAAACCTTGGCTGAAGGTGGGCTGCTTTCAGCGATTCCGTTCTTGCTGCTGTTCCCGGTGGCGTTGCTGTACTTATGGCGCTGCCGCCGCTTGGCGCGATCCGATCCCGAGGGGCCATTGATTGTTGCTCATGCAACCACGATGATCGGGATGTGGGTGGCATTCATCATCGGATCGTCGTTCGGTTCGCACATCAAGCTCGACTTCTTGTGGTGGTACATGGGTTGCGCTGCAGCGCTGGACATGATGGTGCAAGATCGCGCTCGCTTGCGCTTCAAGGCGACGCGCGCAGCGGCGTCGGTGCCTGCGCGAGGTCTGCATGGTGTCGGCGCCCCCTGAACCCATGAACACGGTGTTAGAGGGTTCGCGCGGAACCGGGGTTACAGACATCACGCGCACGCAGGCGCGGCATGGACTGTTGCTCATTGTGCTCGTTGCGTTGGCTGTCCGCGTTCTGGGCTGCTTCGACGGCGGGCTGCCATGGACTTTCTACCGAGACGAAGACAACAATGTTGAACGTGCGCTGCGCTTTGCAGCCGAGGGCTCGTTAGACCCTCAGTGGTTCAACAAGCCAGCGCTGGGCTACTACATTCTGCTGGGTGAATACGGTGCCTACTACGGTGTTGGCCGTTTGATGGGACGCTTCACAGGGCCAGAGGATTTTGCGGTCCAGTGGCTGCGCAATCCCGCACCGCTCCTGATTATCGGGCGCATCAACGCAGCGGTCTTTGGTGCCATCGGTATTTGGCTTACCTATTTGTTGGCGCGCCGCTTGGTCAGTCGGCGTGTGGCGCTGGCGGCTGCGCTGGCTTTGGCCGCCACCATGGGACATGTGGCGAGTTCGCAAGAAGTGAAGAAGGATGTGGTGGCAGCAGCCTTCGCCATTGCCGCTGGAATCAGTCTGTTCGACATGTTGCGCGTGGGGCGCACTCGCGACTATGTGCGCTGTGGCTTGCTGGCAGGTCTCTCCATGGCCACCAAGTACTACAGCGTTGCATTGTTCGTGCCATTTTTATGTGCGCACCTCTTTCGCTCTCAGGCTGCCCGTGCCGCCGAACCGCGCGCCTGTTTCGCTCCGCGCCTGTGGTGGGGCATGCTGGCCTTCGTGGGAGGGTTCTTCGTTGGAAGCCCTTACAACTTCATCTCAACCCAGTTCTGGAACGAGCGTGTATTGCCGCAGATGCGCTTCATGCTGACGCGCTTGCATCTTGGGCAGTTATGGCAAAGCGAGGCAGACCCCCACGCCGGAGTGGTGGATCCCAATGTGCATTCTTTGTTCGATTCCGCGCTCTACGCATGCGGCAAGCTGTTCTCTCCCCAGGGGATGGGGGTGGCGCTCAGCGTATTCGTGGCCGTTGGGCTTGTCGCTGCGTTGCAGCGCGCACGACGATTGCGCGGCGGCGAGCGCTCCTCTTTGTGGTTGCTGTTGCTGATCTGTCTCTGTGTCGGTGGCGTTGCAGCTTTCGGTAATGCGCAGTTCAGCGAGCCGCGGCACCTCAACACGCTGTACCCTTTTCTTGCAATTCTGGCCGCATGTGGCGCGGCCACCTGTGCGAATGGCGCTGTGCGTTTGTTTCGGCGTAATGGATGGCGCGAACGCGGCGCAGTGATAGCGATGAGCATTTGCGTTTTGCTGCCGCTGCCGGGGTTTCCGGCGTGGGTGATCACGGAGCGGACGCAAGCACGCCGCTCCGAGGATCCGCGAGTGTCGGCATTGCACTGGATCGAGCAGCATGTGGCTGCAGGCAGCGTGGTGCTTAACGATCGCGATTGGGTGCCGTTGCAGCCCTCCGCCGAGCGCTGCAAACAGGTGTTGAGCCAGATCGAGAAGCTCATCGAAGACGCCGAGCGTCACCGAGTCAGCGCGGAGGCCGCAACCGACCCAGTGGAGAGGAAACAAGGACTCACTCGAGCGCAGGGCTCCTTGCAGGATTGCGTTGGGTACCGCAAGCGCTGGGAGTTGATGCTGCGAGCTTCTAACGAAGCGAGCGGACCCACATGGGACGTGATTTCGTTGGACACCGACTGGTACACAGAAGATCTCAACAAACGCCTGAATGGTGCGTCAGGCTACAACCCGCTGCCTCCGCGTTCTCCATTTGGACATCTGATGCGCGAAGTCTTGGTTGAGGCTTCCCGAGTGCCGTGGGGCGTGGATGCCACTTGGGTGTGGTCCCATTTCGAGCAGCGCTACACGGAACTCTTGCGTCGTGCGGCCACGAACCAGGTTGCTGCCATGAAACCGGTTCCAGAGGATCCGCAAGCTGCAATCGCCGCGCGGGTTGCTGCGGCCACTGCGCGCTTGGGTTTTGGCAGCGACAAGCATCGCTTGGCCATGCTGTGGACAGAACCGACCCCGGTGTCGTTGCGCTGGTTGACACACCAGCCGACAGCTTCTGGGCGCAACACGCCTCGGCCCGCGCAGTGGTTGGTGACGTGCCAGCACAACTACGAAGCCTTCGGCAACCTGATGGCAGCGCACAAGGCCGCGAACTTCCCGGACTGGGCAGAGTTCTATGGTGATGTGCAAGCACACTACGACTGCGTCGAGTTTGGCAGCGGATCTACTGACAATCGCCGCATCATCCGCATCTACGATCTGCGCAGCCGCACAGATCAACCGACTGTACGCCGACTCTGATGTTGCTGGTGCTGGCAGCCCTAGGAGTTGTTGGGATCTGCGCCCATTCTCTTGGGCCTTGGCTGCTGCAACGCTGGAATGAGGAGGCCGGTGCCTTCGGGCATGGACCTCTGGTTCTTGCTGTGGCTCTGCCATGGTTGTTGCTTGCTGCGCGGCGCGCTCCGCGCTCGCGAAAAGTGTCGCTGGCACTGTTGTTGGCGGTGCCGGCTGGTCTTTTGCTGTGGCTGCTTGCGGCTCGAGGGAGCGGATCTGCAGGTGCCCTCGGGGCATGGATGGCGCTGCTGGCACTGATTGCTGCGGGCGGTGGCAGCGCCATGTTGCGTCGTCTGTTTCCCGTGCTTGGTTTCTTGTTCTTCGCGCTGCCTTGGCCGTTGAAGCTGGTTGATGACCTCAGCTTGCCACTGCGGGACTTCGCTTTACGCGGCGGCTTGTTGTTGGCGCCCAGTGGCGTGCTGCGCGAAGGCGAGGGTGCGCGCTTGATCGTCGGTGACGGGCGCTTGCTGGTGGGCGAGGTGTGCTCTGGTTTGCGCAGCAGTGTGACCCTGTTGGCGGTCGCTTGGCTATTCGCAACGCTCACGCGCTTGAAGCCGTGGCGCTTTGCGCTGTGTGTTCTCGCGGCACCGCTGTGCGCCGTGCTGGCGAATGCGCTGCGCGTGACTTGGCTCATTCACGTCGCGCACCACAGCGGCGTGGATGCAGCGGGCCCAGGAACGCTGGCCCATGATGCGTCGGGGATCGTGGCATTCGCGCTGGCCGCGTCGCTCATGCTGCTGACAACGCGCGCAGGCAGTCGTGGCGCATCCATTGCGCAGCCCAGTGCACCTCCCAGTGCACATCCAACCGATCAGACCTCTCCATCCAAGCTGTGGTTCGCTGCCGTGGCCGCGGCGTTTTTCGCAGCGGCGTTCTTAGCTCGCGTGGAAGCACCGACACCGTTGCCAACCGGGCTTGGAAGGTTCCTGCCCACGGAGCTTCGTCTCGGTGACAACAATGCTCTCCGAGGGCGCGAGATCGCGTTGGAACTAAGCACCCGGCAGCTGCTTCAACCGGACGGCTGGATCTACAGGACATTCGGCGCGGATGACCGCTTCAGCGTCTGCCTCGTTTATGGATCCGGAGCGGTGATTCGCATTCATGCTCCAGAAATCTGCTACCAGGGCAACGGTTACGAGCTTGCTTCAGCGCGAGAACTGCCTTGCCCTGATGATTTTTCGGAATCGCCTGAAAACCTACACGAGCTTCAGCTCACAAAAGGCGACGAGCAGAGACTTAGCTGGGCTTTTTATCGCTCGGGGTATCAATCCACCGCTGGCTACAACTCGTTTGCCATGCGGGCTCTATGGCGACCATCCGCGCCCCAAGCGCTGCTGCTGATCAGCACGCGCATGCAATCAGGCGGTGTTGACCAAGCACGCCGCGAACTGCGCTGGTTCTTGCGCGAACTTGCTCCAGGATTAAGTGAGATTTTGTCGCAGCTTTGATCCAGAAGCTGAAGAATGCCAACGGGTAAGGATCGACAAGATTTTTGTTGCCTTCGAGGCATTCGCGTACTAATTTCATCTTGTTCCCGCCGTTTCTCCGGACATAGTTCGTGCTGAAGTACCTCTGCTGCGGCAAGGTCTACGCCAGTTTGGGAGCGGTTTCTCGTGCCTTCCTCCTTATAATCCCGATACATCAAGCCAGTACGTCAATATGACCCTTGCATCGCTTGTGCTTAGAGCTCGTTTCGATCCCATCAAGGATGTCCTTGATCGGGTGCTAGCGGGATTGGGCCTACTGATGCTGTTGCCTGCTCTCGCTCTCTTGGCCTTGGCTATCAAGCTGGGTAGTCGCGGCCCTGTGTTCTTCATCCAAGAGCGGGTGGGGAAGCATGGGCGCCACTTCGGCATCATCAAGCTGCGCACCATGGTGCTGAACGCCGAACAGGACACGGGCCCCATCTGGGCACGCGCTGGCGACTCTCGAGTGACCCGCCTGGGGCGGTTCCTTCGCGCCACGCATTTGGACGAGGCCCCCCAACTCATCAATGTTCTTCGCGGCGAGATGAGCCTCGTTGGGCCCCGTCCGGAACGTCCGTTCTTTGTTGACCAGTTCCGCATCCATGTGCAGGGCTACGAGAGGCGTCTCGAAGTGAAGCCGGGCATCACAGGCTTGGCTCAAGTGTCGGGTACCTACGACGAGACCATGCGCGACGTCGAGCGCAAGCTGCGCTATGACCTCCTGTACATCAAGCGCATGTGCCTGATGACCGATGTGGCCATCCTGTTTCTGACTGTCCGCTGCCTCACCGGGCGCGGCGCGCGCTGATACTCTCCCGCCCGGGGGCTTGATCTTGCTGAACGCGCTCAGCGTTGATGTCGAGGACTACTACCAAGTCTTGAACTTCGCCCAGCGCTTGCCGCGCTCGGACTGGCCACGGCAAGAATCGCGGGTGAGCGCCAACACTCAGCGGCTGCTGGAACTATTCGCCAAGCACAAGGTGCACGCCACATTTTTCGTGTTGGGCTGCGTTGCGCAGCAACATCCCGACATCGTGCGCTCCATCGCCGCAGCAGGACACGAAATCGCCAGTCATGGCATGAGCCACGCCGTCATCACAGGGCTTAGCCGAGAGCAGTTTCGGGCCGAGGCGCGGGATTCGAAAGCACTGCTTGAGGATCTGAGCGGTCAGCAGGTCATTGGTTTCCGCGCTCCTTCGTTCAGCATCGTGGAACGCACACTGTGGGCTCTGGATGAGTTATTGGACGCGGGCTACCGCTGGGACAGCTCGATCTTTCCCGTGCGCCATCCTGACTACGGCATGCCTTCCGTCGGCGATGTGGCCCATGTGATTCGCGAGAACAACGGTTGCAAGCTGATTGAATTCCCCATGTCCGTGGCCCGCTGCGCTGGTGTGGCCTTGCCCGTGTCTGGAGGTGGCTACTTCCGCTTGCTTCCCTGGTGGATGACCCGTTGGGGATTGCGCCGCATCCAGCAGCAGCGCCCCTTCGTGTTCTACTTGCATCCGTGGGAAACCGACCCCGAGCAGCCCAACTTGCGGAAGTACACCAGCCGCCTGGGCGCTTTTCGGCACTATGTCGGGCTCCATCGGACCATGCCGCGGTTGGAGCGCCTGCTGCGCGAATTCGACTTGGACACAGTGAGTGCTTGCTTGCGTGCGCAAGGGGTGCTGCTCGCGCCACAGTGAGCTGCTGCGCGGCATGCAGCAATTAGCGGAGCGTGCTGCGCAAGACTCCACCCGGATCCATGAAAGTCATGGCGTCGTTCAATTCGTTCTGAGCGTTGGGCAGGCGCTTGTACTGTCGCAGCACTGCGGCCGCGCGGCTCATGACTCGTACAGACAAAGGCTGCGCAGCCAACGCTTGTTGCAGCAACAGCTCGGTCAAAATGTCGTCTTCGGCGGCAGCAGCGGATTCCAGTGCCAGCAGTAGTTCCGCACTGTCGAGTGGGCCGCCGTTCGCCATCGTGCGCTGCACCAAGGCGAAGCCTTCAGAGATAGCTCCACTGCGCGCGAGTGCCGTGGCGCGCAAGAACAGCGCGGAGCGTGGCAAGTTGGTTTCGCTCTTGATACGCAGCGCCACGCTGCCGGCGCGATTCGGGGCGGATACGGCAAGGCACATGCTCAGCACGGCGAGATCAACATCCTCTGGAGCAGCAATGCGTTGCAGGATGGCCGCTGCGCTGGCGTGGTCGCCTGCATTGCGTGCGAGCTCTGCCAATTCGCGAGCAAGCGGCGCGGGCAAAGCTGCGTTGAGTCCCGCACCTTCCAACACCTTCAGCATGTTGACGGCTCCAGCATTGGCCAGCGCTGCGCGAGCAGCGAAAGCCAGCACGAAGTGGCTGGGGTTTGGGGCCTCTATGAGCGTTGCAGCCAAGCGCGCGGCTGCGGCACCATCGCCTGTTGCGAGCCGCGTTAGAGCGCGCCACACAGTCAGCGACTTGCCCTCTGAAACCACGGCCTTGCCCGCGTCGTCCCACGCAGTCGTGCACTGTTCTTGCAGCAAGGGCTCATTCATCAACGCAAGTGCAGTGGTGAAACAGCGCGCGAAAATGACCGCCTCAGCAGGATGGGCTTGCAAGCGCTGCGCAAGTTGGGCCAGTTCTGCGCGCCATGTCGGAGGCAGATCTTCGGCAACAGCGGCGGCAACGGCCGCTTCGGCCCACATGCGTTGCAAGAGCAGCGCGCAGGCGGCACCAGCAGTCGCTGGTTTTGGTGTTGCGGACGCGAGTGCCTCACAGAGTGCTGCGAGCGCGCGCGTCTTTGGCTCGGTGCCCGACGCTACAAACTTGGCGGCCTCGCGTGGGCGCTGGCGCACTAATTCCACACGCGCCTGTAAGCGCGCAATGTCCTCGCGCCCCTTTGCGTGCTTTGCAGCCGCAGCCAATAAGGCCGCAGCTTCATCGGGGTTGTTCGCCCGCAACGCAGCAGCGGCGCCCAGCTCGCCGAGCATGACAGAATTGGGAGCATCGCGCAGCCACTGAACCAACTGTGCAGCGATGGCGGCGTCACCATCTTTGGCGATGGAATGTTCAGCGAGAGTTTCGATAGCGTCGCGTTTGACCGACGCAGTGCCGGTTTCGATTGCGGTCAGTAGTAGCTTGAGTGCTTGGTCAGGCTTTCCATCGTGGGCCAAGACTCGTGCTCTCAAGGGCAAATCCACAAGTTGGTACTCAGGGTTCTTCATTGCGCAGAGCGCTGCGGCTTGTTTGGCGGCAGCCCACGATTTCGTTGTGACCAAAGCGCTTAGCGCGGCGCCTGCGGCCTCGCCGATGAGTGTCTTCTCGGTGACTGCGAGTTCAGCGCAACGGCCAGCCTCTGCAACGGCTGCGTGTTTCATCGCTGCCGGAATGAACAGTGTGACGGCCTCGGTTGCTCCACTTGCGCGCCGCAGCGCCAACAGCGTGGTGCAGGCCTGCAGCCAATTCTCTGCCGCCAACTGACAGCGCGCGATCACCTGCAATGCGCCAACAAAATCGGGCCCACGCGCGATGAGCTTGAGCGCCTGTTCTGCGAGGCTTGCGGCTTCCTTGGTCGCACCGGCTTCCAGCATGATTTCTGCCACGGAAAGTTGGAGCTCAGGCGTGGTGCTGGGGCCATCCAGGAGCTTTTGCCCGCGCGCGATGCCTTCTTCCTTGCGGCCGCTGCGCACCAAGGCACGGGACAGCAGCAGCGAGGTCTCGGAGTCGGTCGCGCCAGCTTTCTCTGCACGCTCGAGATAATCCAAGGCCTTGTCGTTCTGGCGCAATTGCTGCGCGGCGGAACCCAACAAGGCCAGCAGCCCCGCGCTTTCGCCAGCGCGTTTCACCACAGTCTCGCCAATCTCGAGGGCTTCGCGCGGGTGCTTCTCGGCCAAGGCCGCTTGCACCAGCACCAAAGCGGGGCCCAAAGTGTTCGGGTCGCGCTCCAATGCTTGCGTTGCATAGTGGCGGGCACGAGCCGTGTTCTTCTGCGCGAGAGCGGTGCGTGCTTGCAACCAAGCTACGGCGGCGTCGTTGGGCCGCAGGCGGTTCAATCGATCCAACATGGGTGCTGCGCTCGCAGCGTCATGCAGCGCCAACGCCACCTCTGCGCCCAAGCTCCACGCGTCGGCCAAAGTGGGGTTGTCCGCTTGGACTTCACGGCAAAGTTGCAGCGCCATGCGCGTCTCGCCAGCAGCGAGTTCCAACTGGGCCAAGCGCAAGGTCACGAATGAATTGGTGCTGTCTTCATTGTGAAGCGTGCGGGCCTCTTCCAGAGTGTCGATGGCGTGGCCTGCTTCTTTGTAGTAGGTCAGCAGGTTTTGCAACAACTTCTGGTGGCCTTCTGAAGTGGGGTTGGGGAAGCGCACTTTCATGCCTTCGCGCATCAGCGTGCGCGCGCGGGGTGCGTCTCCGAGGGCCATCAGGCTGTTGGCCCATGCAATGGAGGAATCCGCATCCATCGGGCCATTTTCGGCCGCCATGGCGAAGAGCGGTGCTGCGCGGGCATGGTTGCCTTGCTTGGCGAAATTCAGCGCGGACATCAGGTTGAACGCCTGAGTTGTGGTGTTCATGCCGCGAGCGCGCTCAAGATAAACCTGCGCCTCGTCGTGCCGCCCTAAGCGGAAAAGCACATAGCCGCGGTAAAAAGATGCGAGCAGATTGCGCCCCTCGGCTTTCATCCAACGCTGCGCAATGACGTCGAGCTTTTCGACATCTCCGGAAATGTAGTAGAGCCTTGCGAATTTTTCATCGAGCGCCAATGGATTGGCGAAGTGTTCGAGTGCTGCTTCAAGTGCTGCAATGGCATCGCTCACGCGCCCCGCGCTTTCAAAGGCTTGGGTGAGGTGATTCGCAGCGTCGTTACGCGCCCGTTCAAGAGCGCCCCGACGCTCGATGGCGGCCACTGCTGCGGGCTTGAGCTGCAAGATGCGCTGTGCTTGCAATAGCACTGCGTCGGGGGCGGCTCGGTGCTTTGCGATCTCCACCAAGCGCAGGATGGCTTCGAAGGCCGCGGGATCTACGGCACCAGTGGCCATGGCAGACTCTTCAAAGCGTGCAGCAGCTTTGCGTGCGGCTTCGAGCAGCGGCAACAAACTGGTGGTCTCGCTGAGAGCACAGTCCGAAGCCATGGCTTGCAAAAGGGGCTGCTCTGCTGCGCCGATTTCTTTTGCAAACATCAAGCGCGAGATGCGCCATTCTTGTTTCGTGAGCGCAGGCACCCCGCCATAGCGGGCCAGTGCCGCCTCCAATTCGCTTCGCGCGCTGAAGTAGTCGGCTTCCGCGAGGCGGAAGGCGGCCATGGCGCTGCCCGGGTGTTGAGGCCAGCGGTCAGCAGCTTCGCTCACCATGCGGCGCACATCTTCGAGGCGTCCTTGATTGATGGCGGCTTCGACGCACAGCAGCGTGGCCCTCGGGCCGAACTCTTGGTCGCTCATCAACGGCAGCAGCACTTTGGTGGCTTCGTCGATGCGATTCAATTTGGCGAGTGATGCCCCCCACATGAAGCGGGTTGCGGGGGGGGCGCTGTCATTCGAGCGCGCGGCTACAGCCAGCATGCGCTCTGCCACGGTGAAATCGCCACGGGCGAAGGCGCTCTCGCCCTCAGTGGCGTAGTTGTCGCCGCATGCTGCCAGTAGCAAGCACAGGAACAGAGGGCGTAGATTGCGGTTCAGGCACGTTCGGGGTGCTGGCGTCATAGGGTTGTGTGGCTCGCCTTAGCGGAAAAAGAAGCGCACCTCTGTGGCGAACGTTAGCGGTCGCCTCCGATGCATTGCTCGGACTTTCGGCTCGGTCTGCTGCATAATACTCCGGCGTGGGCACACCTAATGGACTCCTCCTGGGCGTGGATGGCGGCGGGAGCGGCACGCGTACCGCCATCACAGACGCGTACGGCCGCGTGCTGGCACGCGGGGCGGCAGGCGCGTCCAACCCGCATCGCGTGGGCGTGGATGGCGCTGCGGCTGCCATTGAGGCAGCAGTAGCAGCGGCGCTTAAAGCGTTGCCCGCAGATTGGTGCGCTGCTGCGCCGGATTCGGCGACGGTGGCCTTTGCAGGCATCGCCGTGGGCTTGGCGGGGCGCAGCCATCCACAGGCGCCAGAGGTGTTGCGTGTTGCGCTGGCAGACTGGCAGGCTACGCCACTTCGTCTCTTGGTCGATGACGGTGAACTTGCGCGGGCAGCTGTCTTTGGCGCAAGTGACGGAGTGTTGCTGGCGGCAGGCACGGGTAGTGCGGCTTGGGGCCGTGGGCCAGCAGGCGAGCACCGCTGCGGCGGCCTCGGGCCGAGTGTGGGTGATGCCGGCAGCGGCCACGCATTGGGGATGGCGGCGCTCCGCGCGGCAGCTGCGTGTTGGGACGCTGGAGGCGTGCTTCCTGCATGGCTATCGAGCCAAGTTCCGGCATCGCCGCGCTCGTGGGAGCGACAGTTGCGCGACGGGACGCTGCGTGCGCACGAGCTTGCGCCTTTCTTGGTGGCCGCCGCGCTGGGTGCACCGCCTTGTGAAATGGCGCGCGGTCTGTGTGCGGCGGCTGCGGCGGATCTCGCGGCGCTTGCGGCAGCTTGCCAAGCACGCTGCGGAATCCACGGTGGGGAGAGGTCTGTTGCGACCAGTGGCAGCGTGGCCTTGGCGCTGAAGCCTTGGTTGGATCCACTGCTGGGTTACGCCGCTGTGCATGTCGCGGACGCTCTGCCGGGCGCCTTCGCGTTGCTGCAAGCGGCGCGTGGTCGGAATGTCCCCCCCGGGTGGTAGGACGCAACAAGGGGCGCTCGCGCAAGGGCAAGGCTCCCTCGCACTATGGTCGAACACTTTCTTCAGCTGCTGCGTTCAGAGCGCAGGTTTGCCAGTCGCGTAGCGCACTGGCATGTGGACGCACCTGTGTCTGGCCACAGCGTGCCATTTCCGCCTGGGTTGCATCCCTTCCTTGCGCACATCCTGCGCGCGCGTGGATTGACGCAGCTCTACAGCCATCAAGCAGAAGCGTTCGAGGCCATTCTGTCGGGGGCCAGCACCGTCGTGGCCACGCCCACCTCCAGCGGCAAAAGTCACTGTTACAACTTGCCCATTTTGTCGGCCATGCTGAGTGCGTCAGACGGCACTGGTCTCGGCTGCGATAGCGCTGGGCGCAAGGCGGTGGCCTCCAGCAGACCAACGGCGCTCTACATTTTTCCGACCAAGGCTCTGTCGCAAGACCAAGCGAGTGCGCTGAATGAAACGCTCCACAGCGCAGGCACAGCAGGGGATCAGTTGCAACAACTGGTCGATCCGGAACGCATGCGCGCCGCCGGCATCGCGCCCATCGGCGCGTGGACCTACGACGGCGACACCCCGCCAGATGCGCGTCGGCGTTTGCGCGAATCTGCCGACATCATCATCACCAATCCGTCGATGCTGCATGTAGCAATACTGCCCAACCATCCGCGTTGGGCAGATTTCTTGCGCCGCCTGCGTTTCGTGGTGGTGGATGAAGTGCACCACTATCAAGGAGTGCTGGGCGCGAGCATGACCAATGTGTTGCGGCGCTTGCAACGCGTGGCGCGGCACCATGGCGCGGCGCCTGTGTTCGTGGGTTGCTCCGCCACCATCGCCAATGCGCGCGAACATTTCGAGCGCTTGGTGGAGCAGCCGGTGACGCTGGTCGACCGCAGCGGTGCGCCGCGTGGCGAACGGCACCATGTGTTGCTGAACCCGCCGGTTGTGAATGTTCCATTGGGCCTGCGCGCACGGGCGGTGGATGAAGCTCGCGGAGTGGCCATCGAATTGCTGCGCTTGGGGGTGCCCAGCGTGGTGTTTGGGCGCTCGCGCTCGCGGGTGGAAGTGCTGACTAAGTATTTGAAGGACGCAGCCACTGAGTTGCAGTTGAACCCAGACCGCGTGGTGGGCTACCGCGGTGGCTACTTGCCGGATTTGCGGCGGCGCATCGAACAAGGCTTGCGCCAAGGCGACATCAGCATGGTCGCAGCCACCAACGCGCTGGAGTTGGGCGTGGACATCGGTTCGTTAGATGCCGTGGTGATGGCGGGATATCCAGGCTCCGTCGCCAGTTACCACCAGCAGAGTGGGCGCGCAGGGCGCAGGCTTGGGCCGTCGGTGACCGTGATGGTGGCCTCGTCGCTGCCGCTGGATCAATATGTCCTGCAAGCGCCGGAGCATTTGTTTGCACACAAAGCGGGGCCTGCAGCGGTGACCAACCCGGACAACCTCGTTATTGCGACCAATCACTTGAAGTGTGCCGCGTTCGAACTGCCTTTCACGGATGGCGAACCCTTTGGCCGCTTTCCTCACACTACGGAAGTGCTTGAAGCCTTGTGCATGCCCGGTGGCCCCTTGCTGGGCAAAGCAGGGCGCACTTGGTGGATGGACGAGTCTTACCCTGCTGAAGATGTCAGCTTGGACCGCGGTGACAACGACACATTCTTGGTGGTCGCGATGCCTTCGGGGCGCAGTCTTGGGCATGTCGATCGCGGCAGTGTCATCACCACGCTGCATCCCCAAGCGATCTACCAGCACCAAGGCGAGCAGTTCGTCATCACCCATTTGGATTGGGCTGGGCGCAGAGCCCATGCGGAAAGCGTGCGCGTGGACTATTGGACGGATGCGGAAACCAAAACCGATGTCCAAGTGTTGGTTGAAGACGCTGGGGATGCGCGTGCCCATGTGGCCTTCGGCAGTGGCGATGTGCATGTGACGCGTTTGGCGAGTCTGTGGAAGCGCGTTCGCTTTTACACCAACGAGAACTTGGAAACTGGGCCGATTGATTTACCGCCGGAAGAACTGGACACCACTGCGTTTTGGATGGCGCTGGAGCCGAGTGTGGTGCGGCGGTTGCGGCTGGAGGACACGGCGAGATCAGGAGCCCTCGAAGGCGCGGCTGCGTTGTTGCGCGCGGTGGTGCCGGTGCTGTGCCAGCAAGGGCGTTCAGAAGTGCGCGGCCTTGGCCTTGGCTCTCATGCGCATTTCTTGCGCCCGGTGGTGTTGCTGCTGGACACTGTGCCCGGCGGTATTGGTTTGGCAGAACAATTGTTCGCGCGACGAGACGCATTGATCAAAGTTGCACATCGTGTGGTCAGCACCTGCCCATGTTCGCACGGTTGTCCGGCGTGCATCGGCGTTGGCATGACGCGGGGCCCGGACGCGAAACGCGCAGTGCAGGAATTGCTGGAACTCGCGCAAGTAGGAGCAGATGTTGCTTGCGAGGCCCACGCATGATGCCCGCCGCGTTGCACGCGCGCATGCAGCGCCTAGGGCTGTTGCGCGCAGCGCCACCGGAGGCTAATGGCAGCGCTCCCCGGCGTTGCTCCGATGTCGAGGAACTGCCGGGCGCGGAAATCACGACGCCCCACGGTGTGTGTTGGCTGCGCGAATGGCGCGTGGACATGAAGCATGGTGCGGGGTGGTCGCGGCAGCAGATCGCTGAGCCCCAATTGCCGCCCGTGCCAGCGATGCGCATCGAGTGCGAAGCGCCCGAAGCCCTGCGCTCTGTTCTGCACCGCAGGCCGCCGCGTGCCGGCACCCGCGTGGCCTTCGACACGGAAACCACTGGCCTCCATTCAGGCGCTGGTGTGCATGTGTTCTTGATGGGCTTGGCTTCGTGGGAGGGCGGCGCAGTGGTGCTGCAACAGTTTCTGATGCGTTCGCCCACAGAAGAAGCGGCCATGCTGTACGCGGTGCGCGAGGAATTGCAGCGCCACACGGGCATGCTCAGCTTTTGCGGGCGCGGTTTCGATGTGCCTCGTACGCGCGACCGTTTGGTCTTGTCAGGTTTTAAGCGGCAACTGCCGGTGTTTCCGCACGACGACCTTGCGCCGGTGGCGCGCAGGTTTTTCAAAGGCCGTTTTCCGGACTGCCGTTTGAAAACTCTTGAGTCTCGCGTGATGGGTTTCGAGCGTGTGGATGACTTACCCGGTGCAGACTGCCCGCGCGAATGGTTTGCATTGCAACGCGGCCAAGCTCATCGCATGGCGGCGGTGCTCCATCACAACGCGCTGGATTTGTTGAGCCTGTTTGCATTGGAACACGCTTTGCTGCGAGAACTCGCGCAACCAACCACGCCCGAGGCGGAGCTGGCGGCGGCCATCTGCTGGCGCGAGGCCGGCGAATTCCCCAGCGCGCATCAGCGCATGCGCGTGTAGTGGATCTTCGCGATGCGCGTGGTGCTGCCGTCAGCGGCATCCCGCCACACAGTGAACTCTTTTTCATCAGGCCCGATGATGGGCTCACCTGTCGCGTGGTTTGCGGCCCTTGGCCGAAATAGTCGGGCATGCTGCCGAGCATGGTGAACACTTTGCCTGTTGCGTCCACTTGGCCTTGCGACAGTTGCAAGCTGCCACAGGACTGATCAACCCAAACCCCCACAAAGGCCTGTTGGATGGGGTCGTAGCCCAGCAGCCCATGTCCGCGGAAGATCATGGGCGCTGCGCCACTCTCAAGCTCAAAAACAAGCCAAAACCCGTTCATGTCTAACCTTGCGATTTCGCGACCCTGGATGAGCACGGGTTGCGGCTGCCCCGGCACCACGAACTCTGTGACGGAGTTCCAAGACCCAACAAACTGTTGGAGCAAACGATGCTGCGGGAGGGGTTGAGCTGGCTGCATCTGCGAAGTCTATCGACTAAGCTGATTGGCGATGCACAGCAGCATGCTCATGCTCCTATTTTCGGCTTCGCTGGTGGCGCAAGTGCCAATCGCGGTGCAGGGCGAACCGCGCTTGCCCGACGGGCTCCACGCATCGGGCGCTGGCCCGCAGGACGCTGCGGATGAGTTTGAGCGCCATGTGCGCCCGCTGTTGGCGCGCAGTTGCTACGGCTGCCACAGCGAGCAATCCGGCAAGTCCAAGGGCGGGCTGCGTTTGGACAGTGTGGATGCCTTGCGCAAGGGTGGGCGCAGCGGTCCACTGTTCGTCGCTGGCAACCCCGCCAAGAGTTTGTTGCTGGATGTTCTCAGCCACGAAGGTGAAGTGCGCATGCCGCCGAAGGAGCAATTGCCCGCTGCGGAAGTGGCCAAGGTGCGCGACTGGATTTTGCGCGGCGCAGTGCTGCCGGCACAGGATGCCGCGAGCGCTGCCTCCGTCGCGCTAAAACATTGGGCGTTCCAAACGGTGCCAGCGGTGGTGCCACCCGTAGGCGCGGGACATCCCATAGATCGCATGTTGGCGCAGCACCACGCGGCACTGCAACTGACTCCATCAGCATTGGCAGACAAACCTGCGTTGCTGCGCCGCGCCACTTTGGCCTTGCATGGGCTGCCGCCATCGCATGAAGAGCTTGCCGCATTTTTGAACGACGATTCTGCCGCGGCCTTCGCAAGCGTGGTTGACAGATTGTTGGCATCTCCGCGCTATGGCGAGCATTTTGCGCGGCACTGGTTGGACTTGGCGCGCTATGCCGACAGCAACGGCTCGGACGAGAATCACGCCATGGCGGAAGCATGGCGTTACCGCGACTGGGTAGTGCGCGCCTTCAATACAGGCATGCCCTACGACCGTTTCGTAACGGAACAGGTGGCCGGCGACCTGCTAGCGGAAAGCGACGATGCAACGACTTGCACAGATCGCTTGCTCGCTACTGGTTTCATGGTGCTGGGCCCGAAGATGCTAGCCGAGCAAGACAAAGAAAAGTTGGTGTTGGATGTCGTGGATGAGCAAATGGATGTGCTTTTCCGCACCACCATGGGCGTTGGCACTTCCTGCGCACGCTGCCATGACCACAAGTTCGACCCACTGAGCGCGCAGGATTACTACGCGCTGGCCGGAATGTTTGCGAGCACGCAAACCCTTGGCAATCTCAACTTCGTTTCACGGTGGATGGAGCGCCCGCTGGGCACCGCCGCTGAAGTCGCCGCACTGCGCGGGCACGCTGGCTTGCTGGCCAAGGCTCGCGCCGAGCACGAGGAAACGAGCACAGCTGCGGAGAACGACGCTCGAGCGGCGTTGGCGGGCAGCTTGGCATCAACGCTGCTGGCTGCTGAGGCCGCGAGCCGCAGCGTTCTGAGTATCGAAGCAGAGGATTTCAGCAGCAGCAATCTTGGGCGCAACGACATGCAGTGGGGCGATGCACGCTCCACCGTCGTGCACACAGTGGAAGCTGGGCTGCAATTCGCTGAGTACGAGTTTGCGTTGGAAGGGCGTCATGCACTGATGGTGCGTTATGCCGCCGAGACACCGCGCCCGGTCGAGGTGACTCTGGATGGCACGGTGGTGAACGCGGCCGCGCTCGGCGAGGTGACCGGTGCGTGGCAGGCTGCTGGACAACGCTGGGTTGAAGTGGCGCGCGTGGACTTGGCGGCGGGGAAGCATCGCCTGCGTTTCGAGCGGGCGGACCATTTCCCACACATCGACAAGCTGCGCTTAGTGCCCATTCAAGGTGAAGCTGCGCCGTTTGCAGCACTCACGCCAGCGGGACTGGACCCAGTGGTGCTGCGCGCTGCGGTCGATGCATTGGAAGCGGCGCGGCGCAATGATGACCCGTTGTTTGCAGTGTGGAACGATTTTGCAGCGCTACCCGAAACGGCAGACGAAGCCGCCGTCGTGTCGGCGATGGAACGGACCCGCTCCAGAGCGAAGGGGCGTGGGCCTATGGAGGAGATGGCGCTGGCCTTGGATGGCCCTCCGTTGCGCGATCGCCGCGAGCTTGCTGGCCGCTTGCAAGCATTGTGCCTTGCAGCGCTGCAACGCGCCAAGCCCGCGGAGTTGGGGGCTAAGGTGCAACGCCCTGCTGGACTGGCTTTGGCTGCTGGGCCCGAAGGCCTGTTCTGGCTGCGTCCCGAAGAATTGCGGGTCTTATGGAGCGCCGCGCAACAACGCAACTACGCAGCCACGGCAGCGCGTGTGAGCGAATTAGAACGCACGCAACCGACCGCGCTGCCTGCGGGGTTAGCGCTAGCCGAAAGCAAAGTGAAGCGACTGCAAGTGTTGGCGCGTGGCGATCATCTGGCACCTGTTGGTGACGCGCTGACTGCGGCGGCGCCAGCGAGTTTTGGTGGGGCCGTTCCAGCATTGGTTGTGCCGGAAGGTGCCTCTGGCCGCTTAGAACTGGCGCAGTGGCTGACGCATCCACAGCATCCGCTGACATCGCGCGTCATGGCCAATCGCATTTGGTTGTGGCTTTTTGGCGAAGGCTTGGTGCGCACGCCTTCAGATTTCGGAACACGCGGCGATGTGCCTGCGCTGCCAGAGGTGTTGGATTGGTGCGCGACCGAATTCGTGCGCAGTGAATGGTCCGTGAAGGCGCTGGTGCGCACGCTACTGCTGAGTGAAGCATGGCAACGCTCCAGTGAGCCGACTGCGACGCAGGTGCAAGCAGACCCGGAGAATCGCACTTTCGCCCATGCACTGCGGCGTCGTTTGGGGGCAGAAGAAGTGCGCGATGGTGTGCTGGCGCTTAGTGGCACTCTGGATCTGAAACCGTTCGGGATGGCCTTCAAAGTGGCGAATGGTCAGATCGTGACCAGCGATCAATCGGTGAACCTCGCCAAGTACGACACGCCGCGCCGTTCGCTGTGGCTGCCGGTGGTGCGCAACGCTATCTACGATGTTTTCAGCGTGTTTGATTTCGTTGATGCCAGCGGGCCCATGGAGCGCCGCGGCCAATCGGTGCAACCGCAGCAAGTGTTGTTTTTTCTAAACAGTGCATTGGTGCGCGATGCTTGTGCGCACTTAGGCAGTGCTGTCGCCAACGAATCGGGCAGCACGGATGAACGCCTGCAACGCTTGTGGCTGCGTTTCATGCTGCGCCAGTCCACCGCGGCTGAGCGCACGCCGCTGCTGCAACTCTTGGTGCGCGCGGAAGCCGCAGGCTTGACGCCTGCTGCCTCTTGGGCTGCTGTGTGCCAAACACTCTTCGCCAGCAACGGGTGGTTGTATGTCGACTGATCCACGCGCGCGGGGCGCGCTGCCGAGTCGGCGCGAAGTGTTGCAGAGCAGCGCTCTGGGTTTTGGTGCGCTCGCGCTGCGCGGGCTGCTGGATGGGGATGCCGTCATTGCCGCGCAGCGGGGTGCTCGAGCCAAACGCGTCATCTTCCTATTCATGCATGGTGGACCCAGCCAAGTCGACACCTTCGACTGGAAACCGCTGCTGCATCGCGACAATGGCAAGGCGTTTCCTGGTACGCGCCCGCGAGTGAACTTCGCCAAAACGGAAACCTTGCTGGCCTCACCGTGGGAGTTTGCGCAACACGGTCAGAGCGGTGCGTGGGTGAGCACATTGTTCCCGCATGTAGCCGGAATCGTCGACCAACTGTGTTTTGTGAAATCGCTGCATGGCACGAATGCCGCGCACGGTGGCGCGTTGCTGGCGCTGCACACAGGCTCGGACACCTTTGTGCGCCCCAGCATGGGCTCGTGGATCACCTATGGATTAGGCAGCGAAAACAAAGAATTGCCAGGATTCCTCAGCATTTGCCCAACCCTTGGGCATGGCGGTGTGGCCAATTGGTCCAACGCTTTTTTGCCCGCCCAGTTTGCAGGTGTGCCCATGGGCCATGCAGGGACGAAGGCACAGGAAGCCAAGATCGCGTTCTTGGGCGGCGGTGACGCAACGCTGCAACCATTGCAACTTGATGCGTTGCGGGCGCTGAACGCACAGCACGCAGCCGCGCGCTTGGAAGATCAAACTTTGCAAGCGCGCATTGCGTCGCTGGAAACAGGGTTTCGAATGCAGAGCGCTGCTGCGTCGCTCACCGACATCAGTGGAGAGAGCGCGGCGACACTCGCACTGTATGGCATCGACGAATCCAAGACGGAGAACTTCGGGCGGCAGTGTTTGTTGGCGCGCCGCGCCGCTGCGTCAGGCGTGCGCTTTGTGCAATGCAGCCACAGTTACAAGTGGGACCAGCACGGAGAACTGAAATCTGGGCATGAGTCCAACGCTGCGGAAGTTGATAAACCGATCGCTGGCTTGATTCGCGACTTGCAAGCGCACGGGTTGTTGGAAGACACATTGGTTCTCTGGGCCGGAGAGTTTGGCCGCACGCCCACGCGCCAGGGCGCCATGGGCGCGGCCGCCGGACGCGACCACAACCCGCACGGGTTCACCGTGTTCATGGCTGGTGGCGGCATCAAAGCGGGCACCAGTTTCGGCGCCACCGACGATTACGGTTGGTTTGCCGCGGAGGACAAAGTGCATGTCCACGACTTGCATGCCACCATGCTGCACTTGTTAGGCATCGATCACGAAAAACTCACCTTCCGCCATGCCGGCCGCGACTTCCGTCTCACCGACACCGCCGGCAATGTCGTTCACGACATCTTGGCTTAGTGAAAATATGCCGCGTAGGGCGTCATACAAAGTGTTTTAATCTGCGGTGTGCAGCGCAGTGGCGGCGATCTTCCATGCGCCTTCGGGCCTGTTCTCGATCAGTGTTTCGCCTTGTCGGGGGGAGTCCGGTAGACTGGCGCCCGCCGACTTCAGGTACCCAAGGTCGTAACAGGAGGAGACATGCTTGGATGGCGCTCAAGCTCAGCAGCAAGCAGCTCATGTCCCGGTTCGCCACATGCCGCAGCTTGTGTCGTTCCTTCGCTACCCGTTTGCTCGCTGAGCCCCGCTGGTGTTCAGTCCCCGGCCGACCACCTGCTCGAATGTTGACGATGCCCATGTCGACTCAGCTTGGCTCCGTTCTGCCGCGGCCTCCCCGCGGACGCGACAGCGACTGCATTCAGACAACGCCTTGCCGCATTCGTGATATTCATGCGGATCTTTTCAATTCAGAGTTAGGCACGATAAAAGTAATGGGGGTCTGAAACATGATGAAACTCATCCGAACCATTGGAATGGTCGCGCTGCTCCTGCTGACTGCCACCCCAGCATTTTCCCAAGGCGCTGGCATCGAGTGGGATATTCTTAATAAGGAAGTCATGTCGCTCTATCAAAAAGGGCAATATGACCGTGCAGTGATCGTTGCGAAAAAGGCGTTGGAGGTCGCAGAACAGAGCGTCGGGGAATATCATCCCGATGTGGCCACGAGTCTGAACAACCTCGCGTATCTGTACGACACCCAAGGCCAGTACGCGCAGGCCGAGCCGCTCTACAAGCGCTCGCTGGCGATTAGGGAGAAAGCCCTCGGCCCGGATCATCCCGATGTGGCCTTGAGCCTGAACAACCTCGCGGAGCTGTACCGGACCCAGGGGCAGTACGCGGAGGCCGAGCCGCTCTACAAGCGCTCGCTGGCGATTTGGGAGAAAGCCCTCGGCCCGGATCATCCCGATGTGGCCACGAGCCTGAACAACCTCGCGGAGCTGTACCGGACCCAGGGGCAGTACGCGGAGGCCGAGCCGCTC
>CAMDTN010000013.1 GCA_945907755.1 Singulisphaera sp. GP187 | reverse complement strand
TGCAGCAGCGGCGGCGGGCTGGGCTTGCTCGCACTCGGTGCGCTCTTGGGCGAAGACGCCGCAACAGCGCCGCGCATCATTCACGCTCCGCCGCGCGCGGCAACGGCGAAGGCAGTCATCTGGCTGTTCTTGTATGGCGGGCCCAGCGCGATGGATCTGTTCGATCCTAAAACCGAATTGGATCGGCTACACGGCAAGACGCCGCCCGCTGGCATCAAGACATTTTTCAAAGACAATGGCAACTTGATGCGTTCGCCATACAGCTTCAAGCGCTATGGCCAGTGCGGGCAGTGGGTGAGCAACAAACACACGGCGCTCGCGAAGTGTGTGGATGACATCGCGTTCTTGAAAGCGGTGCACTGCGAATCGAACAATCATGCGCCGGCGCTGTTCCATCTGAACACAGGCATGACGCGCGTTGGCTTTCCTAGCGCTGGCTCGTGGGTGCAATATGGATTGGGTTCTTCCGCGAAAAACTTGCCCGATTTTGTAGTCATGTTCGACCCGCGTGGTGGCCCCATCGGCGGCCCGCAGAATTGGAGCAGCGGCTTCTTGCCGTCCAGCTTGCAAGGAGTGCCCTTCCGCTCCAGTGGCGTGCCCATCTTGGATCTTGCGCGGCCTACAGGTGTCAGCGATGCGGCGCAGCGAGCGCAATTGGATTTGCTGCTCGATCTGAACCGTGCGCACAGCGCTGCTCATCCGCAGGTGGCCGAATTGGAAGCGCGCATTCGCAGCCATGAAATGGCCTATGCCATGCAGAGCGCCGCGCCGGAGGCGACGGACCTCGCTGCTGAGAGCGCCGCGACGCGCACGCTGTACGGGCTTGATAGCGAACGCACGCGCACCGTTGGCACGCAATGCTTGGTGGCGCGCCGTTTGGTCGAACGCGGCGTGCGCTTCGTGCAGATCTATTCTGGCGGTGGGCATCAGCAAGACAGTTGGGATGCGCACTTCGGCCTGCGCGAAAACCACGATTTGCATTGCGCTGAAACGGATGTGCCCTTCGCAGGTTTGCTGACGGATCTGAAACAGCGCGGCATGTTGGACAGCACGCTGGTTGTTTGGGGCGGCGAGTTTGGACGCATGCCCATGTCGCAGGGCACTAATGGCGGGCGCGATCACAACCCGGATGGTTTTTTGATGTGGTTGGCTGGCGGCGGTGTGAAGGGTGGCGTCAGCCACGGCGCAACCGACGACATCGGTTGGAAAGCAACTGAAGGCGCGGTGTCAGTGAACGACCTTCACGCCACCATGCTGCATTGCCTCGGCATGGATCACACCAAACTCACCTATTTCCATAATGGTCGCAATTACCGCCTCACCGATGTGGCTGGCGAAATCATCCATCCCATTCTGCGCCAATCATGAATGCGCGGGCCAGCGGCGCTGCACATAAGCATCGACCATCTCGATGAACTCGTCGGCGAGGCCTGGCCCGTAGAGCGATTTCACCAATTGGCCATCGACGAATACTGGCGCGCGCGGTTCTTCGCCGGTGCCCGGTAGCGAAATGCCCAAATGCGCGGCGCGACTTTCGCCGGGGCCGTTGACTACGCAGCCCATCACAGCGACTTGGAGGTTTTCTACTCCGGGATGCACACCCTTCCATACTTCCATGCGGGTGCGCAGATGCGCTTCGATGCGTTGCGCGAGGGATTGGAACACGGTGCTGGTGGTGCGTCCGCAGCCGGGGCACGCAGTCACTTGCGGCGTGAATGGGCGAATGCCCATGCTTTGCAGCAATTGCTGGCACACGCGCACTTCCAGCGCGCGGTCGCCATTCGGTTCTGGCGTAAGGCTGGCGCGGATGGTGTCGCCGATGCCCTCTTGCAGCAGCACGGCGAGTGCGGCGCTGGTGGCGACGATGCCCTTCGCGCCCATGCCGGCTTCGGTCAAGCCCAAATGCAATGGCCAGTCGCAACGCGCGGCCAGCGCGCGGTACACAGCAATCATGTCCTGCACGCGGCTGAGCTTGCACGACAAGATGATGGCGTTGTGGGGCAGCCCCGTGGCTTCGGCCAATGCGGCAGAACGCAGCGCGCTTTGCACCATGGCTTCGTTGAACACCGCTTCGGCGGACAGCGGTGCAGCGCAGGCCGCGTTGGCGTCCATCAGTTCGTCTAACAGCGCTGGGTCTAACGAGCCGCCGTTCACGCCGATGCGCACAGGGCGGCCGTGGTCCATGGCGACTTTCACCATGGTCACAAAGTTTTCGTCGTGGCGGCTGCCGCGTCCGACATTGCCGGGGTTGATGCGGTACTTCGATAGCGCAGCGGCGCACTCGGGCACTTCGCGCAACAATTTGTGCCCATTGAAATGGAAGTCGCCCACCAACGGCACATCCACTCCGGCGTCGCACACGCGCTTGCGGATTTCTGCCACGCGCTGCGCAGCGGCCAGCGTGTTCACCGTGATGCGCACTAATTCAGAACCCGCCTTGGCCAACTGCACCACTTGCTCTGCGGTGCGTGGCGCGTCTTCAGTGTCCGTGTTGGTCATGGACTGAATCACCACGGGTTCGCCGCCGCCCACGGGCACTGCGCCCACACGGCAGCACACGGTATTTTTGCGCAAGATCAAGGTGCTCACGCGGGGACTATAGCTGTCGCGCGCTTGGCGAAGGCGCTTGCTATGGTGCTGCGCTTCGGAGAATCCCATGAGCTTCCAACGCGCGTACATCCCTTATGGCAGCGGCTGGTCCACCCCCTTCGTGAAGTGGCAAGGCAGCATGGCCAACTTGCACCCGCTGAAATTCGCCGCGCAATGCGCAACCAGCGCGCTGGCCCGAGCGAAAATCGACGCGAAGGTTTTGGACGGCATCGTGTTGGGCTTCACCGTGCCATCGACGCAGTGCTTCTATGGCGCTCCGTGGGTTGCGGCGTTGACGGGGGCGCCAGGAATCACCGGGCCTATCGTGATGCAAGCCTGCGCTACGGGTGCGCGTTCCATCGCCACCGCGGCATCGATGATCGACGCGGGTTCCAATGCGCGCGTCTTGGTGTTGACCGCAGACCGCTGCTCCAACGGGCCGCATCTGTACTACAGCGACTCCAGCGCGCCGGGTGGCACAGGCCAATCTGAAAACTGGGTGATGGACAATTTCAGTAAAGACCCGTGGGCCGGTGGGGCCATGGTGGCCACTGCAGAAAATGTCGCGAAGGAAGCGGGCATCGACCGCGCCACGCAAGACGCGTTGACATTGCTGCGCTACGCGCAATACCAAGACGCGCTGAAAGACGATTCTGCGTTTTTGAAGCGCTTCATGCTGCTGCCGCTGGAACTGAATCCGTCGGGCAAGAAAGTGATTGGCACCGTGCGCGGTGACGAGGGCATTTTTGCCACCAGCGCTGAAGGCTTGGCGGCGCTGCGGCCCGTGCTGCCCGAAGGCACGGTGACCTTCGGTTCGCAAACCCATCCTGCGGACGGCAACGCGGGGCTGTTGGTGACAGGCGCCGACGAAGCGAAGGAACTGGCCACTGATAAAGCCGTCAGCATTCGCATCGTGTCCTCAGGCGAAGCGCGCGTGAAAAAGGGCTTCATGGCCATGGCAACGGTGCCGGCTGCGCGTCAAGCGCTGGCGGCTGCAGGTTGGTCGTTCGCTGATTGCAACGCCATCAAGACGCACAACCCTTTCGCGGTGAACGATGTTTACTTCAGCCGCGAAACCGGCGTGCCTGCCGACGCAGTGAACCGC
Source organism: Singulisphaera sp. GP187 (assembly GCA_945907755.1). Lineage (GTDB taxonomy): Bacteria > Planctomycetota > SXUL01. Next base: position 55,519 of record CAMDTN010000013.1, on the reverse strand, counting down.
TTTGGTTCGTCGCTGATCTTCGGGCATCCGCAAGGGCCCACAGGCACGCGCCTCGTGGTGGAACTCATCGAAGAATTGGTGCTGCGCGGCGGTGGCCGCGGGCTGTTTGTGGGCTGCGCTGCGGGGGATTCCGCCATGGCGCTGTGTCTCGAAGTTCGCGTGGCCTGAGCGCCGCAAGAAAAAGGATCTCCCATGGCATTCACTTTCCGCGGTCGCACCATTTCACAAATCGGCGTCATTGGTTCGGGGCAGATCGGGCCTGACATTGCGCTCTACTTCGCCAAGACACTCGCCTCGGCCGGCGTCACCATCACGGTTGTTGACATCAGCGCCGAAGCGCTAACGCGCGGGCGCGCGAAGTTGGAAAAGAAGATTGATAAGGGCGTGGAAGCCGGGGCGTTCAAGGCGGCAGAAGCGCTGTCGATGAAAGCCGCAGTGCAGTGGAGCAGCGATTACGCGGCACTCGCTGGTGCGACGCTGGTGGTGGAAGCCGCCACCGAAAGCGCGGCCATCAAAGCAAAGATCTTTGCAGAGCTTGAACGCGTGTGCGCTCCGGACGCGATCCTCGCCAGCAACTCCAGCCACTTGGAACCAGAAGTCATCGCCGCCAGCATGACGCGCCGCAATCGCAGCTTAGTGGTGCACTACTTTTTCCCCGCCGAGCGCAATTACATGGTGGAAGTAGTGGCCGGTGCCGACACCGAGCCAGCGCTGGCCACATGGGTGCGCGACTTCTATGAGCGCATCGGCAAAGTGCCGGTGTTTGTGAAGAGTCGCTACGGCTATGCGGTGGACCCTGTGTTCGAAGGCCTGTTCTTGGCTGCGGCGCTGTGCGTCGAGCAAGGCTTGGGCAGCACCAAGGAAGTCGATTTCGTGGCAGCCAAGGCGTTGGGTTTGGGCGTCGGCCCATTCACCGCAATGAATCTCACTGGCGGTAACGCCATCACCGCGCCGGGCCTCGCCAAAGAGGGCGAGAAGATCATGCCGTGGTTCCGCACGCCGCAGTTGTTGAAAGACGCGCTGGCCAGCGGTGCTGCTTGGGAAGTGCTTGCGCGCGGCGAGAAGATTGAAGTGCCGGCAGAGCGTGCCGACGCCATTCGCGCCAACATGCAGGGCGCGTTCCTCGGGCTGTGCGACGAGATTTTGAGCGCCGGCTTGATCACGCTGGCAGATTTCGAAATGGCCATCGAAATGGGTTTGGTGATGAAGGGCCCCGCGCGCCTCGCGAACGAACTGGGTTTGGACAAGGCGCTATCGCTGGCGCAACAATATGCCGCGAGCAATGCAGGCTTCGTGGCGCCGCGCTGGTTGGCGCAGTGCGCCGCAGCCGCGCGTCCGATTGATGTGCCCGTGGTATTGCGCCAAGACCACGCTGGTGTTGCGCTGCTCACCATTCGTCGCCCCGGCTCGCTGAACTCGCTGGATGAAGCGGCGTTCCGCCAGATTGGCGAACACTGCCGCGCGCTGCGCAGCGATGCGACGGTGAAGGCTGTCGTGTTGACTGGCTTTGGTTGCAAGGCCTTTGTCTCCGGTGCCGATGTCAAGTTCTTGGCGCGGGCCACCACGCCCGAGCAGGGCATGAAGGATTCGCGCGACGCGCAAAGCCTGACGCTGTTGCTGGAGAATCTGGGCAAGCCGGTCGTCTGCGCGCTGAATGGCTTGGCCTTCGGCGGCGGTTTGGAATTGGCCATGGCTTGCACTGCGCGCGTCGCGGTGTCGGGACTGAAAGTCCTGTGCGGCCAGCCTGAAGTGAAACTGGGCATCATTCCTGGTGCCGGCGGATCGCAACGACTGCCACGCTTGATCGGCCTCACCCGCGCAGCAATCTTCTTGCGCACCGGGCGCAATATCACCAGCACCGAAGCGCGCGAGTTTGGTTTGGTGCAAGAGTTGGCGGCGGCTGACGAATTGTTGGCTGTGGCCACGAAGCTGGCGCTGGGCCTTGCCGACGGCAGCGTGAAACTGTCGGGCATTCAGAAGGGCCCGCTGTTGGATGTGCCCGAAGAATTGCCAGCAACAGACTTGGGGCACCTATCAAAGGCGGTGGATGCGATCCTGTGCAAGGCGATGCTTGCCGGCGCGCGCACGACGCTGGCCGATGGGCTCACCATCGAAAACCTATGCTTCGGCGATGTGTGCCGCACGCAGGACATGAAGATCGGCATCGACAACTTCTTGAAAAACGGCCCCCGCGCCGAGGCCCCGTTCACGCACTCGTGAGCACCATATAGCGCGCCGCGCGGTGGATGCAGCGTGCCGCTTGCATTGCGCGCGCGGCGCATGGCATGATGCTGACGGAGATCCGAATCATGCGCAGCCTTTTGTTGGTGCTGGTGTGCGTCGTCGTTGCGAACGGCCAAGGGCAAATTGCGGGCACCACCACACCGGACCCGGCGGTGGGGGGCGGCACGGTCACTCTGACCCTGAGCGCCGTTAGCGGCACGATTCATCTGCCCAGCAGCCAAGGCTTCACCAGTGTGCGCAGCGGCAGCCCAACTGGGCCCATCGTGCCCTGCGGGTGCTTCTCATTGCCTGTAATCGTGACCGTCAATGCATGCCAGAGCTACAGCACCACATGGGTTGCGCCCACGGTGATACTGCCCGAGACATTTTGGTTTGAAGTGGTGTACTACGACGCAGCGTGGAGTCAGTTCACCGAGTTTTTTCCGGTGACGGTGAATACTGCTGGCCCAGTGCTGAATGAGTTCAGTGGCGCGCTGCTCGGTTCGTGGTGGCAATTGGCGCTCAGCGCACCGGGATCTGCGGGCATGCCCTATGCGGCGGTGGCTTCATTCACTACCAACAGCGGCATCGCGGTGCCGGGCATCGGCTTCATCGCACTGGATAACGATGTGCTCTTTCAGTTGACTCTCGCCAATGCGTTGCCGGGGTACAGCTTGAATCTGCAAGGCGTGTTGGACATGCAAGGCGCGTCGCCACCTATCGCACTGTTCATCCCACAACTGCCGCAGCTCGCCTGCATGGCGCTGCACATGCAAGCTGCCGTGCTGCAACCCTCGGGCAGCATTGCGCTCTCGCAGTGCCACGACACGCGCATTCTCTAATGCTGGCCAGCGCAGCGCACGGCGCTCAGTAACGCGTCGGCGTGCCGCTGTGCGTGGGCTTGGACTCGGGCGCCGCGCCGGGGGCGAAAACTTCTTCGCGCCATGTGTCGCCGTCGCGCAGCAGGCGATGCACAACGCCATCTGCGAAGACCAATGTGGCGCCATCAGCGTCCACTTCCCAAGTGCCAACGGTCATTGTTGCGCCGCACGAGCGCGCCACCATGCCGTCGCCGCGCACGGCAAAGTGCAGGGCATTACCAGCACTGGATGCGCACGACAGCCACACCCCGAGGAACGGCACGCGCGGGCCTTCCGCGCGGCGCACCGGCGCGGCATCGAGGGGCGCAGCGTTTTCAGCGCGGCCTGGGCTCCACGATTGGCGGATCAGCCCAAGCCTGCTGTGCCCCACCACATTCAGCCAGCCGTCGGTCCAGCGCAGGCGCAGCTTGTCGCCGCGCACTTCCCACGAGCCAACTTCGCCTGCCGCGCCGGACTCACCCTTCCACCAAGTGGAAACGCACTTGCCGCCTGGATGAACGAGCACATTGAACAGTTCGTTGTCTTGGTCGGAAAAGGCATAGGTGCCAATGACATCGACTGACGACAGATGCGGCGTGCTGTTGCACGCAGTGCACAGCAGCGCGGCCAAGACCAAGGTGGTGAGGTTGCGCATGCTGCCCATGGTAGCCTCGCAAACACGCGCGTGCAGCGGCGCGAAAAACCTGCGCAGGAGTCTTGCTTGTCCGAAATGCCCTGCCCTCAGTGTCGCAAACCACTCGGGCGTCAGAACACAACTTGGGGTTTGGCCTTTCGCTGTCACGAGTGCAGCGGTTGGCTGATGGCCGAGCAAGTGCTGCGGGCGGCGGCGAATCCCGAAGCCGTGCAACGCCTGTGGCTCGCCGCGAAACAGTGCACCTTCAACCGTGGGCGTATGTGTCCGGTGTGTGGCATGTCCATGCGCATGGTGCCAGGCGCTGTGTCCGGTGCGCCTTGCGATTTGGATGTGTGCGTGCGCTGCCAAGTGGCGTGGTTGGATGCCGGCGAATTGGAGCAGTTTCCGAACACAGCCGACTCTGCGGCTGCAACGAGCGCCGGTTTGGCTACGCCCTCCCTCGCGCAGCGAAATTCGCCGTGGCAACGCGAGATGTCCGCGGCTGGCGCGGCGCCAGGTGGCTACAACCCGCTTGGCGGTTGGCGCTTCATGGGTGCCATGTTGGGCATGCCGGTGGAAATGGACCAGCCCACAGCAGGGCCACCGCCGCTGGTCACATGGATCACCATCGGCATCACTTCGCTGCTGAGTTTGCTCGCCTTCGGTGGCCTCGCCCAAGTGATCGAAGCGTGGGCGTTCTATCCCAACGACCCGTGGCGTCACAGCGGGCTCACGCTGCTGACACCGTTCTTCATTCATGGCGGCATCATGCATTTGGTGGGCAACATGCTGTTCTTCTTCGCCTTTGGCGACAATGTCGAACACCGCATCGGCGGCGTGCGTTTGTTGTGGCTGTTGGCTTTGGCCACCGTTGCCGGCAACCTCGGGCAAATGGCGTTGGACCCAACTTCGGCGATCCCGCTCGTCGGCGCCAGCGGCGGCATCAGCGGCGTGCTGGTGTACTACGCATTGGCTTTCCCCAAGGCGCGCTTAGGCATGTTCATGTTCTTCCGCCTGATGGAAGTGAATGTGATGATGTACCTGTTGTTTTGGGTGGGCATGCAATTTCTGACCGCAGCGCAGCAACACGCGGGCGGCGGTGGTGTGGCCTGGATGGCGCACTTGGGTGGTGCCGCTGCGGGTTTGCTTTTCTTCTTTTTCACGCGGCCGCAGCCGCAGGCGTGACAATGGTGGGCGCTTCGCACCAGCCAGCAATGCGGGTACCTTGGCGCCCATGATGCAGCCCGCGGAATGGTGCCGCCACGATGCGGTTTGGCTTGCTTGGCCGAGCCATGAAGATCTCTGGCTGGAGCAACTGGCTCCGGTGCAGCAGGCCTTCGTAGAGTTTTGCGAGGCCATCGTTGCGCCCAGCGCGAACAGCGCGGTGCCGGCAGAACGTTTGGAAATCTTGTGCCCGCCGCGCAGACAGCCCGAAGCGCAGCGGCGCTTGGGTCATTTGAACCCGCGCTTCCATGACATTCCCTTCGGCGACATTTGGTTGCGCGACACAGCACCTGTGTTTGTGCACGACGCCGCAGGCGCGGTGTGTGCAGCCTCGTTCCGCTTCAATGGTTGGGGTGGCAAGTACGAACTGGATGGCGACGGCGATTTGTCGCAGGCCGTTGCGGCGGCATCAACACTCCCAACAACGCGCCACAGTTTCGTGCTGGAAGGTGGGGCGGTGGAGTCTGATGGAGCAGGCACGCTGCTGACCACCGAGCAGTGTTTGCTGAATCCGAATCGCAATCCGGGCATGGCGCGTGCTGCCATCGAACAGCGCTTGATCGACACCTTGGGTGCGCGCAAGGTGCTTTGGTTGCGCCGCGGTTTGCAGAATGATCACACCGACGGGCATGTCGACACATTGGCGCGCTTCGTGGCCCCGGGACGCGTCATAGCCATGGAACCCAATGGGCGCGATGACCCGAATGCCGAAGTGCTGCACGAAATCTTGCAGGATCTGTCGCGCATGCGCACGGCGGATGGCGAGGACTTCGAGATCATCAGCATTCCGTCGCCCGGCGCGGTGCACGACGCGCAAGGCAAACTGATGGCGGCGTCCTATGTCAACTTCTACATCAGCAACCGCGGTGTGGCGGTGCCGGAGTATGGCGCGCCCGGGCGCAGCGGTTTGAGCGATAGCGACAAGGAAGCGGTGGAATCTATCGCAGCGCTGTTCCCTGGGCGGCGCACCGTGGGCGTGCGCGCTCGTGAATTACTCGCGGGCGGCGGGGCGTTTCATTGCATTTCGCAGCAGCAGCCTGCTGCACGGAGCCAAGCATGAGAGAACGCACAGTGGTGCTCGCGGCCGTTCAATGCAGCTTCACTGATGACGCTGTGACGGATGTGGCCTGCGTGGAAGCGTTGGTGCGCGAGGCCGCGGGCAAGGGCGCACAAGTGGTTTGCACGCCCGAACTGTTTGAAGGGCACTATTTCTGCAACCGCCAAGAAGAATCTGAATTCGCGCGGGCCAAACCCAGCGAAGGGCACCCTGTCATCCAGCGCTTCCAGCAAGTGGCGCAAGAGTGCGGTGTGGTGGTGCCGGTTTCGTTCTTCGAGCGCGACGGACACTGCTTCTACAACAGCGTCGTGCTGATTGATGCGACGGGCAAAGTGCTGGGTCTGTACCGCAAGAGTCACATTCCGGATGGCCCCGGTTATCAAGAGAAGTTTTATTTCCGCCCAGGCAACACGGGCTTCCGCGCGTTCAACTCCACCCATGGCAAGGTGGGCGTGGGCATCTGTTGGGACCAGTGGTTCCCAGAGGCGGCGCGCAGCATGGCCATCCAGGGTGCTGAAATGTTGCTGTACCCGACGGCTATTGGCAGCGAACCTCACAACAAGACTCTCGATACCAGCAAGCCTTGGCAGCGTGTCATGGTCGGGCATGCTGTGGCGAACGGATTGCCTGTAGTGGCGGCCAATCGTGTGGGCCGTGAGACCGACCAAGAGTTTTACGGGCACAGTTTCATCTGCGATCAGCGCGGCGAGATCTTGGCAGAGCTTGGGCCTGGCCAAACCGGCGTGATCACCGCCAGCATCGACTTTGGCGCTGTGGCGCGCTGGCGTTCAGCGTTCGGGTTTTTCCGCGACCGTCGCCCAGATTTGTACGACCACCTACGCGGATGAAAATAGCAGCCGTTGTTTTCGCGGTGGGCTTGTGGTTCGGCGTCGCTGCGCCGCTTGCAGCGCAAGAACCAATCACGCTCGCGGCAGCCGAAAAACTGTTGCAAGGTGATGCAACGGCATTGGACGCCCTGAAGGAGGCGCAGCAAGTTGCGGCGTTGCGCTGCGCGCTGCATTCACGAGACGACGGCATTGCGCGTGCGGCTGCAGCGCGTCTGCACTATTTGCACTTGGATGCGACAGAATGCGCGCAGGTGGCGCTCTTGCTTTTTCCTTCGGTGCTGCTGCACGAAAATGCGGCGGACATGGAGCAATGGCGTTCGCTTCTCGGCAGCGTCGAAGCTGGTCCTATCTTGCGTTCATGGAAAGAATGGCCGCGTGGTGCCGATGTCGATCTCGTGGGCTTCTTCGGCATCTTGCACCGCGCATTGCGCGCAGAACACATCCCGCTGTTGCTGGAAATCGCTAAAGACAAAGCCGATCCGGAAATGGCCACTGCGGCCATGAACGAAATGGCAGCGGCCATGTTGCCGCACACCGATCAGCATCGCAGCGTGGTGGCACGCGCATTGTTGCTGCGAGCGGGGCGCATGCCACCGGCTGGTACCAATGGCAGCGGGCTGGATCCACTGTTGCGCGCGCTGTTGGAAATGGTCCAAGAGAAAGGCCCCGATGCGTTGCCACGCGGCGGCGCGCCGTGGCTCTGCCGCTGGCTGTTGCAGAGTGAAGCCGCTAGCCTTGCAGATTTGGCTGCCCTGCAAGCCGTTGGCGCCATGGCGAAGGTGGAACCGAAGCTGGGATTGATGCTGGCAGTGGCTTGCGTGCGCGCAGCGGCGGGCATCAAAGAAGCCAAGGCTACACAGTGGTTGGAAACACTGGTGGCCGACGAAGCACTGCTTTCCAGCCAAGCGTTGGCGAGTCTCGCACGGCGTGGCGATACCGCAGCGCGCACGGCGTTGCTGCGCCGCGCGGCGGAGGACGCTGATGCTCTTGCGTTGCTGTGTGACGCTGCGCCGGACGCGGCCAAGCAAGTGTTGGCGCGCATTGCCAACCCTGCCGATGCAGCCCAAGCCCGAGCCGCCGCGCAGCAATTGGCCGCGCTGGCAGATTCGTGCGAGCAACTGGCCTTGCCCGATGTTGCACAACTCGTGTTGGACGCGCTGGCACCGCTGTTGCGCGCCCCGCGCCATGCGCTGCTGTTGGCCCGTGTGGGCAGTGCGTTCCCGGGCTGCGCCACGCGGCCCGTGGCCATCGCAGCATTGACGGCGTTGGCCCGCGAAGGTGCGCCAGCAACAGACCCGTTGGAATTCGCAGAGACCACGGCCGACTTTGCATTCTTGGAAAGCCGTGCACGCAGTGAATTGGAAACATTGTTGCGCATGTGGGCGGCAGAACCACCAACAGCCGCAGTGGCCCTGCGGCTGTTGGTGCGCATGGGCGCCGGCACAACGGCCGCAACACTGCTGGCCAGCAGCGACGAAGTGAGTGAACAATCTTTGCGTGCGTTGCCAGCAGAACAATCCGAAAAGCTGCGCGCTGCATTGGTGGCCGTGCTGCGCGACGAGTTTGCCGCAGGTGAACCACTGGCCCGCGCCTTGCGTTGGATGGCGGTGCTTGGTGGTGTCAGCACGAAACTGGCGGGGGCCATGGCCGATTGCGAACGCAGCGAAGAGGTGGACGCGCTGGTGCGAGCGGCTCTGGCGGATGGGCGCACGATGGATGCGTTAGTGGCTTTGTTGCCTGCGCTGCGGGCTGCTGACATCCGCGACCTCGGATTGGTGAGCGATCCGCGCGTGCAGGAGTTCTTGAGAGGCCTGCGCGACCAACGCGAAACTAAGTTTCACGCGGTGGCCATCGGCGAACTGGCGCGCAGCGGCGATGCAGCGGCCAAAGAAGAATTGCGCGCCGTCATCGTGGCTGGGCGCTACCGCTGGCTGGATGACGAAGATGCCGCGGTGTTGTCATTCGAGCGCGACTTGCGCGAAATGCCATGGTGGATCGGCGAACTGGAATCCAACTGCTGTCGCGCAGTGGTAGCGCGGCGCGTGCTGGAAGACATGTTTGGCTGGGAGCTTCCCGGCATGTCCGATTGCATCAGCACCGATGCAGCGCTGGTGCGGCGGCGCTTTGATGCAGCGAAGGGCCAGTTCGCGTTCAGCGCCATCGCCAATTGTTTCTTGCCAGCGCCCTGAGCGCTTCAGAACAGCGCGAGTTTTTCGGGCAGCGGTGCAGTGGCGATGCGCATCGGGCGATGCAAGCCGCCGGCTCCTTGCCAATCCTGCACGCGAATGGCGAGCGTGAATGCTGTGCCGGCCTGCACTGGCAAGCTAAGGGATTTTGCTGTCGCGAACGCAGTGATCCGCGCGGCCGCGTCGCCACCACCGCCGACGGACATGCCATTCACAAACACTTCGTAGCTGTCATCAGCCCCTTCAATTTGCAACCAAACTTCGCGTCCGGCGAAATCCACCGGCAGCGTGATGCTGCGGCGGTACCAAGCAAAACCGTCGAGGGCAGCGAAGCCTTGCCCTTCCCAAGAGCGGCCAGTTTCAATGGGTGCCCAAGTGCTGTCGTCGTAAGCGGCGGTGCTTTCGGCGGGCGGCTCGGACAGGTTCGAGCCTGCGCTAGAACCCAGCGGCGCTGCCTCGGGAGCAAATTTCCATCCGGCGCCGGTTAGGTCTAATTCCTTCAAGTCGCAGCGGCGGCGCATGTCTTGCAGCGCTTCTTGCGGCAACAGCGCGCGCGGTGCGGGGCCGTGAGATAGGTGACGCAACATTTCAGTGAGCATCCACGCGCCTGCGGGGTTGTCGCCACGGTGGTTCAGTGCCGAGATCATCAAGCGTCCCGCACCCACGCGCGTGTCCACCACCAAAGCGTGCAGCGCGACATCGCTGCGGTCGTGGGTGTCCCAGAGCAGCAGCGCCGCATCCACCACGCTCAACCACGCGGGTGTAGGCATTACAGGGCCTGCGAGGTCGAAGTGTTGCAGATCCACCAAGAGTTGCCGTGGCCAGGTTGTGGTCAAAGCATGCTTCGGCAGCAGTGGCCCGCCACGCAGGAACCAGTGCTCCGCAATCTTTGGCGCTGCGCGGCCGCTATGGGGCGGCAGCTCGGGCGCCAGTTCGAGCGCCAGCTCGGGCAGCAACAGCACCTTTGCACCGCGCTGCAATGCATCCAACAACGCCGTGTCGCAATGTTGCGCCACAATCACGCGGTCGAGAGAGTGTCCGTCCCAACGAGGCGTGATTCCCAAGGGCAGCAATTCGTCGCTGGTGCTGCGATGTTTGGCGGCAGCCATGGCCGCGCTGGAATCCGCTGCGGGCACGGCCCACAAATCCCATCCGTTGCGCGCGCGCACGGCACCCGCTTCCAGCAGCACCACTTCCAAACGCATCATTTCCGGGTTGCTCACCGGAGGCACCGCAATTTCCAAAGTGGCCACACGCGTCACCATGCCGCCGCGCTGGTCGCGAATTTCTTGGCGCAGAACAAGTGCCCCATTCAAACGCGCTTCGAACACCAGCCCGCGCAAGGGAGGTCGCCCGAAATGCGATAGCTGCACATCCATGCGTGCGGTGCCTGCGGCGAACGCGCGCGCGTCGCGCGGCGTGCTCAGCAACAACATGGTGTCGCCATGGAAAGCCCAGTTTTCAGCGGGCCACTTCAGCGCACCCGCGCTGTCCAACAGCCCCATGCTGGCACTAGGGAAATCGCGCATCACAGAAACGACATAGGCCGCGGCGGGCATTTCCCGGCGTAGCGTCTCGATCTGAAACTTGCGCATCAGCCATGCTGAGCGCAGCGAATCGACGCGCATGCGTTCCAGGGTTTGTTCAGCACCCTGCAGTGCGAGTGCGTCTTCGAAAGCAATCATGGCGGTCAAGGCTTTGCTCACGGGCCAATCTGGAGATGCAGTGCGTTGCCGCGACAATAGTGCTGTGTCAGGCCATGTGTCCGCAGCGATGGCCTCGCCCAAAGCGAGCGGCTGCACCCCATTGGCGCTGATGTGCTCGCGCAGACGCGCCAGATCGCGCACCCAAGTGTGGTTGTTGCCGTAAGGGTGGTCGTCCCAGAAATCGTGGAGACGGTTCCATTGGATCCACGATGAATCATCTTCCACGATGGCACCGGGGATTTGCGCTTTGCAGTCGTCGAAGATGCGGCGCATCACAGCGATGTCGGCACCGGGCCCTGTCTCGCAAGTGAGACTGCGGAGCAGCACGCAGGGGTGGTTGCGGTCATGCGCGAAAAACTCCGCGTACTCTGCAGCGAGCGCATCGGCATGTTCGGCGTCCCACGGCGCGTGCCATGTTGGGTATTCGATCCACGCATACATTCCCAGTTCGTCGCAGAGTTCGAGATAGCGCTGCGGCGGCAGCCACAGGCAGAACTTCATTATGTTGGCGCCCATGGCGCGGGCTGCTGCAATTTCCGCCCGCATGGCCGCTTCGCTTAGCGTGGGGCGATTCGACGGTGGAGCGAAGCCCCAATTCAGTACGCCGCGCAAGGAAACTGGGCGTCCGTTCAGCATGAAGCGGGAACCCGAAGTACTGATGGAGCGGAAGCCGCAGCGGGCGCGCACGATGTCGCCGCGCCCTTGCATGGGTTGCAGCAACACTTCGACGCTGTAAAGCACCGGAGTTTGGGCGCTCCACAAATTGGGGCGCTCCAACGGGATCTTCATATGGAGCAGGCGAGTTTTTTGGTCGCAGTTTTCGCTGACCAAGCACGCCTCTTCAGCAACCAAGTTCCCTTCAGCGTCGCTCACGCGCACGCGCAATTGGTCGCCATGGGCGGGCTCTTGGCCGCGTAGCGGCACGCGCACATCCAATTCGCTGCGCGCGGCGTCGGCCACCAGCAGCAGGTTGGTGTCATCAATCCAGCGCGAAGGCACATGCAGCAAACGCACGGGCTGCCACGGCCCGCCGAAATGCGGCGCCACGATGGGCAAGAAGCCGTCGGTGATGTGGCCTTTGATCTCACGCACTTGCAAGCACAGTTCGTCAGGCGCTTCGGCGGCGCCGTTCAGCGCCTCTGTGATATCGCAGCGGAAGCGGGTCCATGGGCCCACATGCTTGATCAGCTCGCGCCCATTCAGCAGCACCGTGCAGGCGGTGGCTGCGGCATCACATTCCAGCAACCAACGGCTGCCGGCGTCGGTAACCAAGCGCGGCAGCGTGCGGGAATAGGTGCCAGCGCCATCGAAGGACTGGCCTTCGTGATCTTCGAACCCGCAGGGCAGTTGCACTTCGCGCACCGAGTCGCTGCCTTCGGCCCGGAATCGCCACGCGCCGTCCAGTAACAAGGATTCGCGCACGGCCGACTCTTGAGCCGCAGCGGGGAGTGCGAACAAGAACAGTGCGGCCAGCCAGCGCATGCGCGCAGCGATCTTAGTGGCTGGCGCCGATCACTGCAGCGGCCAGTCGTCGGTGCGGAAGGACGAAGCGGGGAATCCTGCGGCATTGCGCAGATTGGGCTGATCCGCAGCGCCGAATGCGAAACGCACTGCGACTGGGCTGGGCACCGCAACGGCGCTGACGCGCAGCGTTGTGCCACTGATGCGCGCCACGGCGGCGTGAAAAACGCGATCTTCGCCGGCAATGCTGAAGCAAGTGAGCGGCAACCCGTCGCGGGCTTGCAAGGCAGACCCGCCGCTGTCCATGTGCAACACGAACTCACCGCCCGTGCCTTCGCCCGCAGCTTCACCGCTCATGTAGCGCGGCCCGCGCCAAGGCATTTCTTTGCCATAGGCCTTGACCAAAGCTGCTGCGGCCAAGCGCCGCCCTACATCTTGTTTGTTCAGCGGATGGATGTCGCCGGCGTCGCCGATGTCCATGGTCACCGCCATAGCGCAGTTCGCCACGCGTTCTGAAGTGAAGTACTGCGCTTCACGCAAACGCGCAGCTTCGCCTTTGTCCTTGCCGTAATTGAACGGAGCGATCTGCACGAACAAGAAGGGGATGTCGCCGAAGCCCGCCCGCCAGTCGGCGATCATGGCGGGGAAGAGCGTGCGGTACTGCTCCCAGCGTCCGATGTTGGATTCGCCCTGATAGAAAATCGCGCCGCGGATCGCGTAGGGCAGTAGGGGCGCGATCATTCCGTTCCACAGCGCCGAAGGCGTGTTGGGGCCAAGTTTTTTGCTCGCGTCCGCCGCGGCCAACGCGTCGAGAGTGTCATCGAAGCCGCCGTGACGACGCAGGGCCACAGCGCTGGCCCAACTTTCCGCAGGCGTGCCGCCCCAAGCGGAGACGATCAAACCCACAGGCCGCTTGGTCGCTGCTTGCACTTCTTTGGCGAAGTGCCACGCCACCGCACTCCATTTGCTCACTTGAGGGCCATCGCCCAGTTCCCAGTTGCCCGTGACAGTTGCCTGCGGTGCAGCGCCAGTGACATTGGGCACATCGAAGAGGCGAATGTTTGGATGCGCTGCCGCGGCCACTTCGGCCTGGTAATTCGCAGTGCCCTTGCCCACGCCTGGGCCAAGAGTCCACTCCATGTTGGACTGCCCACCGCACAACCACACTTCGCCGCAGAGCACATCGCGCAGCACGCGCTCTTCGCTGCCCTTGAAACGCAGCTCCCATGGGCCGGCCTTCGCGCTGGTGTGCAGCGTGGCACGCCAAACACCGGCGGCATCCGCGGTGGCCGTGATCTTCGCACCCCACTGCGCATCCACCACCACAACTTGCCCCGGCTTGTCCGTGCCTTTGATGGTGATGTCGCTGTCGGCGAGCAGCACCATGTGGTCGGCGTACAGCGCGGGCACACTGAATTGCGCCTGCGCAGATGCGCAATTCAGCACGACCCAACTAACAGCCATGACGAACGGGAAAGTTGCAATGCGCATGGCGCGCATCATAGGCCAATGTGCGCAGCGTGGCGCGCAGGCGCTGGGTTATTTGCCGTCGATGATTTCTTGGAGGGCCTTGCTGAGGCCTTCATTGTCTTTGGCGAAGGGCAGCGCTTTGGCTGCGAACTTCTTCGCGGCGGCGTCATCCTTCAAGAAACGCTGGTTCCAGAAGGCGGCGTTGGTGTAGAGCTGCAAGGCGGCTTCCTTGTCTTTCACCGGGCCCAGCGCGTCCAGCGCTTCGATGGCCTGGAACGCTGCTTTCACTGCTTCTTCAGAATCGACTTGGTTCGATTGCACCACCACGCATTGCTCCAGCAAGCCGTGTTCATTCTTGGGGTCGAGCTCCTTGGCAGCGGCGCACAGCGCTGCATCGCTTTGGCCAAACTTCAGCAGCGCCTTTAGTGCCTTGAGCTTCAGGCCCCGCTTGTTGTCGGCATCCACTGTGAGTGCCTCTTTGACAACGGGGATGAGCTTCGCGGCGGCGGGAGAGTCTGCATCCAATGCGAGCAGCGCGTCGATGACCTTGGACAGCGCGGCGGCCTTCTGACCGGGCTCTGCCTTCGTGGCTTCGGCGAGCACTGCGGCCACCGCAGTAATGGCGGCGCGGCCCTTGGTGGAAATCTCATCGAGATGCTTCACATAGGCTTCGGGACCACCGGGTTGATAGCCCGTCTGCGCGTAGACATCGCCTTGCGCGTCCATCAGCAAAATGCTGGGAAAGCCGCGGACCTCGTACTTCTTCTGCAGCTCTTCGTTGCGCTTTGGGTTCGGCACCTTGGCTTTGATCTCTTCGGCCTGGGGGAAGTCCAGCGCCACCAAGATGTATTTCGCCTGCGCCGCCTTCAGGAAGGCCTCGTGCGAGAACACCTCCTTTTCCAGCTTCACGCACCAACCACACCAATCGGAGCCAGTGAAATCCACCAGCAGATCCTTCTTGGCGGCCTTGGCCATTTCCACGGCCTTGTCGAAGTCACCGACCCACACAGGGGCAGCAGGTTCTTGAGCCACTAACGGCAGGGCCAACGCGCACAGCATTATCCAACGCAGCATGATTGAGTCCTCGGGTTGCACCTACGGCGCTCAGGGCCCGCAGCGCCGTGTGCGCCGCAAGTAACCCGCATGTTTGTAGGGCGCGCCAAGGTAACAAGGGGGGCTTCGCTGTTTTTTTGTCCCTGCGCCTGCTCGGGTGTGCGATGATCTCGCCAAGAGGTTCGACCATGAAACTTTCTGTGATTAGTGCCCTCGGGCTGCTGCTCGCGTTCAGCGCGTTGACGCTGCCGGCGCAAACTCCCGAGGAAAAGGAAACGGTGTGGGTGCTCACTTACACCAACGGCGGCGGCTGAGGAGCCGCAGTCAAAGCCAATCAGGTCCGTGAGACCTTGGCAAAACTGAGCGGCGTTGCTGATCTCGTTGTGGATTCCACTGCCACGGTCACATTCAAGGCGAAAGACAAAGCCCCTACCAAGGATGCCATCGTCGAGGCTTTGAAAGTGCTGCAATGGGAACCGGGCATCGACAGTTATGCATCCGTGGAGCGGCCGAAGACCAAGGGCAACTTCGAACTGGAAATCGACGGCGTTGGATGAGCCGAAACCTGCGCGAAGATCCGTGCGATCTTCACCAAGGTTGATGGCGTCGTGGCCGCGCATCCCTATGGCGACACGCACCTCGTAACGGTGCTCACCAAGGCCGCAGATGGCCTGACCGAAGAGAGCGCCAAGAAGCTGCTCGAAGGCAACAAGGACTTCAAACTCACCAAGTTCACTAAGAAGTCTTAGGCAATACGAGCGCAGTCTGCGCGCGGCCCGCGGCCACTAAGATGGCTGCCGAGGCTACGCCATGAAGACTGCGCTCGCTTTGTTTCTACTGCTCACTTCGTTCGTCGCGCAAGCTGCCGCGCAAGACGCCGCCGCCGAGAAAAACCAGCGCATGGCGTGGTTTCGCGACGCACGCTTCGGCATGTTTATCCACTGGGGTTTGTATGCCATTCCCGCTGGGCAGTGGCAGGGCAAGCCTGTTAGTGGCACCGGTGAGTGGATCATGCGCAACGCAGGCATCACCCCTGCGGACTACGAACCGCTGAAGGCGCAGTGGAACCCCGAGCGCTTTGACGCGAAGGCTTGGGCGAAGCTGGCCAAGGCCGCAGGCATGAAATATGTGGTGATCACCACGAAGCACCACGATGGCTTCGCGCTGTTTGATTCAGCAGTTTCTGATTGGGATGTTGGCAGCGCGCCGAATCGCACCGACATCATGAAGGAAGTGGCCGCCGCGTGCCGTGCCGAAGGCTTGCGCATCGGTTGGTATCACTCGATCCTCGATTGGCATCACCCGGACTACTTGCCGCGCCGCAGTGTGGACAAGCGCCCTGCTGCCGACGCCGACTTCGACCGCTTCGTCGTGTTCTTGAAAGCGCAGTTGAAAGAACTGCTCACGAATTACGGCAGCATTGACATGCTGTGGTTCGACGGCGAGTGGGAGCAGTCGTGGAACCGTGAACGCGGCTGGGACTTGTACAACTTCTGTCGCACCTTGTCGCCGCAGACCATCATCAACAACAGGGTGGGCGGCGGGCGCAACGACATGCAGGGGCTGGACAAAGGCGCTGGTTTTGCAGGGGACTTCGGCACGCCCGAGCAAGAGATCCCACCTGGTGGGCTGCCCGGAGTGGACTGGGAGTCTTGCATGACCATGAACACCACGTGGGGTTGGCGCAGCGACGACCACGCTTGGAAAAGCGCCGAAGTACTAGTGCGCAACCTCATCGACTGTGCCAGCAAGGGCGGCAATTATCTGCTGAATGTTGGGCCCACAGCGCTGGGCGAGATTCCGCCAGCAAGTGTCGAACGCTTGCAAGCCATGGGCGCATGGATGGCGCGCAACGCTGATTCCATCCACGGCACCATTGCCGGTCCATTCTTGAAGCCGCTGCCCTTCGGGCGCTGCACCGCACGCAGCACCGAGCACGGCACGCGCTTGTACATCCATGTGTTCGACTGGCCCGCTGACGGCACGGTGTTATTGCCCCGGCTGACGGCAACACCGCAATCGGCGCGCTTGCATGTTGCGGGCACAGCGCTGGGCATTGCGGTGGGCGCCGAAGGCTTGCGTTTGACAGTGCCGAAGGAGTGCCCGGACAAAATCGCAACGGTGCTGGTGTTGGATTGCATCGGGCCTGTGAGCGTGAAAGCGTGGCGCGCCACAGCGGCGGCGGATGGCAGCATCACGCTGCCCGCAACGGAAGCAATTTTGCACGGCACAACGCTGCGCGTGGAAAACAACGACAACATTGGTTACTGGACCGATGCCAAAGACAGCGTGAGCTGGCCGCTGCGCGTGGATAAGCCGGGGCGTTACAGCGTCGCGGTGGAACTGGCGGTGGATGCCGCGCAAGGTGGCGGCGAATACTGCGTAGCAGTGGGCGCAGCGAAGCTCACGGCAAAGCCTGAGAGCACCGGAAGTTGGTCGCAGTGGCGCACGGATGTCATCGGTACTATCGAACTGGCTGCTGGCGACCATGAAGTGGTGGTCGGCATTGTGGAGAAACCGAAGACCGCTGTGCTGAACCTGCGCCGCATCACCCTGACACTAGTGGAGTAGGCACGCGGTATTGTGCGAGCATGTTGCCGTTCACGGCTGATGCGCTGCTTGCGCCGATGGAAGGGGTGACTGACCCCGCCTTTCGCAGCGTCATGCTTGCGCTGCATCAGCCGCAGCACTTGGGCGGCAGCACCACAGAGTTTGTGCGCGTGGTGGACTACGCCGTGCCGCAGCGCATCCTCAATGCAAAATTGGGCTTGTCCACCGGGCCCATTCCCGTGGGCTTGCAACTGATGGGAAATCATCCCGCGGCCATCAGTGCCACAGCGGCATTGGTGGAAAACACCTGGGCTTCATGGGTGGATTTGAATTTCGGTTGCCCCGCGAAGGGCACTGTGAGTGGCTGCGCAGGCGCGGCGCTGCTGCGCGATCCTCATGCCATGGAACGCATCGTGGCGGCGGCCGTGGCGGGAACTCAATTACCGGTGACTGCGAAATTGCGCGCCGGCTGGGATTCTCCGGCGCAACTGGAAGTGTTGGTGCGCGCCGCCGAGCAAGGTGGTGCCGCGATGATCACGCTGCACTGCCGCACCCGCGCCGAAGGCTATTGCGAAAGCGTGGATTGGTCGCGCATCGCGCGTGCGGTGGCTGCAGTGCGCATTCCTGTGTGCGGCAACGGCAGCGTTCTCTGCCACGCCGACATTGCTCGCATGCAGGCAGAAACAGGTTGCCAGTTCGTGATGATTGGTCGCGCGGCCTTGGCAGACCCATGGATTTTTAGCGGGCACCAAGCCACACGCACCGAGGCTTTTGCTTTCGTGCAACGCTATGTGCAGGTGATGCGCGCGGGCGCGCCGCAAGCGGAAAAGCACTTCGTTGGCCGCGTGAAACAGTTGCTGAGCTTCTTGCACCCGCGCTTCATTGACGCCGCCACGCGCACGGCTGCGCTGCGCGAGCCCGAAGCCGCACGCTTGCACGCCTGGATTGATGCTGTGGCCGCGGGGCACAGCGACGCAGCGCTTCTCTAACGGCGGCGCCAAGTTTCGAAGTGGAACGGTGCAGCGTGGCGCTCGTCGGCAGGGTGCGTGGCGCTGGATTCGCACTGCCAAGCGCTGCGATCAAAGGCTGGAAAGCGCGTGTCGCCATTGCTGTGGGTGCCCACGATGGTGAGTTCCATGCGCGTGGTCACGGAAAAAAATAGCGCGTAGATCTCGGCGCCACCAATGATGCAGGCTTCGTTGCCAACAGCGGCTGCGAGCGCTTCTGCAACGCTGGCGACAACAACGGCGCCCGCCAAATCCTGCGGTGTGCGCGTCAACACAATGTTGGTGCGCTGCGGCAGCGGTTTGCCGCCCAAACTGTCCCAAGTCTTGCGGCCCATGATCACCGGCTTGCCGCGTGTGAGTTCCTTGAAGTGCTTCAAGTCGTCGGGCAAGTGCCACGGCAATTTGCCGGCGCTGCCGATCCATCCGTCAAGGTCGATGGCTGCGATGGCAACGATTTCCATGGTGCTGTTCAAACGGCGATGGGCGCTTTGATGGCGGGGTGGGATTGGTAATCCACCACAGCGATGTGCTCGAAGCGGAAGTCGTCGATGTTGCTGACGGATGGGTCCAACACCAAACGCGGCAGCGGCAGAGGAGCGCGGGCGAGTTGCGCATCTGCTTGCTCAAGGTGATTCAAGTACAAGTGCGCGTCGCCGAAGGTGTGCACGAATTCGCCGGGCTGTAGGCCGGTGACTTGCGCCACCATGTGCGTCAGCAAAGCGTAGGACGCGATGTTGAACGGCACGCCCAAGAAGATGTCGGCGCTGCGCTGATAAAGCTGGCACGACAGGCGCCCATCGGCCACATGGAATTGGAACAGTGCGTGGCATGGCGGCAGAGCCATGGAATCGACATCTGCGGGGTTCCATGCGCTGACAACGAGGCGGCGCGAATGCGGCGTCTTGCGGATGGCATCGATGACGCCGGCAATCTGGTCGATGGTGCCGCCGTCGCGGCGCGGCCACGAGCGCCACTGCGCGCCGTACACAGGCCCAAGGTTGCCAGCTTCATCTGCCCATTCATCCCAAATACTGACGCCGTTCGCTTTCAAGTAAGCAATGTTGGTGTCGCCGCGCAGGAACCAAAGCAACTCGTGGATGATGGACTTCAAGTGCAGCTTGCGCGTAGTGACCAGCGGAAAGCCAGCGGCCAAGTCGAAGCGGATTTGGCGGCCGAAGACGCCCAGCGTGCCGGTGCCGGTGCGGTCTTCGCGCCGCAGGCCCTGCGTTCGCACTTGCTGCAAAAGATCCAGATATTGCCGCACGATTCTCGCTCCGGCGCGATGGTATCAGGCCATCCTTGGCGCCTGCGTTGCCCTGCGTATCGTGCCTGCAATTGGGTGCCGCGCCCGGGATATCGCTCGCGGCTGCCGCCCGGAGCCTTTCATGCCCTTGGATTTCGACACGCATCACTCTGAAGACTTGCTGGTGTCCGACATGGCCGCCGGACTCAAGGGCTCCGAGATTCTGAAGATTGCCGCGGATGTGCGCGAGCTGAAGGCCCAAGGGCGCAAGCTGCTGGATTTGACCGTCGGCGATTTCTCGTCGCAGCAGTTCCGCATCCCTGCGCGCTTGGAAGCATTGATCGCCGATGCGTACCGCGCCGGTGAAAGCAATTACCCGCCCAGCAATGGCATGCCCGAACTGCGCGAAGCGGTGCGCAAATTGTTGCTGCGCGAATTGCACTTGGATTATCCAGTGCCCGGCATCTTGGTGGCCGGCGGCGCTCGTCCGCTGATCTACGCCACCTACCGCGCGCTGGTGAACCCCGGCGAAACCGTGGTGTACCCCGTGCCGTCGTGGAACAACAACCACTATTGCCACCAGTTGGGCGCACGCGGCATCGCGGTGCCAGTGGGGCCCGAGCAGCGCTTCTTGCCGTCCGCGAAGGACTTGGCGCCACACTTGCGCGACGCACGCCTATTGGCGTTGTGCTCGCCGTTGAATCCCGCTGGCACGGCCTTCAGCGCGGACGCCTTGGGCGAGATCTGCGATTTGGTCCTGGCCGAAAACGAACGGCGCGGCAAAGGCGTGCGCCCGCTGTATGTCATGTATGACCAGGTTTATTGGATGCTCACCTTCGGCAATGTGCGCCATGTGAACCCAGTCAGTTTGCGCCCTGCTATGGCCCCGTTCACGGTGTTCGTGGATGGCGCGTCGAAAGCACTGGCTGCAACTGGCCTGCGCGTGGGCTGGGGTTTTGGGCCGCCGCGCGTGATGCAGCGCATGTCTGACATCATCGGGCATGTGGGCGCATGGGCACCGCGCCCCGAGCAAGTGGCCACCGCGCGTTTCCTCGACGAAGCCGACGCAGTGAACAGCTACCGCGAGAATTATCTTGCTGAAGTGCGTACGCGCTTGGACATGCTGCACGGTGGTTTTCAGCGCATGAAAGCTGCGGGCATGCCGGTGGACAGCATCGAGCCCATGGGGGCGATTTACTTAACTCTGCGCATCAACGCGCACGGGCGCACCACGCCGGAAGGCACCACCTTGCGCACCAACGACGAAGTGCGGCGTTGGTTGTTGGCGGCCGCCAGTTGCGCATTAGTGCCCTTCCAAGCATTCGCTTTCGCGGGCGACACGGGTTGGTTCAGAGCGTCGGTGGGTGCTGTATCCAGCGCTGCCATCGAAGAAGGCTTGCCACGCTTGGAAGCCGCGCTGCGCACGCTGCGTTAGCTGATCACAAGATCGTTGGTGCTGCGCACACAGTTGCCGCCGTCGCGCTGCGCCATTTGCAGCGCGCTGCAACAGCTATCCCACAGGCCTTCCACCCCGCGCATGTCGCCAGCGCCTGCGGTGGCCACGCCGAAACTGAGCGTGACGCCCGCCGCCGCTGCATCCTCCGGCAAGCTCGACAGGAAATACTGGCGCACTTGCTCGGCAAGGCTAAGGGCTTCGTCTTTCTCGCAGTTGCGTGCGACGATCAGGAATTCGACCGGCCCCGCGCGGCTGACAAAATCTGAAGGGCGCAACGCGCTGGCCAAATTGCGCCCCATGGAGCGCACCAGCGCGCGCTGTTCCTCGCTCAGTTCGTTCTCGTCTTCTGCGGCAAGTCCATCGGCCGTGCACATCAAGGCGCTGAAGTTGCCGCCGCTAACGCAGGCGTGGTTCAGTTCTTGTTGCAGTTGCAATTCTGCGCTGGATCTATTGGCAAGGCCGGTGAGCGAATCGACGTTGGATAGCCCTGACAGGCGAGTGTTGGACGGGGCGCCGAGTTTCAGTTCCGCAGCGTAGTGCGCGCGAATGTCCAATTCCATCAAGCGCGCAAATTCACTCAGAGAGATCAGATCGGCCGCGCTGAAAGCGTTGGTTTCCGGCGAGGCTACCCACAGCGTTGCGGCTGGCCCCATGCCACTGGTGCGGATGGGCGCGCAACAGATCGAGCGCAGTTCGGGCCAAGACTGCACCAACGCGTTGGAGGCGAAGCGCGGGTCTGCGACGGTGTCGCCAATGTATTGCGTCTGGCCTGTGCGGAAGCACAGCGCACTAAACGGCGCCATGTGCAAATAAAGCTGTTCCGGCGGCTCGCGCGAGCCATCGGACCAGAAGTAATCTGCTTCGATAAGCACCAACCCTAAGAAGGGCGCGTGCAGAATAGTGCGTGCCAAGTGAGCAAGGCGCTCGAAGCGGCTCTGGGGCGGGGGTGGAAGTGGTATGGACATTGCGGTTCTCTGCAGAGGGCAGCAAATGCGTGGCGGGTGCAGGATTAGAACGCGACAACGCATTGAGCGCCAATGGCATTCGCCGCAAGCGTGCCGCTTGAGCATCTGCGCGGCCACCATGGCTCCATGCGCGCTTGATTGAGCAGTAACTACAGCAAGGGCGCGAACAGTGCTGCGGCGCGTTCAGCAAACAGTGTCAGCAGGGGTGCGCGCGTCGTGGGCAGCGCATGTGCTCGCGCAACATCCGGTGCGAGCATGCTGTGCAACTGTTGCGCGAATTCCCGCGACGCCACTGCAATATCCAGTTCGAAGTTCAAGAACAGGGAACGGTTGTCAAGATTGCTCGAGCCAAGCAGGGCCACTTCGCCATCGAGAATGGCCACTTTGGTGTGCTGCATGGGGCCAGGCACCAGCAGCACGCGCACCTGCGCTTCGCGTGCCAACGGGCGCAGTTCGTTCATGCGGGCGCGGTCGACCAACATGCTGTCGCAGCGCTCGGGCACCAACAGCGTCAGTTTCACGCCACGGCTGACTGCTGTGCGTAGCGCCATCCGCAGCGTGGCATCCGGGATGAAATACGGCGTGCACAGCATGATGTCGGAGCGCGAGTGATGAATGGCGCTGACCAAACTGGTCAGGAACACGGGGTCGGTGTGGAACGGCCCGCCTTCCAGCACCTGCACCGCGTGGGGGCCTGACGCCGGCGGCAGCGCCACCACTTCTTGCTCGGCCTCTTCATCGGTGGCGAAGAGCCACTCGCGTTCATAGGCAAGACGCAATTGCTCCAACACCGGCCCAGCGATTTCTACGCTGAAGTCGTGGCTGGAAAAACAAGGGCCCTTGCGCAGGTGGCGTGCGCCAATGTTCAGCGATGACACGAAACCGATGCGGTCATCGACCAGCAGTATCTTGCGGTGGTCGCGGAAGTTCAGGCGCCATGCTTGCAGGCGCGGGAAAAACTCTTGCACGCGGGCGCCGGCTGCGCGCAGCGGCTCGAAAAACCGGGCGCGCGTGGCGCCAGACCCAACTGCGTCGTACAGCACGCGCACGCGCACGCCGCGGCGCGCCGCGTGGGTGAGTGCTTCCAAGAAGTCGACGCCAACAGAATCCGCGCCTTTGCTGTCGAAGATGTAGCTGGCCAGCACAACGCTGCGTTGCGCGCCGCGAATGGCTTGCAGCATGGCTGGGTAGGCCTCGTCGCCGTCCACATGCAAGCGCAGCGAATTCCCGCTGACGAACGGGTTGCCGCCAAGCCCGGCCAAGCCAGCGCGCACGGCCAGTGCATGTTCGGCGGTGGCTTCCGCGGGCAGCGTTAGGCCCAATGCTGCCCATTCAGCGCTGCGCTGTTCGGCGCGCGCGCGGCGGCGGCGCAACACGCGGCGTTGCACGCGCTCGGCGCCCAATGTGACATAGCCGAAAGACCCCAACACGGGAATGAACACGCACACCACAACCCAACTGGCGGCTGACGTTGGGTTGCGGCGCTTCCGGTAGACCGCGTGCAACGCGCAGGCGCAAGCCGCAAGTCTCTCTGCGGCGAACAGGGCGAATGCAGGCCAGTCGGCGAATGGGTTCATCAGGGGAAGATGCCCAGCCGCTCGTAGCTGGCCAGCACCTTGCGCACGGCCACCACATAGCTAGCAAGGCGTGCGTCCTTCGGCTTCTTGCTCACTAGCATTTCTTCGAGGATCTCGCGCCATGCATCTTCCATGGTGCCTTTCAGGCCCGAGCGGACGAGATCGACTTCTTCGGGGCCCGCAGTCATGCGGTCGCGTTCGGCTGACGCCAATTTTTGCCCCGTCAAACCTTCCATGGCTTCGATGGACAGCGATTCGCGCGACGACTGGAACTGCTTCGCCAAGCGCCCGAAGCGCATGTGCGACAAGTTTTTCACCCACTCGAAGTACGACACTGTGACGCCACCGGCGTTCAACCAGATATCTGGCAGCACATGAATACCGCGGCGCAGCAGCGCGGCTTCAGCACCCGGCGTGGTGGGGCCGTTGGCACCTTCGGCCACCAACTTCGCCTTCACGCGGCGCACATTGGCCAGCGTGATCTGGTTTTCCAACGCAGCAGGAATCAGCACATCGCATTCGACACCCAAGACGGCGTGCTTGTCTTTCGATGAGGTTGCGCCAGGGAATCCGAGGATGGTGCCGTGCAGTTTCTGCCAGTTTTTCAGCGCCACCGGATCGATGCCCTTGGCGTTGAACACGCACCCATCCCATTCGCCGACGGACACCAACTTCGCGCCGCCTTCCGCCGTGATGATGCACGCGGCGTGAAAGCCCACATTGCCGAAACCTTGCACAGCAAACGTCTTGCCGCCGAGGCCAGCCTTCATGCCGAAGTGCTTCAGCGACGATTTGTTGGTCAGCACTTCATTGATGCCATAGAAGATGCCGCGCCCGGTGGCTTCGGTGCGCCCTTGGATGCCGCCTTGGGAAACCGGCTTGCCTGTGACGCAAGCGAAAGCGTTCACATCGGTGCTGTGCAGTGCGGTGTAGGTGTCGGCGATCCACGCCATCTCGCGCTCGCCAGTCCCCATGTCTGGCGCGGGCACATTGATGCCTGGCCCGATGAAGTTCTTGTGACACAGCTCGAAGGCGTAGCGCCGCGTGATGGCCTCCAGCTCTTCGACACTGGTGGTGCGTGGGTCCACCTTCACCGCGCCTTTCGAGCCACCGAAGGGCACATTCACGATTGCGCACTTGTAGGTCATCAATGCGGCCAGAGCCTGCACTTCGTCGGCATCCACATGCAGCGAGTAACGAATGCCGCCTTTCAGCGGGCGCCGATGGTGGCTGTGCTCTGCGCGCCAGCCTTGCACCATGCGCACGCCGTTTCCAGAGCGCACCGGGAAGGTGAAGCTGAAGATGTTGTTGCAACACTTGATCTGATCCAGCAGGCCCGGCTCCGCATGCAGGTGCGCTGCGGCGCGGTCGAACTGCTGGTCCACGATGCGTTTGAAGTTCAGGTCTTCTTTGATGCGTGTTGGTTTGCGGGGTGCCATGGGGTCTGCCTTTGCGCGGATTCTATGCGCCGGGGCGGGCTGTAAACTGAGCACACCATGGGGGATTCTGGATCCAATGCCGAACGCGCCGCGGTAGAGGCGTTTCTCGACGAGTTTCTCGCCGATTTGGGCCGCGGTACGCCCAAATCGCTGGAAGCCTATGTTGCCCGCGCGCCCATCCACGCGGACGCGATCCGCGCCGAATATGAACCGCTGATGGCCAGCGCCTCGCAGTTCCGCGACCCTGCGCTGGATGCGAGCGGTTCGGTGGTCCCGCACAATTTTCACGAGCGCTTCGAGGGCACCGCGGAAGCTGCGCGCGCGACCGGCGGTGGCACGGCGGCTGACGCTGCTCGTGCAACGGGCGGCGCTACTGCTCCGGAATCCGGCACCATGGCCGGTAGTGGCAATCATTTCTCCGCTGGTGCTTCGCGTCGCGGCGGCGCGTTACCGCAACCACAACAGACCATCGCGCACTATCGCATCGAAGACGAAATCGGCCGCGGTGGCATGGGCGTGGTGTATCGCGCGGTGGACACACATTTGGGCCGCACGGTGGCGCTGAAAGTTCTGGCGGTGCCGCTGCGGCACGACACCTACGAAGTGCTGCTGCGTTTTCGGCGCGAGGCCGAAGCGGCGTCGCGTTTAGATCACCCTGGCATTTGCCCTGTGTTTGAAGCGGGCACCGACGATGGTTTGTCGTGGATCGCCATGCGCTGGGTGGATGGTGTGCCTCTCGCGCGTGTGCTTGCGCAAGCCCGCGCGGCGTCTGGGCACAGCCGCGCGGGGCAGGTCGACCTTGATAGCGCCACCACAGTGCACGCCGACGGTCAGCCCACGGAAGCGCCGCGTCGCGAAGCTGCGCTGCGCAAAGGCATCCTCAGTGCCATGCGCTTAATGGAAAAAACCGCCGCCGCGTTGCATGCGGCCCATGAAGCCGGCGTGGTGCACCGCGATGTGAAGCCCGCGAATATTATGGTGACGCGCGGCAACGAACCGATGTTGTTGGACTTTGGTGTGGCGCGCCTTGAAGGCGTTGACAACCTTGCGCTGACGCAACAAGGCGACCGCGTGGGCACGCCGGCCTACATGTCGCCAGAGCAACTGAGTGGCGACCCATCCACAGTAGACAGACGTAGCGATGTGTGGGGCCTCGGCGTCACGCTCTACGAGCTGATCACTTTGCAACAACCGTTCATTGGCGCCACGCGCGACCAATTGGCGCGCGCGATTCTGGAGCACGAGCCGCAAGACCCGCGCAAGCTGAACCGGCATGTGCCGCGCGACTTGAGTCTCGTGGTGCTGACCGCGTTGCAAAAAGACCGCCAACGCCGCTATCGCACCGCGCAAGAACTGGCCGACGATTTGCGTCGCATCCGCGAGCACGAGCCCATCCATGCGCGGCCGGTGCCGCTGCCCGTGCGCTGCTTGCGTTGGGCGCAGCGCAACCCTGCGGCGGCCATCGGCATTGGTGCCGTGATTATTTTCTTGTGCGCGGCGTTGGTCACCACTTCGTTCTTCCTCGGCAACGAGCGCGAACACGCACAAGTGCTGCAAGGCACCGTGACGCGGCTGGAAGAATTGGCCGACACCAAACGCGTGCGCGACTTGCGCCAGCAAGCGCAAGCGGGCTGGGCCGCAGATCCTGCGAACTTGGGCGGCGTGCTTGGCATGACAGCGTGGTTGGCGCAAACCGACGCGCTGTTGCTGCGGCGCGGCACGCACGAAGCGGCGCTGCTGGAATTGCAGGCGGCAGGCGCGGCGTCTGCGGGCGCCGTGGCGGCGTGGCGCACAGAAGCAGTGCAAGGGCTGTTGCTGGATTTGACCGCGCTGCAAATCACGCGCGCGCGCGTGGCGGCGTTGGCTCTGTTCACCGCAGCGATCGAAGAGAATAGTTTGCACGCTCCGGCGGCCTTGTGGGCGCAAGCGCGCGAACGCATGCAACGCAACCCGCGCTACAGCGGTGTGCCGCCGCTGGAACCACAGCTCGGATTAGTGCCACTGGGTGCAGACCCTCGCACCACGCTGGAAGAGTTCGCGCATTTGCAAAGCGGCAGCGTGCCGCAACGCAGCGCCGCAGCCAATGGCGAACTGGTTCTGAGCGAAGACAGCGCGCTGGTGCTGGTGCTGTTAGGCAATTCCGATTTCGTCATGGGCGCAGAGGTCATTGAACGCGAGGAAGCTGTGGCGGGCGCCAACATCGACGCGATGGCGCAACGCTCGGAAGGCCCGGCGCAGCGCGTGGCCCTGAGCGCGCACTTCATCGGCAAGCATGAGATCACTCAGGCACAGTGGTTGCGCGCGGCGAGCACGAATCCGTCCATGCACCACCCCGGGGTTGCAGATCGCAGTCGCTATCACCCGACGCTATTGCATCCGGTCGAGAGCATCACTCACGCGGAAGCGGCGCGGGGGTTGGCCTTGTGGTCGCTCGCGTTGCCCACGGAAGCGCAATGGGAAAACGCGGCGCGTGGTCGTTCTGACAGCAGTGCTGCGGCGCCGTGGTGGTGTGGCGAGCGCGGGGCTTTGGCTGCCGCTGCAAACTTGGCGGATCAGAGTCTGAAAGAGTATGGCGGCCCGCCGATGGAATACGAAATTTGGCACGACGGCTATGTAGTGCACGCGCCCATTGGATTGCGCGTGCCGAATGGTTTCGGCTTGCATGACATGTTGGGCAATGTGTGGGAGTGGTGCGCGGATCGCATGGCGGCCTACACGCACGCGGTAGAGCCGGGCACAGGTTTACGCATGGTGGCTGCGAATGCGGCGGTGGAGGATGGCTCGGTTTACCCGGGTTGGGTGTGCCGCGGCGGCGGTTTCATGAGCACCGCCGAGCGCGCGCGCTGCACAGCTCGCGACTATCGCGCCGACGATCAACGCGACAAACTCGTCGGCCTCCGCGCCGCACGGGCTTTGACCTCGCACTAACGGCCCCGCGCATTGGCGCCCTTTCGACGCAACCCCTACGCTAGGCGGGTGTTGCGATTGGTGCCCCGAGCAGGTGTCGGGAAAATGGCGCGGCGGCGTGTAATTGCTGGGCTGGATATCTATTGAACCTTGTTACGCGCGCAGTGTGCGGGATAGGCTTGATCTCGTCGCGTGCGCCGGTTCGTACCCGCCCGGAGTGTTGATTCCATGAAATTTGGCGTTGCCACAGCCATCTGTCTATGTGTGTTGCTGCTGAGTGCAGCGGCGCCTCTGCTGGCCCAGACCAGCGAAGACATGGCTTTCGTCAATCGCACCGGAGTCACGCGCAACGGGCTTAGCCTGCGCTTCGTGTTGCCAGTGGACGGCGCTGCGCCGCAGCCTGTCATCGTCGACAGCGGCGCGCTGCCTGTTCTTGGCGGCACCGCCGCGCCGCTCGGCACAAGCAGCTTTCCCGCTCTCGACACCGTGCACCTGACCGGTGGCAGTGTGCTGCAAGATGGCCGCGTGCCCGCAACAGTCGGCCAATACATGCGCTTCACGGGCACGGCTGGCCCGAATGGCGTGTTGGATGTGCTGCAAGCTGTATGGATGCAAAACTCCGTGGCCTCGCACACCGTTGTGCGCTTCCGTGCGGTCAACACTTTGGGCGTCCCCGCCGACGGCATCACCATCACATTGCTGGACGCCGCGGGCGTCGCATTGACAGTCACCGATGTGCTGGTCTCCAACGATCTCGGCTTCCAGCCTTATGGTTGCGGCTATTCGTTGATGGCCCCGCTTCCCTCCACGGCACCGGCGCTTGGATTCAATTGCGATATCGGCGGGTATGAATGCGAGATCGGCACTATTCAACTCACTTGCAGTGACGCGCGCGCGGTGTCGCAGATCTTGGTGCGCTGGACCGACTCTGGTGTGAAGAAGGGTTCCTCGGCGTCGCAGCCTGTAGAGAACTCCAGTGACGGTGAAGACGATCCGGTGGATGCCGGCCTCGGTGTACGCCTGAGCGCGAACCAGAACATCGACCGCGTGTGGCCGCGCCGCGGCAACATGACCCAGCAGACTGGAGTGAAGTCGAAGCATCTGTACCTGTGCGGTGGTTCGGTGGCGCCTGGCGCTATGGCCACGGAGCGTGGTTGGGTAACCATCGCTTCGCTGGACACCGGCGCCATTGACATCAAATTCTCGCTAGAGCGCTGGTATCGCCCGTCTGGCGGCGCTGTACCCGAACGCATCTATTGCGAATTCAACGAGCCCGCTGGCAGCACTACATTGAACGCCGCATCCACACCCGCGGGTGCTTTGAATGCCGTGGTGGCGGGGCATTCGCTCGGCACAAGGCCGGGACAATTCCACAATGGCTTGGAGTGCAACGGCGGTAGCGGTACTGCGTCATTTGTAGACAGCGGTTGGTCGCCAAATCTCGGTCCTGGTGCCTACACCATCAGCATGTGGCTGAAGCGTAACGGTGCTGTCCCGCTGACGCAGTTATCCGGCGGGCTCATGGGCGCGGTTGGCATGCCGGTCAATGTGGTGCTGGTTCCCGCAGGAACCATCGGTACGCCGCCCAAGGTTGTGCTCACCGTAGGCAGCGGCCCGAGCACCGCTTCTTGCATTGTGGATGTGCCCGAGCCGTACATCGGCGATGGCGTGGTGGTCAGCTTTACTCGCGACGCTCAGAACATTCTGCGCGGCTATCGCAACGGGACACAGTTTGTGCAGCTCACAGGGGTAGCGCACAGTTTCACTTCGGCGAGCACATTGCGCATCGGCAGCGTCGGCACTGGGATTCCATCTGCCAACAATGTTGTCATGGACGAGTTCCGCCTGTATCCGCGGGAGCTGAATGCCGCAGAGCTCGCCGCCACTTACACCAGCGCGCTGGCTTCGCCCACATCGCAAGCGCAATTCCAAACCCAAGGCAGCCAGTTGTTTTTCAGTGTGGATGGCTTGGTGGGCACCGGGCTCCAGCCCGTGGATATTTATCGCCCAGTGGGTAGTTCCGTCTCGCTCATGCTCTTTTCGCAGGTGTTAGGTGCTCCTGGCGATGTCATGCTGACCAGCAATACAGACACGCTGCGGCCACAAGAATCGTTGCAATTCGGTTCTCCGCTGCCCAGCTTTATTCTGAATTTGGACATCACTGCGCCGACATTCGGCAGCTTCTTCGGGCTCACTTTCACCACACCATTGCCGACGATCCCGCTTGGAACGAGTTTGCCCTTGGGCGGCGCCATTGACTTGAGCATGCAAGCGTTGGTGATGTCGCCTTCGTCGCCGGGCGGCTTCGCGGGTTCACAACCTATTGGCTTGCATGTCGTGAACACGGGCAGCGGCGCAGTGGTGCAAGGCCCCATCGCCGATAATACTTTCGTGGCAGTGCAGCCCGGCGCAATGCCGCTGTGCGGCCCGCAAACCGTTTCGTTCTACGGCACGGCCTATACGCAGTTCTTTGTGAACGCCAACGGCAACATCACCTTTGGCACTGGCAGCCCCGATTTCACCCCAACCATCGCAGAGTTCATGAGCAATGCGCCGCGCATCGCCGCGTTGTGGTCGGACATGGGCCCGCAAATCAGCGGGCAGATTACGGTTACTTGTGTTGGCGGTGCGGTGATCACGCGCTGGGACGAAATCCCCGGCACCGATAGCGGCGGCGCTCTGCCGCTGTTCTCGCCAGCCACAGTGATTGCGACTTTCCAGCCTGGCGGCGGCGTGCGCATCAGCGAATACACGCCACCGCGCGTGTGGCGCAGCGCGCTGAACACTTCCATCGTGGGCATCAGCCCAGGTGGCGGCCTTGGCCTGCCGCTGCCCGTGACTTGGTCCAACTTTGCGGGCCTCGGCCCACAGACCAACGCTTCGCCGCTCACCGCGCCCTTCCAATTCGTGTCAGGTGGTGCACCTAGCGGCTTCAGCGAAATCGAGTTTCCTGCCGCGAACGGTCTATTCTTCCGCGTGTGGTGAGGCTCAGCGAATCCAGCGACCGGCCCACGAGCGCACTTCGTTGCCATTCAGCACATGCATGCGGCGCAAGCGCTGCAATTGCAATTGTGGGAAGGTGCTCAGCGGCAAATGCACAATGTGCTTGCCCAAGCTGGCGGCTTCCGTTTCGATGTGGCGCGGCGGCGCGCTGGCGCCCACATGCACCACGAAGCGGTCTTGCGCCCAGTGAATGGCCGCACGCAGCAAGCGCTCACCGCTGGTGCGCGACTGCTCGAAGTGCAAGTCGTTCCAAATGTCAGGGATAGGTAACGGCGGATAAAGAAACAGCGCGCCGCCGTACAACGCCTGCGCCACGCCGGGGCCCACGGGCAGCGCCAGCGGGTCGGTGGCGTAGAAAGATAGAGTCGATTCCCACGGCTTTTCGGCATACCACGTGCTGCGGTAGGGGAAGCGGACGCCATCCGGGTCATCTTCAAAAATGATGACGAAGGCACCGACGCCGCCGGGCACGCGCGGTTCTTCGCGCACATGCAAGCGCAAGTGCGGGTCGCGGAGCGTGGCGCGCAAGTCCAGCCCATCCAACATGGAAGTGGTGAAGGGCTCGCTGCGCGTGCGCTCGATGCCAGCCAGCGCCAACGCGCTGCCGCACACATGCCTGCGAAAGGCTTCGATGGTGGAATCTTCCGGCAACCACGAGCAGGCTTGGGTTGGGTCCCACGCGCGGCGCCAGCGATGGCGCAGTTTCGCCGGCGGCGGACGATGCAGTTTCACAACTTTCTCTTCGTGCGCTTCGCCCGGAGTGCGCAAGCGCATGGGCACGCGTGCGCCATCGATGTCGGCCCCGGCTTCGCTGAGGCCATTGGCGTGGCCACGAAGCAGACGCATGCCATCCGCTGGATTCGCGCGATAGTGGGCGGCGGTGTCTAACAGCGCGACCGCGTAATCGTTGCCCACACAGCCCCGCGCGGCCACGCCCAAAGTCCAAGCATCCGGCAGCAAACGCCCGCTGCGGATGGTCAGTTTGCGCGCGTAGTTCACCAGCACGCCAAGCCGTGCAGGCGTGGGCCGCTCCAGCGTGTCGCCGTGCTTACGCTCGAAAGCGTCGCGGGCTGCCAACAGCAACTGCGGTAACTGCGCTGCTTGATCGAACGCCGTGGCCTTGCGCTGTTTGCGGTGGCGCTCCCAGCGCGCTGCCATCCACGGAAACTCTGTTAGCGCTTGCGACAGGGATGCTCGCGCCAACACATGCAGCTCCGCTTGTTCGGGTGGCTCGCCAGCATCCTCGCGCAGCGTCGCGTTGCTTTGCAGCAGTTGACGCACGCCATTCCAGTGAGCCAACCCACACAGAAACAGAATGCGCGCTTGCGGGCCACGCGCGCGTTGCACGCGCTGCAACACCGCCGCCATGTGCTGCTCGCGTAACTCGTCTTCCGCGTCACGCGGGTGCAAAGCCAACAGCGGTTGCAGCGCTTGCCACCACGCAGCGACGCCCAGCGTGTGCAGCATGTGCGCATCCGGCAGCACGGCGTGGATTGGCACATAATCGCGCACATCGCGGTCGGCGTAGTGCACGTCGATGCCTTGCTGCGCCGCGCAACGCAACGCTTCGATCATGGCGTCACAGGGGTCGATGGGCACATACCAGCGCGTGGCTTTATGTTCGTCGAAATCCAAGTCATGCCGGTAAACCAAGGCGGCAATGCGCGGCAGCAAGGCCAAGCCTTCTTCGATGCCGCTACGCAATGATTGCGGCAATTCCACCACCACGTCGGTCCATGTTCCGGATTGGAGCAAGCGCCGCGCTTCCACGGCACAGGCCAACCGGCCGTGCACGACGGGCAACGCGTGAATGCAACCGTGTTGCAATGCAGACATCTCAGCCGCCTAAGTCTTCGTCGCCGGGGTTGCGCGGCGCATCGTCGCCGTCGTCATCATCCTCGTCGTCACTGTCCGGCGCTTCGGCGCGCGTGGGAAACTCTGCCGCGCCCGCGCCCAAGACCGCTTCCATCGCAAAGCGGAACACATCTGCGGTGCTGGACCCAATGCCGCGCTGCTGCAATTTCAGCGCGTAGCGCATGATGTTGATGCCGTCGCGTGTGGTGAAGCCAACATGGTTTGTGTGCGCAGCGTTTAAAAAGTCTGCGGTCATGGCCAGCAGCACTTCCGGGGCGAAGGCCACATTCCAGCGCAGAATGGCCAGCTCTTCGTCGCGAGTGGGGAAGTCGACTTCCACCATGGGCTGCAAGCGCGAGAGGATGTACTCGGGCACCTCGTAGGTGGAGCTGTCTTCGTTCATGGTCACGCACGCGCGAAAGTTCGGGTGCGCGGCGATGCGCACACCGGCGACGCTGCTTTCGACATAGCGGCGCGCGTCAAGCAGTGGCGCCAAGCTGGCCCACGATTTCTCGCTCATGCGGTTGGCTTCGTCCAGCACCGCGACGCCGCCTTCCAACATGGCTGTGACCAGTGCCGACGCGTGATAAGTGATGCGTCCAGAATCGGCGATCACCGGCAGCACCAGCAAATCCTCGGGGCGCGTGTCCATGGTGCATTGCACGATGTAGACCGGCGCCTCTGCCGCGGCACCAGCGGCCTGCGCCAAAGTGGTTTTGCCCATGCCGGGGCGGCCAACGATGCGCGGCGTCAGCGGCACGTCGGTGGCGTCCACCAGCGTCCAGCAAGCCAGCACTTGCTCCAGCAATTCCCCGCGCCCCACCCACGCGGCGTTCGAGGGCACGGGCTCTGCCAAAACCAACTCCACCGAACCAATCTTCTGAGTTCGCATGCCCCGAGTATAGGCACGGCTTGTGCCCGGCGTGTGGCGTGGCTATCGGAAGCGGCCCGGGCGTGGTTTTCGAGCGTGCGCGGGCCAAGGAGCCTCCTCGCGTGCCACCAAAGAAAACCCGTCCGCTCACCGCCCGTACTGCAGACCGCCACAAGCTCTATCAACGCGCGGTGCAAACGCCCGAAGCCGATGTCAGCTTCATCTCGCGCACATTCAAAGCGCTGCGCGCGCGCCCCGCGCTCAGCTTGCGCGAAGATTTTTGCGGCACGGCACATTTCTCCAGCGCATGGGTTGCCAGCAACCCGCAGCGCACGGCCATCGGAGTGGACCTCGATGAGAGCGTGCAAGCCTGGGGCATGGAGCACAATGTGGCCCCGCTCGGTGCCGATTCCGTGCGCGTCAAATTGGTGCCTGGCGATGTGCTGCACACGCGCACCCCGCGCGTGGATGTGAATGTCGCATTCAACTTTTCGTTCTGGGTGTTCAAGTCGCGCGCATTGCTGCTGTCGTACTTCCGTGCGGCGCGGCGCAACTTGAAGCGCGACGGGCTGTTCTTCATGGACATGCACGGCGGCACCGAATCCATGGACACGCTCAGCGAAAGCAAACCGCTGCCGGGCTATCGCTATGTGTGGGAGCACAAGCGCTTCGACATCGTTAGCCACGATGTGCAATGCGCCATCCACTTCGAGTTCAAAGATGGCACGCGTATGAACAACGCCTTCACCTATGACTGGCGCTTTTGGACGCTGCCTGAAGTGCTGGAATTGTTGGGACAAGCGGGCTTCAGCGAAGTGAAGTGCTACTTCGAAGGCACCGAGCGCGGCACCACTCACGGCAATGGCGTGTTCTCCTTGAAGGACCGTTGCAGCAACGACCCTTCGTGGATTGCGTATGTAGTAGCCGCGCCTTGAGACGGCGCGGGGTGGTAGCGGCGCCCTAAGGCGCCGCGGCCTACTTCGCCGCTTCGAAGGTGGCTTTCAGTTCCACGATTTTTCCGGCGCGCTTCACTCCCACCACTTGGGTAGTGCCGCCGTCGCGCAGCGCCTGGCGCATGTCGAAACGGTTCTTCACTTCCTTGCCACCGATGGTCATGATCACATCGCCGGCTTTCATGCCAGCTTTGTCGCCGACGCCCTTGTCTTCCACCGATGCGACTTCCAGCACATCGCCTTCTTCGGCGAGCTGAATCCCCAGCGCGCGCCGCGGCCCGCGAGTGAATTCGGTGGACGAACGCAGCTCGTCACGCGGCAACATCTCAGGCAAATTCGCCACGGCCAGCGCGCCGATGGCCACCACGGTGGAGGTGTGGCTTTGGTATTCCGCGTTGGCGGCATCGAAGTTGTCGTGCTGCGTGTGGTGCGTGCGTGTGTAGTTGGCGGTGCCCGCTTGGTTCCAGAAGAATCCGGGCACGCCCATTTGCACATAGGTGTCGTGGTCGGAACCGATGCCCATGGGCAGGCTCTTCACGGGACGAATGGCGAACTTCAGTTCGCCTTGCATGGAAGTGAGCGGCTCGAAGATGCGCTCGAACAGCGGTTGCATGGCTGCGGTGGCGCTGATGCCGCTGACATAATTCGTGCCGCCGTCGTGAACCAGCACCGCCGAAATGCGCGCGTTCTCTTCGGGGTGGGCCTTCGCGTAAGCGCGCGAGCCCAGCAGCCCTTGCTCTTCACCGCTCCACAGCATGAAGCGGATGGTGCGGCGCGGCTTCGCGCCCACTTTCATGAGCAGCCGCGCTGCTTCGATAGTGGTGGCCGTACCCGTGCCGTTGTCGGTGGTGCCGCGAGCGCCGTCCCATGAATCGATGTGGCCGCCGACAATCACGATTTCATCGGGCTTCTCGGTGCCGCGAATTTCCGCCAGCACATTGAACAACTTGATGGGCCCTTCGACGAACTTTTGCCCAAGGTCGAACTCGGCTTCGACTTTCTTGCCTTCTTCGAGTTGCTTGGCGATGGCTTTGAATTGCGACGCAGCCACGATGATGCGCGTGTCCGTTGGGCGCGTTTCCCAAGTGATGCCGCTGTTGCCGTCGGTGATCACCAAATCGCCGGGGGCGCTGCTGATGCCGCCCAGCACGCCCAAGCGCGCGTAGATGTCAGCGCGCTCTTTGCCGCGCAGGCCCTTGACGCTGCCCAGTACCCACGCGCCTTTCAGTTTGGCGCCCATGGCGTCCAGTTCTTCCACGCTGGCGGGAGCCGCCACCACTGGGCCGCGCTGTGGGCCAGCAGTGCCCGGGGTCCATGACGGCGTAGTGAATTGCAGGGTCATTTCATCAGGGGCCGTGATCCGCCCGGTCATGACGCCACGATCGAAACCGACAGGGAAGGTGCCCCATTCTTCTAAGCGCGCGTTGTCGATGCCAAAGCTGGCGAACTTGCCCCGCGCCCATTCGCAGGCTTTGGTGAGCTGGCTGGACGATGTGAGGCGGGGGCCGATGCCGTCCACCAAGTCCTTCAAAATCACCTGCACCTGCGGGTTCGTGGCCTCTTCGGCGCGGATGGCTTTGATGACATCAGCGGGGGCTTGGGCGGCGAGTGGGGCGAGCAACGCGAACACGAGGACGAGATAGCGCATGACGAGTCTCCGAGCAGCGCAAACACCAGTTTGGCCGCGGTGATTCCAAGCCTACATAGTTCGCGCCAACGCTGCCCTCAGCTCCGCGCGCCGTTGGGGGGCTGCGCGGTCACGGTCGGATGCACTCCAACGGACCGTTCCGCCTCCCCAAGGACGCGCTTCGCCTTGAGCCACGGTGTGGAAATCTGACTCTTGGAACTGGGCCCAGCGTGCCGAAAGGGCCTCAAGCGGGCGGAATTACAAGGCCTGCTGGAGGTTCCGCATGGCCCTGACCGCTACTCCTCGCACATTCCAACCTCAGCCCGTGTTGGACGCCCTCGCTGCACATTTGCAGGGCGCTTTGCCGGACTTGCAGGTTTGGATGGAGTCCAGCGGCAGTGCGCGGGCCTTAGCCGCGCGCGCCTTCTTTCTCCAGCGTTCCATCGACGATCTCGCGGCGCTGAAGCTGATGGAATCGGTCGCGCACCTATTGCTGCAACACGATGAAATGGCTTTCACAGCGGCCCACGATGCCTGGACCACAGTGGCCGGGCGCTCCACAGGGCACTTGCAGGCATTGGTGCTGACCCAACTGGCGGCTACCGCTGCCAAGCATGGCGACGAGCGCGGCGCGGTGCGCGCCTGCCGCCGTGCCGAAGCGCTGATTGTTGCCGAGGCCGGCGAAGACACCCCCCAGGCGCTGGCGGTGCGGGCTCAACTCGTGGCCTTGCTGACAGCCCGTGGCGATGACACTGGCGCCGCCGAGCAGCGCCGCAAACGCAGTCTCGAGTTGATGCATCAAAGCCAAAGCGCGACGCCCGCGCGTTTGCAGCGTTACGCCACCACCTTTGTTGGTGCGCAGCCCCCGAGCTGGGCACTCTGCTACTGCTTGCGTTGGCGCTTCTAAGCGGCACCGGCGTTGCGGGCATTTTTCGCAGCGGCGCAGCGACGCAGCGGCGCACTGCGACGCATGTCACGAGGCGGATAAGCTCGCGCCGCGATGACCACTTTGAATGCGCAGATTTCGCCGTTACGGCGCCGCATCTTCCGCTTGCTGGCGTTGGTGCTGGCGCTGCTGTTGGGCACCGTCGTGCTGGAGTGCGGCTTGCGTCTGATCGGCGGTTATCGCTTGTTCACATTCGCGTTGGAACGCCGCGCCGTTGAAAGCGCACTAACGGATGCAGGCGCTGCCACGGCCCACGCAGCAAGCACTGGCATTGATGACAGCGCGGCCAACCTTGTCGCCATTGCTACGAAGCTGGCCAGCG
The DNA here is from genome assembly GCA_945907755.1 of Singulisphaera sp. GP187. Classification (GTDB taxonomy): domain Bacteria; phylum Planctomycetota; genus SXUL01. The sequence goes on along the minus strand of CAMDTN010000013.1, from coordinate 18,077 downwards.
CTTCAGGGCGCGACGACTTAGACCCGGCGTGGATCACGCAGATGCCGCCCCTGCTGCCGCGCGGAGTAGTGGATGCGCAAATGCGCACGCGCGAAGAGCAGCATGGCAACTGTGCCGTGCACTATGTGTTCAACGCAGTGCGTGTGCGTGCGGCGTTGGCCCAGCCCGGTGGCATCGAAGCACTACTCGGCGGCGTGCGTCCAGATTGGTTGAGCACCTTTGAGCCCGACGATGGTGCGGCCGTGCCTGCGTATCGCTTTCCGACGTCCACCACCCTGCCTGATGGATTAGTGCTGAATCGCTGCGGGTGGCGAGGCGCGGATGTGAGCGTGGAGCGGCCCCCTGGCGTTGTGCGCATCGCTTGCGTCGGTGCCAGCACCACTGTCAGCAACCACGACCAAGCATGGAGCTGGACGCAGATCTTGCAGCACTGGCTGAATCTGTGGGCACAGAAGAACAATCATCCGCTGCGCTACGAAGTGCTGAACTTGGGGCGCGAAGGCATCACTTCTGATGACATCGCCGCCATTGTGCACACCGAAGCACTGCCCTTTGCGCCGGACTACATCATCTACATGGAAGGAGCCAACCAGTTTGCGCCGAACAGCGTTGTGCAATGGGAGGGCGCCGACAAATATCGCGGGCCGCCCGCAGGGCTGTTGGCTGCGGCCGGCGGCGTGGCGCGGGATAGCGCGTTGCAACGCGCAGCCAGTTGGAGTGCGCTGGCACGGCGCCTTGCAGGCGTGAGTGCCACTGCAACCGCATTGACGGAACCAGCGCGTCCAGCGCAGCGATTCGTGCTGCCAACGGGCATGGACGAGAACAACCCGGCCTGTGAATTGGTGCGGCAGCACAACACTCTTGGCATGGGTGCGATTCTGAAAGATCTCGATGCCATCGACGCCGCCACGCGCGCAGTGGGGGCGCAGTTGTTGTTGGCAACCTTCCCGTGGGTGGTGCAGGCAGAGATGCAATTGCATCCGCAGCGCCACGCCGAGATCTTCAACTACTTGAACAGCATGTGCTGGCCCATCAGCTACGCGCACCTGCGCCGTGCAGTGGACTTGCAACAAGCGGTGTTCCGGAACTGGGCGGCAAGCCGTTCCGTGCCGCTGTTGGACATCGCTGCACGCATGCCGCGCGAACCAGATCTTTTTATCGACGGCATCCACGACAACCAATTTGGTTCGGTGGCGCGAGCGTGGTGCTTTCTTGAAGCCCTGACGCCGTTGTTGGTAACGGATGGCCCGCAGCCGCGCCGCTTGACACCGCCGCCAGTGCCCGCGTCGCTGCTACAGCCTGCGCAGCGCGTGCAATTGCACTGAGTTTTCGGTAGCAATGAATGCGTCGACGCAGCGGCGCCTGCTTGCGCAGTGACCTCAGCGGCGCGGCAGTATGAATGCGGCGGAGGCTGCGAACCCTGCCGACAACACGCACACAGCGGCGAACGAACTCCACGGCAGCGCGGCGGCCAAGCCAACGGCGGTGCCCAGTTGCAGCACCAAACCGCGTAGCGCCAAGAACGCACGGCGTTCGCCAGAGGGAACGGCGCTGGCCATCAGCCCAGCAAGTCCGGTGCGGCGCACGGTTTCAATGGCCAAGATCACGGGCAGGATTAGCGCTGCGGTGATGGGGTCTCGCAGCGCGCCCGCCAACAGCAGCAACGCTGGCAACAGCAGCCATGTCGCGCCGCGAGCGAGCATGGCAAACGAGCGCCCGCGAAAAATTTGGCGTTGCAACAGCATCACCAACATGGGGCCCAACGCTGCAAACGACAACAGCATGCCAGCTTCGCCGAGGTCGAGGTTTGCGCCTTCGCTGGATTGCAACATCGCGGGGGCGAACGCCGCCGGAGCCGCCAACGCTGCTGCGGATAACAATGCCGCCAACAACAAGCGGCGTTCCCGCGGGTTGGCTTGCGCGGCGGCTTCTTCGGCCGACGGGCTGACATGCACCTCTTCCGCGAAGGGCAAACAGTGCGAGCCAGGGATGAATACAAACAGCGCGAGGCCGGAGTAAACCGAAGCGACGCCATCGATGTCGATGAGCGCGCCCAACCACGCATCGAATGGCACGAGTAGAGCGATGCCTGCGACGAAGGCACCCGCTTGCGCCAGCACTGCGCCGCGGCCCGTGCGGATGGCCACATCTAACAGCGAAGCAGATAACACGCCCGACGCGGCCCCAGTGAGTGCGCGCGCGCCGAGCGCCACACCGAACGGCGGCAGCATGGCGAAAGCACCGTTGGCCAACGCGATGCCAATGAGTGCACCCATGCTGGCGGCGCTGGCATTGAGGCGCGGGAAAGTTTGGAACAGCCACAGCGGCAGTAGCGCCGCGCCCAAGGCATAAGCCAGCAGCAGCAAGCGCGCGTCGGATTCAGGCCACTGCGCGCCCAGTCGCGGCAGCATCAACGCGATGGATTGCTGTTCACCCACCTGCAACAGGGTGACGACAGCAATCCATACCGCGGTCCGGTTCAGCTTCACCGGTGCGCCGTCACGAGACGGTCCAAGTGTCTCCGGAGTGCAGCAGCTTCTTTAGGTCGCCGTTGCCCAGCTTGGCGCGGGCTTCAGCGATTTGCGCATGTACCGACTGTTCGTAATTCGCGCGCTCGACATTGCGGAACACGCCCAAAGGCACGGGCATCTCGCGCTCGTTCAACTGCGCCATGGCGAAAGCGAGACCAGGGTTTGGCGTGCTGGGGTTCCAGTTGATGCAGTCTTCTGCACCGCCTTCGGTGCCGACTTGGAACTTCTCCACCTCGAAGCCACGCAGGCGCAGGCCGTGGCTGAGTTCTTTGCCGAAGCGCAGCGGTTGCCCCGCGCGCAGCTCCACGACATGGTCGTCTTTGATGTCCTTGTCGGTGACATGCATCCACGCGCCGTCGTTGAAGATGTTGCAGTTCTGCAAGATCTCGACGAAGGCCGAGCCCTTCACGGCTGCGGTTTCACGGAGGGTTTCTTGCAAGTGCTTGCCGAAGACATCCACCGTGCGCGCGACGAACGCGGCGCCGGCGCCCAGCGCCACGCTCACTGGAGTGAACGGGTTGTCCATCGCACCGTTGGGCGACGACTTAGTGACTGCTCCCACCAGCGAAGTGGGGGAATACTGCCCTTTCGTAAGCCCGTAGATGCGGTTGTTGAACAGCAACACCTTCAAGCCCACATTGCGGCGCAATGCGTGGATGAAGTGGTTGCCGCCGATGCTCAGCGCATCACCGTCGCCAGTCACCACCCACACATCCAACTCGGGATTCGCCAGCTTGATGCCGGTGGCCACTGCCGGCGCGCGGCCGTGGATGGTGTGGAATCCGTAGGTGTTCATGTAGTAGGGAAAGCGTGACGAGCAGCCGATTCCAGAGACGATCACCGTCTTGGCGCGGTCCATCTGCAATTCCGCGAACACGCCCTGCACCGCGTTCAGAATCGCGTAGTCCCCGCAGCCCGGGCACCAACGCACATCCTGGTCGCTCTTGTAATCCTTCTTTGTGAGTGTGGTTGCGTTCATGGCTCAGCCCAGCTCCTTTTCGATGGCCCCGATGACTTCGCTGGTCATGAAGGGACGGCCTTGGATCTTGTTGAATGGAATTGCATGCACCACGAACTGGTCGCGAATCATGCGGATGAGCTGGCCGAGATTGAGCTCGGGCACCAGAACCTTGTCGAAGCGTTTGATGAGTTCACCAAGATTGCGAGGGAACGGATTCAAGTGGCGCAAGTGTACCCAGCCCACGCTGTGCTTCTGCTTTTCGCAGTGTTCCAGCGCCGCAGCAACGCTGCCGTAGGTGCCGCCCCATGACAGCACCAGCAGCTTGCCTGATTGCGCACCTTTCACGGTTGCTTCGGGGAAGTGGTTGGCGATGCGTGCAACTTTTTCTGCGCGCGTGCGGCACATGAACTCGTGGTTCGCCGGGTCGTAGGAAACATTGCCCGTGCCGTCGGCCTTTTCGATGCCGCCGATGCGGTGTTCGAGGCCGGGCGTGCCGGGCTTCACCCATGGGCGCGCCAAAGTCACAGGGTCGCGCGAGTAGGGCAGGTAACCCTCAGGATTGGTTCGGAAGCTGGTCTTAATCGGCTTCAGAGCTTCGATCTCGGGCAGCAACCATGGTTCGGCGCCGTTGGCGATGTAGCCATCGGTCAGCAAGATCACCGGAGTCATGTGCTCCAGCGCGATGCGGCAGGCTTCGACGGTTGCGGCGAAGCAATCGCTGGGGCTGGATGCGGCCAACACGCACAGCGGTGCTTCGGAATTGCGTCCGTACACCGCTTGCAGCAAGTCGGCTTGCTCGGTCTTGGTGGGCAGGCCGGTGGAAGGGCCGCCGCGTTGCACATCGATGACGACGATGGGCAGTTCGGTCATCACAGCGAGGCCGAGGGCTTCGCCTTTCAACGCGAGGCCCGGGCCCGAAGTGGTGGTGACAGCGAGGTTGCCGGCATACGCCGCACCCAGTGCAGAGCACACGGCTGCGATTTCATCTTCCGCTTGGAAGGTGACCACGCCGTACTGCTTCATCTTGGACAGATCGTGCAGCACATCGCTCGCGGGAGTGATCGGATAGGAACCAAGGAACAGTTGCAAATTCGCGAGGCGTGAGGCAGCGATGAGGCCAATCGCCGTGGCCTGATTGCCCATGATGTTGCGGTACTTACCCGGAGTCAGCTTCGCCGGCGGCACTTCGAAGCGCGTCTGGAACACACCGGTGATATCGCACCAGTTGTAGCCCGCCTTCAGTGCGCGCTGATTCGCTTCCACCAACTCGGGGCGCTTCTTGAACTGCCCTTCCATCCACTTGAGCGTCGGTTCGATGGGGCGGCTGTACACCCAATAGGTCATGCCCAGTGCGAAGAAGTTTTTGCAACGCAGCGTGGACTTGGTGTCCAAACCCAGCCCCGCCAACGCTTCCCTTGTCAGCTTGTTCAGATCGACGCGAACCACTTGGAAGCCGTCGAGGTCGCTGGATTCGAGTGGGTTGTAGGTGTAAGTCGCTTTCTCTAAGTCGATCTTCCCGAAGTTGCCTTCGTTGACAATGATGAGTCCGCCCTTCTTCAGCTCTTTCAAGTTCACCTTCAGCGCGGCGGGGTTCATAGCCACCAGCGCGTCGGGAGCGTCACCGGGCGAGTGAATATCGGTGGAAGCGAAGCGCACTTGGAATGCACTGACGCCAGGCAGCGTGCCTGCGGGGGCGCGGATCTCCGCTGGATAATCGGGGAAGGTCGCAAGGTCATTGCCCACCAGCGCGCTGGTGGTGGTGAACTGCGTGCCTGTCAACTGCATGCCGTCGCCGGAGTCGCCCGCAAAGCGGATGACGATTTCCTCAACGACTTCGACCTTCACCTTCGCGTCGGATTGTCCCGTACTCATGATGATCCTTCAGAGGTTAGGCGGCTGCCGCGGACGGTCCCGTGGGGACCTCGAAGCGGGCCAGCGCATCCTGTTTTTTAATGCGACCCGGCTTGGATCGGCTGGTCATGTTAGGCAACTCGCCGAACTCCCCAAACCCCGCGCCCTCGTCAATTTGCTCCACAGCCCGGCGCTCACCTCGCGCCTTGCGTCCCATCAAGCCCGTCCCCCTTCTCGGCATTAGTGCGCATCCAGATCCGCTGTTGCAACCTGCCCCAAACCTCTGCCTCGCAGTGGCTTCAGTCCGGGGCTCCGTGAGCCGATCTCACGGGTAGTCCAAACCGGAGCCCTCACATGCGAACCGCAGTTGCCATCATCGCCACCTTCCTTGGTCTGTCCGAGGTTCAGGCCGGGTCACCACAGGTGCCCTTTCATTTCTTTGTCACTTCCGCGGAGCGCATCGTGGAAGCAAGGGTTGGAACTATGGAAACCCGCTGGCAAGGCCAGTTGCTGGTGACCGATGTGACCTTGCAGCCACAGAAGAACCTGAAGGGCGGCGGCTCCGAACCGTTCTTCATCACTATTCCTGGCGGCACCATCGGCAGCACCACGCTGCATGTGTCCAAGGCCCCGGTGTTTCACACCGGCGAGGATGTGGTTCTTTTCTTGCGCCAAAATGACTGGTGTCCGGTGCTGGGCTGGGAAAAGGGAAAGCTGACCGTTGTCAACGGCGCCATCAGCGAACTGAGCGGCATGCCGCTGGAGCTGTTGGAAGCCGACATTGCACGCGAAATGAAGGGGAAATGATCGGATGAGCACCAATCACTCCATAAGGCGTTTGCTGTTTCCCGTGGGAGCCACCATCGTGCTGCTCGCTGTGGCCGGTTGGCCCGGCGAAGACGCGGCGGCATACGCTGTCACCGGCGCGAAGTTCAACACGGCCACTGCGAACTACCGCATCAATCCCAACTTCACGGATGTCAGCGCCGGCAATGCCAACGCGCAGGTAGGCGCGATCAAAGCCGCCGCCGACGAATGGCGCACCAGCGGCCAAGGCAACTTCGCCTTCAACTACGCAGGTGAAACCGCAGTGGCCACAGTGGCAGCCGACGGCGTGAACACCGTTTATTACAGCCACACTGACGGCAACGGGCCGCTGGCGGTCTGCTACTGGTGGACTCTCGGCGGCATCACCACCAACTTCGACATTGTGTTCTTCGATCGCATGGTGGGTTACGACTTCGTTTGGGCTAACTCGCCTGTGTGGAATCAGTTCGACATTCAATCTGTGGCCTGCCACGAACTCGGCCACGCATTAGGGTTGGGTCACAGCACCGTCACAGGCGCCACCATGGCCGCCACCGTTTCTGCCGGCACCACCGGCAACCGCTCACTGCACAACGACGACGCCAGTGGCATGCAATTTTTGTATGGCCAAGCGGGGCCGCTGACCCCAGCGGTTAGCACGGTGGCTGCAAATCACTGCTTCTTCGACGGCGGCGCCACAGTGCAAGTCAGTGGATCGGGCTTCCCATCGCAGGGCTGCACGGTGAAATTCGGCGGCGTGGCCGCCAGCAATGTGGCTTGGCAAAGTCCGTCGCTGCTCAGTTGCACGGTGCCTCCAAGCGCCATTGCTGGAGCAGTGAGTGTGGCGGTCACATCAGGTGCGCTCACAGGCACCACCGCGGCGGCCTTCACCTACGACCACTGCCGCTTCGGCGGCGCTCCATTGCAAGGTTCTTGGAACTGGGTGCAGTGCCGCGCGCCAGGGGATGCAGGGCGGCCGTACATGGCCATGCTCTCGTTCACCAACGGCATTATCCCCGTGTCGAGTGTGGGCGTCGCCGGCGACCCGCGCATCATCGGGCTCGGCTATGACGACATATTGCTCATGTGTGTGCTCTACGGGTCGCAAATGCCACAATGGTTGAATAACCCGTTGGGCCTATTGGATGCGAGCGCCAACACCACATTCGGCTTCTGGTTGCCGGCGACACCATCGCTCACGGGGCTCACATTGCATTTGGGCTTCCTCACTGGCGACGCCGCTGCTCAAAGCGGCATCCGCACGGTTTCCGGCACCATCAGCGCGACGCTGTGAAATCGAGCAGCGTGCGTGCGATGCGGGCCGAAGAATCGGGAACGGCGGCGCTGATAGCGGCAGCGCGCATTTGAGCTAACGCGACGGGGTCTGCGAGCAGCGCCCGCACGGTGTCTACTAAGCGCGCAGGCTTCGTAGCTACGCGTGCAAACCCCTGTTGCTGCGCAAAGCGCACATTGCCTATTTCTTGCCCCGGAATCCAATCGTAAATAACCATGGGCAATCCGGCAGCGCAGCCTTCCATGATCGAACCGGGCCCACCTTTGGTGATCAGCATGTCCGCCGCCACCATCCATTCGGGCAAGTCCTGGACAAATCCCAGCACACGCACCTGCGGCCCGAGATCTGCGGCATCCAACTCGGCCTTCAAAGCAGCATTGCGCGCGCAAACGACCACGATCTCAATGCCCAGGTTTGCTGCGGCTAGCGCGCGTGCAAAGCGCCCAAGACCGCCGGTTCCGTCGCCGCCGCCCAGTAACAACAAGGTGGGGCGCTCTAATTGTCGTCCGCTACGCAAGTGTGCGCGTTGCAGGCGTAATGCAGCCAAACGCGCCGGCACAGGCTGGCCGCACACATGAATTTTCGTTGCTTCTACGCCGCCGCCAGTCATGACGGATTTCGCATCCTCGGTGGGCACGCAGAATAAATCCACGCCGTGTTCGTACCAGGTCCAATGTCCAGAAACGAGATCGGTGACCACCACTGCAAAGGGCGGGCGGGCACCATTGGCATTCAGCGCACGCAGCACTTGGTGAGTGAGCAAGGGGTGCGTGCTGACCACCAAGTCTGTCGCGTGATTGCGCAACAAGCGGCGCAGCCCGCGCGCATTACTCATGTAACCCAAGTTAGAGGATAGTCGCGCACGGCGCGGCCCGTTGCTCAGGTGAAAGCACAGCGCCCACAGCCAGCGCAAATGCTTCATGCCGAAGGCGTAAATCCCTGGGGCACTGCTCATCGGCCACGGGCAGCCTTCCACCAGCGCATCCACTATTTCGATTTGCACCGATGGCTTGGCTTCACGCAGCGCTGCTGCGATGGCGTTAGCTGCTGCGCGGTGCCCGCCGCCGGTGTCGCTGATTAGGAAGAGGACACGCATGGCGGCTTCACAAATCTTCGCTCTTGCTGCTGCGCGTCATTAGATCGCGCAAGGCGTCTCTGGGGGCTTTGCCTTCGAAGAGGATGGCGTGCACTTCAGTGCATATGGGCATTTCCACGCGGTGGCGTCGCGCCAATGTGACCACGGAGCGTGCCGTGTTCACGCCTTCCGAAACGCCATTCATCGAATCCAGCACTTCTTGCAATGAACGGCCCGATGCCAGTCCTAGCCCGACGGAGCGGTTGCGCCCGTGAGCGGAGAATGATGTGGTGATCAAATCGCCAATACCGGCGAGGCCGAAGAAGGTGCTGCCCTTCGCGCCCATGCGCATGGCCAAGCGCCGCATTTCCACGATGCCGCGCGTGACCAGCGCCGCCTTGGTGTTGTCGCCATAGCCTAGGCCTTCCACCAAGCCCGCCGCAATAGCGATGACATTCTTCAGCGCCCCGCCCAATTCCACGCCCACGGGGTCGGGATTGGAGTACACGCGGAAATGTGGAGTGCCGAAGGCCTTCTGCAAGCGGCGCGTGAAATCACGCGAGGCGGCGGCGGCCACCACGGAACTGGGCACGCGGCGCGCGACTTCTTCAGCGTGGCTGGGGCCAGAGATCACTGCCACTGGGCGGCCGGGGAAGATTTCGCGAAGCACCTGCGACGGGCGCAGCAGCGTGCGCGGCTCGATGCCCTTCACCAGCGACACCAGTGGAGCGCCGCGCGGCAGCAGCCCGCGAAAACCTTCCAGCGTTTCGCGCAGCCACGCCGTGGGTACGGCGATGACCACCAACGAAGCATCTTCCAGCGCCTCTTCGGGGCTGTGCGTGAACTGCAAGCCCTCGGGCAGCAGCACTCCAGGCAGGTAGCGTCGATTCTCGCGCTCTTCGCGCACGCGATCGACATAGTCTTCGTCGTGGCCCCAGATGGTCACATCGAAGCGGTTTTCCAGCAGCAACAGCGCCATGGCCGTGCCGAAACCACCATTGCCGATGACGGCGACTCGAGTCATGCCTGCTTGCCTCCGCCCACGCGCGGTTCTTCGCCGCGCACAATGCGTTCCATGTTCTTGCGGTGCAGCGCCAAGAGCAGCGTCATCAACAGCAAAAGAAATGTCAGCACCGCAGCGCCGCGGCCATCCAACGCGTGGCGCCGTTCAATGCTGATCCACGCAATGGGCAACGACAAGCCCGCCAAGATGCTGCCCACAGAAATCATGCGCGTGGCGGCGACGGCCAGCACGAACACCGTCAACCCGACAGCCGCCACGCCGGGGCACAACGCCAGCAGCACGCCCGATGTTGTGGCCGCACCTTTGCCGCCTTTGAAGCGGTTCCACACTGGGAAGCAGTGCCCGATCACCGCTGCAGCACCCACCAGCACCGACACGGGCAGCGTGAAACTCTCAAGCACCGATTCGTCACCAGCCCAGCGCGCCGCGCCGACGGGCACTAATCCCTTGATGCAGTCCAGCGCGTAGATGAAAAGCCCCCAGCCGCGACCCAAGACGCGTCCAGCGTTGGTGGCTCCGAGGTTGCCGCTGCCGATGCTGCGCAGGTCCACACCAGATTTCATGCGCGTGATCCACGCAGCGAACGAAATGCTGCCCAGCAAGTAGGCCCCGCCGAGCCAGAGCGCGAGGACGCCGCCGCTCATGGGTGGTGCCTGCGCTGCACGGTGGTTTGGTGGCACTGGGGCCAAGAAGCGCTCATCGCGGCGGATGTTAGCAGCGAGGATAAAGAACCGATGCAGACTACGCAGGGCGCGCTACGCTGCTGCCCATGGCGGTTGAAACCCCACCTACGACTACTGTCGCCAAGAAGCGTTGGAAGCTGGCGTTGCTGCTCGCTGCCGCGCTGGCGTTCACCGTGGTTGCGGTGGTGCAATTGTCGCTCACATTGCGCAGCGACGACAACTACACCGGGCCGTTCAGCATCGCGGACGAGTTCATCTCGCGCTTGAAGCATGGCGAAGATGTGTTTCCGCAGCGCGATGTGGCCGAGCGCATGGGCTATGCCGCAGCCCACGAAATGCTGGATGACGCCGCGCGCGAACGCCTGCCGTTCGAGGCTTTCTATCAGTTGTTTTTGCTGCGTCAGAATGAACACGGGCTGATCGTGCGCTCGCGGCAATGCGCCAAGGGAGTGGTGCGCGGAGGCGCTTCCGCCTGGGCCGAATACCAATTGACTTTCGAGCGCGACGAGCAGCGCCGCGGCACGGCCCACGAAGAGACCCTGCGCTTGCAACTCGCACGCAACGCTGGCACTTGGCGCATCAGCGAATGCTCCTTCTTGCCCTCCGGTACCGAAGGCCGCTGAAAGTGTTGCGCATCGCGGTGGACACTGGAGGCACCTTCACCGATGCCGTGGCCGACGACGGTCGCGTGGTGAAAGTGCCATCCACACCAGCCGATCCGTCGCAGGCGGTAGCCGCCGCTTGCGCGCAGCTTGGGGCTGAGGCGAACACCGAAGTGATCCACGGCACCACCGTGGGCACCAATGCGTTGCTCACTCGGGCACTGCCGCCCACTGGAGCCATTTGCAACAGCGGCTTCGAGCACCTGTTATTGATCGGGCGCCAATCGCGCCCCGAGCTGTATGCGCTGGCACCGCGCAAGCCTTGGTTGCCACTGACAGCGCGTTTGTGCGCCGGAGTGCCGGGGCGGCTGGACCACATGGGCTACGAGATCGAAGCGTTCGACGCCGCTGCCTGCCGCCGCGCGGGTCGCGGGTTGGTAGAGCGTGGCGCGCAAGCCATCGCGGTGGTGCTGCTGCATTCGTGGCACAACCCCGCCCACGAACAGGCTGCATTGCAAGCATTGCTGCCTTTGGGTGTGCCGGTGACAGTTTCCAGCGCACTGCAACGCGAGTTTCGCGAAGTGGAGCGCGGCATTGCGGCGCTACTGAATGCAGCGCTGCGTCCGGTGGTGGGCCCGTACATCAGCGCGCTGCAACGGCGTCTGCCGCAGGACGCGCTGCTCCGTATTATGACCAGCGCCGGTGGCACCATCGCGAGCGCGGTGGCCGCTGAACAACCCGTGCGCCTGTTGCTTTCGGGGCCTGCGGGCGGCGTGGTGGCTGCGGCAGCGCTGGCGCGCACGCATCGCTTGGGGGCAGTGTTGTCGTTGGATATGGGCGGCACTTCCGCAGATGTGGCTTGGTGCGAGGGCGCCGTGCCTCATGTGCCCGAACTGCGCATCGCTGGTGTCAGCGTGCGCACGCCGTCGTTGGCCATTCACACAGTGGGTGCCGGCGGTGGCAGCATCGCTGCTTTGGATGCGGGCGGCGCGCTGCGCGTGGGCCCCGAAAGCGCAGGCAGCGACCCCGGCCCAGCCTGCCATGGCAACGATGGGCCGTTCACAGTCACCGATGCGCACTTATTGCTGGGCAATCTCGCGCCCGAGTTTTTTCCTGCGGGCGCCGACAGTTTGGACCGTGCCGCAGCAGAACTCGCGTTGCGCGCGTTGGCCAAATGCGCCCGGCTTTCGCCGCTTGCGTGTGCGCGCGGCGTGATCACTTTGGCCAATGCGTCCATGGCGCGTGCGCTGCGCTTCATGGGCGAAGAGCAAGGCCGCGACCCGCGCCAAGCCACGCTGCTGCCTTTTGGTGGCGCCGGTGGCCTGCATGTGAGCGCGCTCGCGCGCTCCCTCGGTGTGCGCCGGTTTTTGCTGCCCGCCGCAGCCGGAGCATTTTCGGCACAGGGGTTGTTGCTGGCGCCACTCGCAGCCACGCGCAGTCGCACGCTGTTAGGTGCCTTGGTTGCTCGCGGCGCACGGCCCGGGCGGACGATTGCGCGAAACTCTGGCCAAAGACTTGCGCCGCCACCCGCAAAGTTTGTGCGCGAACTGCGCGACGAGGCCATCGCAGAATTGTTAGATGCCGGGGCATCGCGCCGCCAAGTGCAGGTGTCCGTCAGTTGCGACTTGCGCTACGAAGGGCAGTCGTTCGAGATTGAAGTGCCGCTCTGCGCAGACCTTGCACGCGCCTTCCACAAAGTGCACCAACAGCGCGCAGGCTTTGCAGACCCCACGCGCCGTGTGGAACTGGTGGGGGTGCGCGTGCGCGCCGAAGCTGCGGTGCCGACGCCAACAGCATTAGTGCTGCCACCGGCGCGCGGACGCAAAGCGCAAGCCGTCGGACGCACACGCACCGCATTCGGCACCGGCTTGCCGGTGTTCGACCGCGACTTGCTGCTGCGCGGGCAGAAAGTCTGTGGCCCTGCGCTGCTTTGCGACCACACCGCCACAGCGTTGTTGGCAGCGGGCGACGAAGGTGTGGTCCTCGCCGACGGAGCCATTCTGGTGCAGCGTGGAGGCGCGGCATGAAAAATGTGCGCAAACAAGGCGGGCTCGACGCGGTGGAACTGCGCTTGCATCAAAACCTCCTATCCGCCATTCCCGAAGAAATGGGTTTGCGCCTGCGTCGCGCAGCGTTTTCGCCCAACATCAAAGAGCGTTTGGATTTCTCTTGTGCGCTGACGGGCCGCGATGGCGCGCTGGTGGCGCAAGCCAGCCACATCCCAGTGCACTTGGGTAGTGCGCACCTCACCGCTGGGCATATTCTGGCGGCGCTCGGGCCGCAGCGCGGCGTTGATGCCTTGGCACCTGGCGACATGGTGCTGCTGAACGACCCTTGGGCCGGCGGCACGCACTTGCCCGATATCACGCTGTTTGCGCCGGTGTTTTGTGCGCGCAGCAAGATTGCAGATTTCGGAGTGCTGGTGCGCGCGCATCATGCAGATATCGGCGGTGCCCATCCCGGCAGCATGGGCCCGGCATTGGATTTGTATGGCGAAGGCTTGGTGATTCCGCCGGTGCGCTTGTTCCGTCACGGTGTGTTGCAACAAGAATTGTTGGCCATGGTGTTAGCCAACACACGCACGCCCGATGAGCGCCAAGGCGATTTGTTGGCGCAGGCCGCCGCGGTGCGCCACGGCGTAGAGCGCGTGCAGGAATTAGTGCGCGATCAAGGTGCAGCGAGATTGCAACGAGCGGTGCAGGCGTTGCGGCGGCACGCGGCGCGCAGTACGAAAGCGCTGTTGCGGCAAATGCGTGGGGGCCGCCACAGCGCTTCGTTGTTGCTTGACGGGCCGGAATCTCCGCGCTTGCGTGTGGTGTTGCAGCGCACTCCTCGCGGGCTGCGCGTGGATTTCACAGGCACAGACCCGCAGGTGGCCGCGCCATTGAATGCCAACCGCGCCATCACCATTTCGTGCTTGTTCTATGTGCTGCGTTTGTTGTTGGACCGCGACTTGCCCACAAACTCTGGCTGCTTAGACCCCGTGGAAGTGATTCTGCCGGAAGGGTCGCTGTTGAATGCGCGGCGCCCTGCGGCTGTTGCGGGCGGCAATGTGGAGACTTCGCAGCGTGTGGTGGACTTGCTGTTCCTTGCTTTGCAAAAGGCATGGCCTGGGCGGCTGCCCGCGTGCTCGCAGGGCACAATGAACAACTTGACCGTGGGCGGTGTGCGCGCCGACGGACGCGCGTGGACTTTCTACGAAACACTGGGCGGCGGTGCGGGGGCCTCCGCGGATGGCCCCGGCGAGAGCGCCGTGCAGGTGCACATGACGAACACGCTCAACACGCCTGTGGAAGCGTTGGAAGCGGCGTTTCCGGTGCGCATCACGCGCTATCACTTGCGCACGGGCAGCGGTGGCGCTGGGGAAAACCGCGGCGGCGATGGCTTGGTTCGCGAAATGGAATTGCTGGAACCAGCACAAGTGACGGTCTTAGCCACGCGGCGCGAAAGCGGAGCACCCGGCGCGAACGGCGGCGGCACTGGCAAGCCCGGCGAAGATTGCGTCATCGACCCAGATGGTCGTATGGCGCCGCTTCTCAGCAGCGTTGCTGGCAAGCGTGGCACCAGAGTGCGCATCAGCACACCGGGTGGCGGCGGCTACGGCGCGGCGGTTCCGCGCTCTGCGCGCAAGCCGTAACATGGGCCCCAACGGGGGCACCATCGTGAATCGCACTCTTGCACGGACACTTCTGATCGCCTGCACATGCACAAGCAGCGGCTGCATCGTGAACTCTTACGAGCCCGCACCGCAACAGTCACCCGCAGAAGTCGCGCGCATGCAGCACGAAATCGTGCCGTTGGTGCGTTCGGTGCCGAGTGCGGATCGCGCCATGTTGTGGCAAGCAGCGCGTGGGTTCATGGACCGCGCCTTTGGGCCGCAAGCCATCGCGCTGCGCGACGAAACCAAGCAGGTGGTGGAAACGCACTTGATTGAACGCGTCGAGAATGGCCAAGCCGCGCGCACTGTGGTGACGGTGCAAATAGCGAATGACCCTGCGCTGGCAGGGGCCGCGCGCATTGGTGTCATCGCGCAGCGCATCGATGCGCGCACGAACTTCGGCGCAGCGGAAGACAACCGGCCGATGCAACCCGTCTGGGTGCTCGTCGGCAATAACGAGGTCGTGGCCGGCGAGATCGCCGATGCCATCTTGCAGCGCTACCTGCTGCTGCGCGCGGGGCGCGACCCCGACGCCGATCTGCCGCCGCCTACGCACCTCGGAACGGTGCCCCGAGGCGGCTGAGCAGTTCGAACGCGCGTTACAGGATGAAGAACTCGTAGGGCAGCGATTCTCCTGGCTGAGCGAGGCCGAGGGGGACGAGGTCCAATCCGCTGCCAGGCCCAGTGATCAGGTTAGAAATGCCGATGCGGAAGCGCACTGACGGCGAAGTCTTCAGCGGATCCGCGGGGTAGAGCCCAGGGTTCAGCATGACCACTTGCGCGTAGACATCGAAGCCGATGAGCAGTGGCGAGTTGGGCACGATCAAGTCGGGCTGGTCGTTTTCGATGATGGAATAGAGCCAGAAAGGCTCCACGCGCAGGATGTCGTTCGAGCCAGGCGAGAAGGGCGCATTCAGTGGCGCGAAGCCAATAATGAGTGCCGCGTCGCGCACATCCACCGTGATGGAGCAGTCGAAGATCATCCCCACATTGTCGACGAGGTGATAATCGAAGGTCCATTCACCGGTGTCGGCGATGGTCGGCACCCAGGACGCGAGTGTGTTTGCGGGCTGGCCGATGATCGGGAAGTTCGGCGTGTGACTTGCTGGATTGTTGACTGCCAAGGCGTTGCCGAGGAAGTTCGCATCGAACTCCACCGACACGCTGTCGATGCGCACCCAACTGCCAGGAATGCCGTTGTTGGTAATGGCTGCCATGTTCCACGACACGGGGCTGCCGATGACGGCGAGAACATTGGTTGCAGGCGTCGGCGCAACGCAGATGGGGCCGCCGATGGCGGGCGGGATGACATTCACAGCCACCGTGTGATCTGCCGTGAGCCCCATGTTGTCAAGCAAGTGGTAAGTGAAGGCCCACACACCGACGGCGGTTCCCTGTGGCGTCCAAGTGAAAGTGGATGCAGCAGGCTGGCCGCTGGTTGGCAGCGCTGGCGACGCGCTGAGTGGTGAGGCCACTGGAACCGGCGTGCCGGCAAAACCGGCATCGAAGGTGACGGAGGGCATGGTCATGGTGACCGCAGCGGCGGGCGTTCCGTTGTTGGCGACACCGCGCACCTGCCACGAGACTGGCATTTGTGCGATGACATTGACGGGCGCGGTCGGTGTGGGTGCGATGAACGAAGGTGCTTGCGAAGTCACAAGGCTTGCGCCTTGGATGAACACATTCGAATCGAGGACGGAATCGCCAGCATCTGCAATACCCAGCTTGATGTGGTGCGGCCCGGGGCCGGTGATGTTGCCGTGGGCGGTGAGGGTGACGGTGAGCCCGTCCATTTCGCAATCGATCATGCCGCCGCCGTCAGAGAGATCGTTGTTGCGGTACTGACTCCAGTTGGTGCCGCTCGGTGGCGGGCCGTATGGGTTGCCGCCGTTCACAGTGTTGATCTGAACAGGCGTCACCAAGTTTTGCAGCAGTGCGATGTTTTGCCCATTCAAGAAGAAGCCGAACACATCGTTGAACGAGGAGTTCACCCACTCGTTGTATTCCTCGGAGCTGAACACGAAGTTGAAATTCACAGCGCCCGTTTGGCCTGGGACCAGCGCGGTGGTGGTGAAGTCGAACTGCAGTGTGCAGGCGTCGTGCACCACATAGCCGGGGACCAGCGATTGCAACTGTGCATCGCCACCCAAACCGTTGACGGTAGTGGTCGCGTCCGAAATATTGGGACCGACTACAGAAGACACATTTCCAGAGCTCAGCATGATGCCGCTGGAGAAGCCGAGGATGGCGGGGTTGGTGGTGGTAAATGTTCCGGCCGAAACGCTGTTGCCGGAGTAGATGACATTCGAAACAGTCGTTCCGGTGCCGGACAGAATCGACTGCGCGAGTTGCGTGGGCGTGATGCCCGCGCTTAGTGGTTGCACCACCAGTGCGACGTCGGCACCGGGCTGAGGTGTCCAGTTGCTGATGCCGTTGGCAATAACAGGGCGTACTGGTGTTTGCGCAGCGGCACTAATACCGAACACAGCCACAAGCAGCAGCGCGGTGCATGTGATGTTCCATCGATTGCGGGATGCCATGAGGATTCTCCTTTGATGCAAGGGTTAGAGAAAATGAAAGCAAGCGAACACAGAATACGAAGCGAGCTGAGCGCGATCAAGAAAACAGGCATCACAAAACGCATGAAATATAGGCTATTTGCGAATGAGTCTTAGTGCCAGATCAAACGCGCGAGGGTGTCAACGCGAGCGCGTGGGTACGACGCTTTCGGCGCACGGCCAAGGGCCGTAGGTCGTTTCATTGAGGCCCGATGCAGTGGCTTCCACAATGCGCGCTGCGATGCGCATGCGCTGCACAAATCCTGCACGCTGCGAGGTTTCCAGCGCGCACAGCGCGGTGGCAGCGCCGTCCGCGACCAAGCCTTCTTGCGCGATGACGCTGGCTGCAACGCGTCGCGTGAGGGGATTGCCCGTGCGCGGATCCAGAATGTGCGAGTGGATCTCATTCCCAACAACCAGATGCTGAAAGTTGTCGCCTGAAGTAGAGATGACGCAGTGTGCGAGCAACAGCGCGCAGCGCGCGTCCACGGATGGTGGCCGTGCGGGTGTTGATGCTTGCGGTCGTTCGAGCGCTTGCGCAGGCATCGCGTCCACTTCCACTTTCCATCCGTGGGCGTCTGGTGGCGCGGCGCCCAGTGCGATGTCGCCTTCGATGCTCACCATGTGCATCGGCGCACCGCGCTTGGCCAACAAGCGCGAGGCTTCGCACACTGCGTGCCCTTTGGCGATGCCGCCGAAGTCGAGCCGCGCACCGGCGTGTTGCAACGCTGCGCGTTGCTCTGTCGCATGCAACGCGATTGCGCGCCAACTGATTGTGCGGGCCGCGTTCGCTGCGGCTACCGCATCCGGCGGCACACCGGCGCGCCGCGCGGCACGCCACAAACGCGTCAATGCACCGCAAGTGGGGTCGAAAGCTCCGTCACTGCGTTGCGCCATCCAACGTGCTGCGCGCAACATCTCGAAAAGGTCTGCGCTCACAGGCCGCATCACACCGTCGCCACTGGCCGCGCCCAACAACTCCGATTCACTTTGCGGGTCGTAATCGCTGAGCGCATGTTCCAAGGCCTTCATG
>CAMDTN010000012.1 GCA_945907755.1 Singulisphaera sp. GP187 | reverse complement strand
AGCGCTGACGGGGCACTTGGTGTTCTCGACGCTGCACACGAACGATGCGCCTTCAGCCCTGACGCGTTTGGTGGACATGGGCGTTGCGCCGTTCTTGGTGTCGTCCTCGGTGGCGGCGGTGCTGGCGCAGCGCCTGATGCGCAAATTGTGCACGCGCTGCAAACGTGAACACCAGCCCAATGCTGGGGAACTGGCCGCCGTCGGCCTCACCCCCGCACGCTTGGGAGGCCGCACTGTTTGGGCCGCCACGGGCTGCGACGACTGCCGCAACACGGGCTACTCGGGACGGGTGGGCATCTTCGAGATGCTCGAAATGTCCCCGGATATGCGTGAAGCCGTGTTCAATCGCGAATCTACTGCGCGCATCCGCGAACATGCGCGCACTTCTGGCGGCATGCTGCCGTTGCGCGAAGACGCGCTGCGCAAAGTCTTGGCGGGCACGACTTCGTTAGAGGAAGTGCTGCGCGTCCTTTCGAAGGAGAGCGTTGGCGTTGCCGCCGCGCTGGAGTGATGCCATGAACATGCAAGAACTGATGCGTGCCTGCGTCACCCAAGATGCCAGTGACATCCATGTGCGCGTGGGGCGCAAGCCCGTGCTGCGCGTTGCCGGGCGTCTGCGCGATTTGGCCGCGGACGCGATCGATGCTGCGGTCGCAGCGCAATTGGTCGACGAAGTGTTGCCCGAGCGATTACGCGCCGAACTTGATGGGCGCGGCTCAGCGGATTTCGCCATCAGCTACGGCACGGAAGCGCGCTTCCGCTGTTCGGCCTTCCGCGAGAAAGGAGGGCAGGCTTTGGTGCTGCGTCGGATCCCATCGAAGATCCTCGCGTTTCCAGAGCTGGGCTTGCCCGATCACATCAAGGACTTGCTCACACGCCAGCGCGGGTTGATCTTGGTGACAGGGCCGACGGGTTCAGGGAAAACCACCACGCTGGCCACGCTCATCAATGAGATCAATGTCAATTTCGACAAGCACATTGTGACCATCGAAGACCCCATCGAGTACCACCACGCGCACAAGAAGAGCATTGTGACGCAGCGCGAAGTGGGCGTCGATGTTCCAGATTTCAGCGAAGCCATGAGGCGCGTGCTGCGCCAAGACCCGGATGTGATCATGCTTGGGGAAATGCGCGACCACGAAACCATCAGCACCGCCATCACGGCGGCGGAAACTGGTCACTTGGTGTTCGGAACGCTGCACACCACGGGCAGCGCACGCACGGTGGATCGCATCATCGATTCGTTCCCCAAGGATCAGCAAGAACAAGTGCGCACGCAGTTAGCACTGTCGATCGTGGCAGTGATTTCGCAGGTGCTGATGCCGCGCAAGGGCGGTGGCTTAGTGGCCGGCTTCGAAATCATGATCAACACATCCGCAATCGAAAACTACATTCGCAAAGCGGAAACCTTCAAGATTTCGAGCGACATTCAAACTGGGCGCAAGCGCGGCATGATTCTGTTGGACGAGCACTTGCAGCAGTTGTGGCGCGACGGCAAATTGGAAGCCGAAACCGCGTTGGAGTACGCACAAGATCGCGCTGAAATGCGCAATCGCATGAGCTGAAAATAATGTCGGAAGTCAAACGAAGATTACTCGGGCAGATTCTGCGGGACATGAAAGCCTGCGGTCTGGGGGCTGTCCAAGAAGCGCTTGCAGTGCAGTCGGAGAAGGGCGGCCTGATCGGCGAATTGCTGGTGGAGTTGGGGACGATCACGCGCCAACAGCTGCTCTTGGCGCTGGCCGAGCAAGCAGGAATGCCTGCGGTGGATTTGGAAGTGGTGGCGGTGCAGCCCGAAGCGGCTGCAAAGGTGGACGCTGCGACAATGCAAGCGTTCCAGTGCGTGCCGTGGAAACTGGAAGGCCGCGTGCTGTATGTGGCGTTAGCCAACCCACTGAACACGCAGGTCTTGAGCGACATTGGTTTCATGACTGGGCTGGAAGTGCACGGCGCGCTGGCATCCGACACCGCCATCGCCGCAGCGCTGAAGCGATTGCACCCGAAAGAAGAAAACCTCGACGACTTCTTGGATGGTCTGGGGGCTGCTGGCTCGGCTTCCATCGACGACCCCGTCGCCGCCGCGCGATCGGCACCGGTGGTGCGCTTGCTGAATCACATTCTGGTCGCGGCCATCCGCGACCGCTCCAGCGACATCCACCTCGAGCCCTTCGAAGAAGAGTTTCGTGTGCGCTATCGCGTGGACGGCACGCTCTTCGAATTGCGCTCGCCGCCACGGCACCTTGCAGTGGCGCTGCTCTCGCGCATCAAGGTGCTTGCGAATCTGGACATCGCGGAAACGCGTTTGCCGCAAGACGGGCGCATCGAACTCATGGTGGGCGGACGCAGTGTCGACATTCGTGTGTCCACGCTGCCAACCATGTTCGGCGAATCTTGCGTGATGCGCATTCTGGACCGCAGCGTGGTGCGCCTCGACTTAGAAAACCTCGGGCTGCGCGCCGAAGACTTGTCGCTGCTGAAGGACTTGATCGACAGGCCGCACGGCATTGTCTTGGTGACGGGCCCCACCGGCTCGGGCAAGACCACAACGCTGTATTCGGCACTGAATGCCGTGAACGATGAAGGCATCAAGATCATCACCACGGAAGACCCAGTGGAATACGACTTGGACGGCATCGTGCAGGTGCAGGTGAACGAAGAAATTGGCGTCACCTACGCGGCGTGTTTGCGTTCGATTCTGCGCCAAGACCCAGACAAAGTTCTGGTTGGAGAGGTGCGCGACAAAGAAACGGCACAGATTGCTGTGGAAGCCGCACTCACCGGGCACTTGGTATTCACCACACTGCACACCAACGACGCGCCGTCAGCCGTGACGCGGCTGATCGATATTGGTGTGGAGCC
This sequence comes from Singulisphaera sp. GP187, assembly GCA_945907755.1. GTDB lineage: Bacteria > Planctomycetota > SXUL01. The sequence goes on along the minus strand of CAMDTN010000012.1, from coordinate 56,514 downwards.
GTATTTGGTTGCGGCCACGCTCGAAGGGATTGTGGCCCAGCGTTTGGTGCGCCGCATTTGCATGAAGTGCCGCGAGTGGAGCGTGCCGCCGGATGAAGTGTTGTACGAGTTGGGCCTGACGCGCGAGACCATGCAGGATCGCAAGTTCGCGGCGGGCCGCGGCTGCGACGAGTGCAACGGCACTGGTTTCAAAGGGCGCATGGCCCTGTTTGAGATGCTGGTGATGGACGACGCGTTGGCCCAGGCCATCGTCGAAGGTTCGTCGTTAGGGCGCTTCCGCGCGTTGGCGTGCGAGCGCGGTATGCGCACGCTGCGCGACAGTGGCTTGTTTGCGATCATGGATGGCCAGACCACCGCTGAAGAAGTGGTGCGCGAAACTTTGGCCACATTCTGACAAATTGACCCTGAGAGCGGCGCCGCGCACAATGCCGCGGGGTGCCGTGGTGCATGGGGCGAGGTGATGCATGTCTGACAAGTTGAAAGCACGACGCGAACGACTGGCTGAAAAATCTGCTGGGCCTGGGCTTGGCGCCAGCACGCCGCGGCCGCGAGCTTCGGGCCGCGTTGCGCGCAAAGCCAAGGTGCTCTTCACCACGCAGTTCGCCACACTGCAAGACGCGGGCTTGCCCGTGCTGCGCAGTTTGAAGGTGCTTGAAAACCAGATGAAGCCCGGGCCAATGAAGCGGGTGGTGGGCGACGTATGCGCCGATGTCGAAGCCGGCAGCAGCCTGTCGGAGTCCATGGCCAAGCACCCCGGCGTGTTCGACGAACTCTATGTGAACATGATTCGCGCGGGCGAGGCTTCCGGTGCGCTCACCACAATCTGCAACCGCCTCGCGGGCTTCATGGAAAAGGCCGAAGCCCTGCGCCGCCGTGTGCGCGGCGCCATGATCTATCCCATGATGGTGATGATGATCGCCATCGCCATCGTGACCTTCATCATGCTCTTCGTGGTACCGAAATTCGAAGATGCGTTCGCACAGTTGCGCGGCGAGCTGCCAGGCATGACTCGCTTCTTGATCGATAGTTCGCGCTGGATGGTCGAGCACTGGTACTTGTTGCTGGCGATTCCCTTAGCAGCTTGGGGCGGGCTGGTGATGCTCACGCGCAATCCTGCCGGACGCCACTTCCTCGACCGCACGAAACTGCGCCTGCCGCTAGTGGGCGGCGTCATGCAGCGCTCTCAAGTGGCGCGTTTCGCGCGCACGCTGGGGACCCTTAGCGCCAGCGGCGTGCCGTTGATGCAAGCGCTGGACATTACGGGCGACGCCGCCGGCAATGTGGTGGTGCGCAACGCGGTGGAGTCGGTGAAAGCCGCGGTGAAAGAAGGCGAGCCCATCGCGCGCCCCATGGCGGAATCGGGTTTCTTCGATGACATCGTCGTGAACATGGTTGATGTGGGCGAAGAGACCGGTGAACTCGATCGCATGCTCATGAAGATCGCCGACAACAACGACGCGGAAGTGGATGCGCGCGTGTCCGCCATGACAGCAGTCTTAGAACCATTGCTCATCGTCACCATGGCGGTGATCGTCGGTTTCATCGTGGTGGCCTTGTACCTGCCGCTACTGAAGTTGCAGGAGATGATCGGCAAGTAGGAGGACCTGAATTTGTCACTGCGGCGCAAGGCGCTGCTTGTCTTTCTGCTCACCAGCCTGGTCGCTGCGGCCGGGCTGCTGCTGTATGTCGAGCAGGAAGGCGCGCGTGCGCTGGAGCGCGAGCGCTCTGCGCGTTCATCGGACATTCTGGCTGGGGCCTTGGCGGAAACCGTTGCCGGGGACTTGGAAAGCGTGTTTGCACGCGACCTCGCACCGTTGGCCACGCTGTTGGCCATTCGAGCGCTTCCCTTCTTCGACCAAGCCATCTTTCGCAAGCTCGCCGACAAGGTCGTGTTGGTGCGTTGCGGCAACGGCGCGCGCCCTTGGACCATCTACAATTTGCGGCGGCGTTATGTGTTCGATCACGAGTTGGACCGCAGCTTGGCCATCAGCATGGTGCAAGAGTCGCTGCGTGCCGGGGCGCCAGTGCATGAAGGCTCGGATTTCGCTGGCCCGATCAAGTGCGCCGGTGCTGACTGGGGCGGTTTTTTCGTGCGCATGGCACCAGCGCTGGGCGACGGACTGGCACCGTCTTTTGCGGTGCGAACCGTTGCCTTTGTGCTGCTTCCGGCATTCGGCTTGTTGTTCCTCGCGCTGTGGACATTTCTTTCGCGGCGCGTGTTGCGACCCATCGAAGAACTGGACGCAGTGGTTTGCTCGGCAAGCGCAGGAGATTCCGCGGTGCGCGCGCAGGTGCTGGGTTCTGATGATGACGAGATGGCGCGCCTCGCGCGCAACTTCAATCGCATGTTGGATCTGCTGCACGAGTACCGCCACGAATTGGAATCGCGTGTGGCTGTGAAGACAGCCGAACTCGAAGGACGAAATCGGGAATTGCTCTTGGCCCAGCGCCTTGCCGCCACGGGCACGCTCGCCGCGGGCATCGCGCACGAAATCAATAACCCCTTGGGTGGTGTGCTGAATGCAGCGACGCGCTTGAAGCGCCCGGACCTAACTCGCGAACAGCGCTTGCAGTATTTGGAACTGATCGAAGAAGGGGTGACGCGCATCGGTGGCATCGTGCGCAAGGTGCTGGAAGTGGCCCCGCGGCATGCCACGCCAGTGGCGGTGGACTTGTGCATTGCAGCGCAGCGCACCTTGGACTTTGTGCGTCACCGTGCGGACCGGCGCCAAGTTGAGTTGCACTTGGACGCAGATGATCAGGCCAAACCTGTCGTGCTGGGTGAAGCCAACGAAATCGGCCAAGTGCTGCTCAATCTGGTCATTAACGCAGTGGACGCCTGCGCGGTCGGCGGGAATGTGCATATCACGCTGAAGGTGGACAGCGGGTTTGTGTTGCTTGAAGTGCGCGACGATGGTGCGGGCATGACTCCTGAAGTTGCTGCGCGCGCCTTCGACATGTTCTTCACCACCAAGCCTGCGGGTGAAGGCACGGGGCTTGGGTTGGCCATGGTGCACAGCGTTGTGACCGCGTTGGGCGGCACGGTGGAGTTGCATACGGAACCGCAGCAGGGGACTCGCGTCGTGCTGCGCCTGCCACAGTTGCAAGGGCGCTCTTAGGCGCCGCCACCCATGCTGCCTCTGCTGTTGACCATGTTGGCGCTGCTGTGCTTCACCGCCTTGTGTTCCGCCGCAGAGACGGCCATTTTCTCGCTAACCCCGGCCGACGTGGCGCGCCTCCCTGCGGCGGCGTCGCGCGGGTTGGTGCGCAAGTTGCTGGCACGCAGATCTCGCGTGCTCATCAGCCTGCTCCTCGGCAATCTGTGCGCCAACCTAGGGTTGTTCTCGTTGGGCGCGGTGTTGGCAGCGACCTTGCACAGCGACGGCAGCCATGTGCTGGCCGATTTGGTTGCCCCCTCGGCGGTTGCGCTGGTCATCTTGTGCGGCGAAGTGACCCCCAAACTGATCGCTGTGCGCAGTCCTGTGGCCGTAGCGGGCTTGGTGGCGTGGCCCGTGGTCTTGATCGACGCGGTGCTGTTGCCGTTGCGCAGCGTGCTTGCATTCATCGCTACGGCGGTGCTGCGTTTGATCACAGGTCCGCGACGCGCTGAAGGTGGTCTTGCGGCCACCGAAGTTGACGACTTGCTGCATTTCAGCGCCGAAGCAGGTCATATTGCCATTGATGAACGCGAACGATTGCAGTCGGTGTTGCTGCTGTCGCGAGTGGCGGTGAGCGAAGTGATGGTGCCGCGCGTCCAGCTATCCGCGTTCGACTTGCGCCATGATCGCAGTGCATTTTTCGCTCTCGTGGCGGCTTGCCAGCACAACAAATTCCCGGTGCATCGCGGCAATCTCGATGCCATTGACGGCTGGTTGGATGCCAAGGAGGTTGGCGCGCGCCCCGATGTGCCGCTGCACACGCTGGTGCATCCGTTGGGGATCGTGCCAGAGCTCGCGCGCGTTGCTGCGTTGTTGCCGCACTTGGTGGATGCGCGTCGCCGCATGTTGTTAGTGGTGGATGAATATGGCGGGACTGCAGGCATAGTTACGCACGCAGATCTTGAGCGCGCAGTACTGGGTGACATGCAGGATGAAGGCGACCGCGACCGCCCGATGATCGTGAACAACGGGCCTGGTGAATGGAGCGTCGATGGCGTGCTGGGTCTCAGCATGTTGCATGTGCTGACTGGACGCCGCGGCATTGGACGCCAGAATGCAGCAAGCGTTGGCGGCATCATGATGGCGCTGCTGGATCGCGTTCCGGTGATGGGCGATCGTGTGAACTATGCAGGTCTCGAGCTGGAAGTGACCGAGATGCACAGGTATCGCCCCGCGCGCGTTCGCGTGAGTCTGTGCACCGAGGCGGGCGCATGATCGGAGTCACACTCTCTTTCATCGCTGCGTTGCTGCTCTGCGGTTTCTACGCGGGCTTCGAAACAGGTTTGTACTCCATGGAGCGTGTGCGCTTGCGTGTGTTGGCTGCGGGTGGTGATCAGCGCGCGCGGCGGCTGCTGCGTTGGTTCGGGCGCAAGGGGCGCGTGGTGGTGTTGCTGCTGCTCGGCAACAACATCGCACACTGGGCGATGGCCTTCGCAGGAGGGCGTCTCATCGCGGCGTCTTGGCCAGAACTGGATGTGGGCGAGCGCGAATTGCTGAACATTTGTTGCGTCGTGCCGGTGGTGTTCGTGTTGGGGGAGGTGGTGCCCAAGGCGCTGTTCATGCGACACCCCGCAAAGCTGATGCCCTTAGGGCTGCCACTCTTCGAGGTCAGCCGTGTGGTGTTGTGGCTGCCAGCAGCGCTGCTCGGTTGGCTTCTACGACGCCTGTTTCGCGGCGAGTCCGAAATGACAGGATTGCTCGGCCGCGAGGAGCTCAGCACGGCGTTAGCCGAGGCTCAAGCGGCAGGGCAGATGAGCGTGGTTCAAGCGGCGCTGGCCGAGCGCGTGCTGGCTCTGCGACGCCAGCGGGTGGAAGCGGTGATGGTGCCGCTGCGGCGGGTGAGTTGGGTGGATTCTGAGGCCGATGCCAGCACCATCCGGGCCATGGCTTCGGCCAGCGGCCACACGCGCTTGTTGGTGCGCCCGGGCGGCAAAGGGCCCGTGCTGGGTTATGTCTCGGTGCACGATGTTTCAGTCGGCGCGGGCCAAGGCGCCAAGGCAGTGCTTCGGCCGCTGCCGCAACTGGCGGAAGGGCTCAGTTCCGTTGCGGCCTTGGACCTACTCCGCCGCGGGCGCTGCCCCTTGGGCTTGGTCACCAGAGCTGGGCAGCCAGTGGGGCTCGTTTCCACCGCAGACATCGTGGACATGCTTTTCCGCGCCGCCCCGCTCAGCCCCTAATTCAGGCGGCGTCAGACCCAACATGTCTCGCTTATCCCGTTGGCAGAAAATGGGCTGGCGGCTATGCTGCGCCCGCGCCTTTTGGAGGCATTCGTTCCCATGCTGCAAGTCAAACCCGCATATGTGCTTTGTTGTGTTTTCGCAGCCGTCGCGCTGTGGGCTTTAGCCCCTCGTCCGGCCATTGCCAGCCAAGACACTGATGGCACTCGCAACATGGTCATGGTGACAGGCGCCTATGCCAACGGCATGGAAGTCCTGTATGTCATGGACACCGTGACCAAGCACCTGTCGGTCTACCGCGTGGACAACGGGCGTTCGCTGAAGTTGGTGGCGGCGCGAGACTGCACCTACGACTTGCTGATCGAAACCTACGGGGACGATTCGAGCGCAGAATATGCGCCCGGGATGCTTCGCAAGCACTGGGCCAAGTACAATGCCGAGGCTTCTGGGGGCTCCGCTCCTGCGAAGCCAGAAAAAGACAAGCCGCCGGAAGGCGGACGCTGAAGAAACTTGCATCTGGAACTTGCTCGCAAAACTGTGAGCAGCATGGAACGGGAGAACAGAGTGGCCGACGAATACCTGAGTTTTGAAAATGCCTTGCGCGAGTTGAAGCTCACCGAGGATCAGTTGAAGCGTTTGGTTTCGGAGGGCGAGATTCGCGCCTCCCGCGGCGACAACCAGTCCATGAAGTTTCGCCGCGAAGAGATTGATCGTCTGAAGTCCAGCAGCAAGGCTGCTGAGACATTGACGGACGACTTGCTCTTCGACGAAGGCAAGGATTTGGATGTGGCTGACGAAGGTATGGCCACAGCGCAGATTGGCGCTGACACCACTCAAGTTGGATCCAGCGGCAAGACTGCGGTTCCGCCCAAAGCGGATGCAAAGCCAGTGGTGAAGCCAGCGGTGGCCGGCCGTAGCACGCGTGGCAACGCGCGCAGCACTCCGGCACCCGCCGCAGCCGCTGCACCGTCCGCCACTGCGTCTGCTGGTCGCCGTAGCACCGCTCGTGCAGGCACACCGGTGGCTGTCGATGACGGTTCTGGTGTCGGCGCTGGGATGGTTGCCGCTTTGGTGATCAGTTCGGTGGTGTGCTTGTTCGCAGCCATGGTGTGGTGGGATACCGCGCACGACCATGTGAGCAGCGCGACGGGCGGCATCACGAATTGGGCGTTGAATACATTCGGCACGAAGTGATTCCCCGCTTTGGGGCTCCTACGAGCGCGGCGGTGGGCGCCGTCGTGCTGCGTGGGGGAAGAAGCGGTTGTTCGGGAGGGTTGACGATGCGTTCTGCAGTTTTGGGAATCGCGGCGGCTTTGTTGTTCGGGGCGTGTGCCACTCAAAGCGTGGACGACGCCAAAAAGGAAATTGGCAACCAAGATCAAGTGATCAAGGGGCTGACACTGCGCAATGAAGACCTCATCGCACAGAACAAGCTGCTCGACACAGATCTGGCTGCTACCCGCGCGGAAGTCGCGCGTCTGAAGGGCGATCGCTCTGCGGCGGAAGCTGTCGGCGATGTCGCCGAGCGCTTGCGCCGCTTGGAGGCCGAAATGGGCCAACAGGGCGAAGTGCACTTCAAGGCTCACGGTGACGGCATCGCTGTCGAAGTGGCTGAGACACTGCTCTTTGACAGCGGCAAGGCTGTGTTGAAGAAGTCAGGCGTGAAGTTGATGAAGGAACTGGGCGCGAAGCTCGCCGCATTGGATGGTGACATCCGCGTGGAAGGCCACACGGACAACCAGCCGGTGAAAATTCACGCCAAGGAATTCCCATTGGGAAATCTTCAGCTCTCTGGAGCACGCAGCCTTGCAGTTGCGGATGTGCTTATCAAGGAATGCGGTTTCGAGCCGAAGCGCGTTTCCTTCGCCGGCTACGGCGAGGTGAAGCCTGTTGCTGATAACGGCAACAACGAAGGCCGCTCGCGCAATCGCCGAGTGGAAATCGTTGTTCTTAGGCCTCAGGCGCTGAAGTGATGGCAACGAGGCGCGCTGCACTTCGCATCGCGCTTCCTGCGGCGGTGGCGCTGGCTCTACTGGCTTGGGTGCTGGTGGGTTGGCGCTTGCTGCTGCCGCCTTATGTAACGGCTCTGCCCGGCGCGCGCACCGAAGACATGGTGTTTTGCAGCGCTGGCATGCGTGTCGCCGTTGGCCCAGTGTCTGCCACCGCGGTAGCTGCGTTTTGGATTGACCGCTTCGAAGTCACGCGGCATGACTACGCGTTGTTCCTCGCGAACAACCCTGCCGGCGCCGACGCGCAGCGCGGCTTAGTTCCAGCGGCGCTGGAAATGCAGCCGGATTTGCCTGTCACCAGAGTGTCCTTGGCGGAAGCACGCAATTTCGCGGCGCAACGCGGCAAACGATTGCCGAGTTCAATTCAATGGGAGTGGGCTGCGGCAGGGCCGGGAAACTTGCCGTTCCCTTGGGGCGAGGCGGAAGCTGTAACCACGTTGGCCAACACATTGGACGCTGGGTTTGGAGCGTTGGTGCCGGTGGGCATGTTCGAAGGCGGACGCTCGCGCTTTGGTGCCTACGATCTTGTTGGCAACGCGGCGGAATGGACCGACAGCACTGCAGGAGCCCACACGCCGGACAGATTTCTCGTCAAGGGCGGTTCGTACCTCGACCTTGCTGGTGATCGCAGAACGCACATGACCGCGCTGGATTCATGGGTTCCCAATGGAGCAGAATGGGCACCCATTTCGTGGCGCCTCGCGGGCGCCGACGCCTGGTTCAGCGACACTGGGTTTCGCTGCGTGCTGGACGAGGAAGCGGCTGCTTTGGACGCACATGTGCGCTCGCTCTTGCAGCAACTGGGTTCGCACGATCCGTGGGGTTGGTTCTTCGAGCGCCGTGGAGCGGAAGCCGACTTGCGCGCCATTGGAGCCGTTGCGTTGCCGTACTTGGATTATGCCGTGGCTCACGCGGAGCCTGCTCATGGGGCGCGCCTCGATGCGCTGGCACAATCCATTCGCCGCGGAGAGCGTTGATGCTCCCGCGCACGAGTGCAGAGATCAATAGCTTTCTTGAAGCACGCGGGTTGGCACCGTTGGCACGCTTCGGACAGAACTTCTTGGTGCATGCTGCATCGGTTGAGTTGGTTGCTGCAGCAGGCGGCCCTATCGAAGGTCGTGTGGTTTTGGAAATTGGGCCCGGCTTGGGGGCTTTGACCAGCGCATTGCTCGCGCGCGGCGCGCGTGTGGTTGCGGCGGAGGTGGATGCGGGCTACTGCGGCGTCTTGCGCGACGCTTTTGCGTCCGAAACACATTTCACCTTGATTGAAGGCGATTGCCTTGGCACCAAGGGACTCGCTGCACCGCTGCTCGCTGCCTTGAGCGCTGCAGGCGCGTGGGACAGCGGTTTTTTTGTCATCTCCAATCTGCCTTACCAGATCTCGTCGCCTTTTTTGGCGGCGCTGCCGCATCTGCTGCGCCCACCTGAATCTGTGGTGCTCACATTGCAAAAGGAAGTGGCGCGTGCGTTGCGGGCCAAACCCGGCAGCGAACACTACACACCGCTCTCGCTTCTAGCGGGGCTTTGCTACGAAGTGGAGCAACTGCGCGTGCTGCCTGCGGGCTATTTTCACCCGCGCCCCGAAGTCGAATCGGCTGTGGTGCGCTTGGTGCCACGCGATCTGCGCACGCTTGCTGCAGGATTCAGCATCGACGATCTCGATAGTCTGCTCCTTTTCGCTCGGACACTGTTAGGCGCGCGTCGTCAGATCTTGCGTCGCACGCTGCCGCGCGCGGCCGCGGTGCTCGGCGTCACATTGGTGCCCGGCGAGTTGACGACCGCGCTGCTTGCGGTCGGGCTCACAGGCAATGAGCGCGCCGATGTGCTGGAGATCCCCACCATCCTGCGATTGTTCGCCGCGGTTCGCGGCGCGGTATGATCCTCGCGTGTCGTCGGGCTTGCGGATTCGGGCTTGCGCTCGGAGCGGCGCTCGGCCACGCAGCGCGGTGGGCTAAAGGGCGTTGAGCAGCACTCGGAACAGCATCGATGAAGTACGCACGGCCACGGACATCGTGGAAGTGGTCAGTGGTTATCTGCCGCTGAAGAAGGCCGGTGCCGGTTTTTCTGCGTGTTGCCCCTTCCATCGCGAAAAGACTCCCAGCTTTCATGTTTCGCCTACGCGTCAAACATTCCACTGTTTCGGCTGCCAAGAGGGCGGCACCGTCTTCGACTTTGTGATGAAGATGGACAAAGTGGAGTTCGGTGAAGCGCTGCGCTTGCTGGCCGAGCGCGCCGGCGTGCGCTTGGATTCACACGCTGCAGGCGAGGACCGCGCCCCGTTGCTTGCAGCACATGTGTGTGCCCAAGATCTTTTCCGCAGCACCTATGCCGCAGGGGCCGGCACGGCGACTCGCGACTATGTGGCCAAGCGCGGCATCAAGCCGGAGGTCGCGGCCGCATGGGGCCTCGGGATGGCACCGGATGGCTGGACGGGATTGGTGGATGCGGCACGCGCGCGCGGCATCGATTCAGTGGTGCTGGAACGCTCGGGGTTGGCGCTGCCTGGCTCGACGCGGCCTGGGCACTACGACCGCTTCCGTGGTCGCCTCACTTTTCCCATTCGCGATAGCTTTGGCCGCATCGTCGCCTTCGGCGCGCGCTCGCTGGATGGATCGGAGCCGAAGTATCTGAACTCGCCCGAGACGCCGATTTTCTCCAAGGGCCGCATGCTCTATGGCATCGATCGCCTGAAGCAGCACCCGCGCAACGCGCCAGTGTTGGTGATGGAGGGCTACACCGATGTGATCATGAGCACGCAGGCCGGAGTGGCCGGGTGCGTGGCCACGCTGGGCACGGCCATGACCAGCGCCCATGCGCGCATCCTTGCGCGCTACACCGAGCGCATCATCTTGGTGTACGACGGCGACAAAGCAGGCCTCGCGGCGGCGGAGCGCGGTGCGCGTTTGTTGTTGGAAGGCGGGCAGCTCGACATCCAAGTGGCGGTGCTTCCCGGCGGGCAAGACCCATGCGATTTTTTTCTTGCGCGCGGCGAAGCTGGTGTGCAAGAGTTGTTGGGCATGACGGTGCCGCTGGTGGAGTTTCTGTTGGAGCGTGTGTCGCAGCGCCATGACCTCAACGAACTCAGTGGCCGCTTGAAGGCCACCAACGAATTGACGGCAACTGTAGCCGCATTGAACGACCCTGTTGCGCGGGAATTGGTCTTGGCGCGGGTGGCCGAAAAGCTCGGCGTCAGCGTGCAGGCCTTGCAACAGCGCGTGCGCTCGGAAGCCCTGCCTGCGAAGAGGGATGGCGGGGCCTCGGAATCTGGCGCTGGCGGCGCTGAACGCAACGCGACGCCCACCACACGCAACATGACGGTGCTCTGGTTGGTTCAGGCGGCATTGAACGAGCCGGGCTTTGCAGTGCGGTTGACAAGCGCGCAAATTGCAGCGGTGCCCGCGGCCAGCGTGCGCACCATCCTCAGCACATTTGCTCAATTGGCGTCCAATGCAGGGGCTACTTCGGCCAGTCTGCTGGACGGACTGGACGACCCGGAGCTGCGTGACATGGCTAAACGGGCCCTGTTGCCGGAAGGTCATGGCCACGACCTGGAACGCATGGGAATGGATGCGCTCGATGCGCTTTCACGAGCGGCGGGGAAGTCCGAAATGCAACGCTTGCAGGAACGCTTGGCCGTGGATCCGGAGGCCTTGGAAGAACTCAGTCGGCGCTATCGTGCCACCAAGTTGGGGCAGTCCCCGGCCAGTTCAGACGGGGCCTGATCAAAAATCATGAAGAACCTTCCAGCAGATGTGGTGAAGCTGATCGACAAGTCGAAGCAGAACGGCTTCGTCACCTACGAGCAGCTGAACGCGGCCATCCCACGCGAGCTCACAGACCCAGATGCGCTTGAAGATATTCTCTTGGATCTGCGCGGGCGCGGGCTTGAGGTCATTGACGCGGAAGATGCCGAGGAGCGCGGATTCGAAGAGCCAGGTGCGGGCGCAGCGGAAGCCACTCTGTCGGGGGATGACGACAGTGATGATGAAGAGACGGTGAGCTCTGGCCCCGCGGAGAAGATCGACGACCCGGTGCGCATGTACCTCACCCAGATGGGCGAGATCGATTTGCTCACTCGGGAACAAGAGATCTACTTGGCCCGCAAGATTGACATCGCCAGAGATTTGTACCGTCAGAAGGTCCTGGAAAGCGCTATCGCTGCCTTCGGTGCGATCAAAATCTTCAAAGACGTCGAAAGCGGCGTGCTGCCTCTCGACCGGACGCTGAAGGTTGAGGAGGTTGACAAGCAGAACATCTCTCACCGCTTGCCAGAGAACGTGAAGACAGTGGAGAAGATCATCGATGCCAACCGAGCATCGTTCATCACATGGGAGAGAGAGTTTCAAGACCGCGAGAGCGAGCGCGAAGCAGGAGCGTCATCCAAAGTCGATGTTCACGAGGTGGCTTTGGCTCGCCGCGTGCGTGCGCGCCGCAAGAAGTGCGTGATCTTGTTGGAGGAACTTGGGCTTCAGATCAAACACATTCGTCCGCTCATGGACAAGATCCACGAAACTCATGAAGAGATGTCGCGTGTGGAGGCAGAGTTCAGGCTGCTGCGTCGCGCCAAACGCCGCAAGGAAGCGGACGACGTGTTCGAACGCCTGCGCGTATTGCAGCGCGAAGCCTGCGAATCCCCTGCGCGGCTGACGCGGCGTGTGGGCCAGATCCGCGTGCGCTTGGAAGCCTACGAAGACGCGAAGCAGGCGCTGTCTTCAGGGAACTTGCGGTTGGTGGTGAGCATCGCAAAGAAGTACCGCAACCGTGGGCTGTCTTTCCTGGATTTGATCCAAGAAGGCAACACGGGGTTGATGAAGGCAGTGGAGAAATACGAATACCGCCGTGGCTACAAGTTCAGCACCTATGCCACTTGGTGGATTCGCCAAGCAATCACCCGTGCGATCGCCGACCAGGCGCGCACCATCCGCATTCCGGTGCACATGATCGAAACCATGAGCAAGCTGCGCAATGTGCAGAAGCGCTTGCTGCAACACATGGGCCGCGAGCCCACGGTGGAAGAAGTCGCTGGCGAATCAGGCATCGCAGTGGACGAAGTGCGGCGCGTGATGCGCATTTCCAAGCACCCGATCAGCTTGGATCGCCCAATCGGAGAATCGGACGATTCCTACTTCGGCGACTTTATTGAAGATCATTCGGCGGAATCGCCGGTGACCTCGGCGACGCACCGGATGCTCAAGGACAAGATCGAAGAAGTGCTGCAGTCGCTGAATTACCGCGAGCGCGAAATCATCAAGCTGCGCTACGGCATTGGTGACGGCTACACCTACACCCTTGAGGAAGTGGGGCGCATCTTCAAAGTCACGCGCGAGCGTGTGCGCCAGATTGAAGCGAAGGCTGTGGTGAAACTGCAGAACCCGCGCCGCGCCAAGCAGTTGGAAGGTTTCATTGAGGAGCACCCACTCTGAGCTCGCCACGCGTTGGGAGGTTGCGCGAGTTGATGGAGCTGGACCGCGAGGCGGTGCGGTTGCGTAGGCGTGCTGTTGAACGCAAGCAAGAGCTGGTCACTGAGCAAGCACAAGCGCTGGCTGCCGAGGAAAAGGCTGCCGCCTTGGCTGTGCAGTTGAGGGCATTCCGTGCCAAGTTGGACATGCGTCAACTGGAATTGAAGTCCGCTGAAGGCGCCATCGCGCGCTATGAAGCGCAGATGATGGAAATGAAGAGCGCCTCAGATATTGAGCGCATGCAGGGGCAGATTTCAGGCAAACGCGTCGAGCTGAGCGCAGCAGAAGATCGGATCCTCGAGAGCATGGAAGTGACTGAGAAGGGCGAGGCTGGTCTGAAGGACCTGCGCGCCATAGCCGCAGAGCGTGTGCAGCGTTTGGCGACGCGCAATGACACCGCTGCGCGCGAAGACGCAGAAGAGAGCGCGCGCTTGACAGCCGTCACCAAAGAATGGGAATCCGCTGCTGCCGCAGTGGGCGGCGAGCTGTTGGCCTCCTATCGCGCACGCCGCGATGCGTCTGGGGGTGTTGGTGCGGCCTTGGACAACGCTGGTTTCTGCTCAGCCTGTGGCACGCGATTGTCGCCTCAATTGATGGCGGCCACGCGCATCGAGAAGTTGCCGGAATGCCCGTCGTGCCAGCGCATGCTGCTGCCTGCCGCTGACAGCGCACGCGAGTAAACTGTCCGCGCGATGCTGCCGCGCTTTCTTGTTCATCGATTGATCTACCCGTTGCATGAACGGCTGCGTGGGCGCAGCACGCGGACCATCGCCGCGTTGTATCGCACACACGACCGTGGCACCGCAGCGCAATTGCAGCTATGGCATCAAGATCAGTTGATGGCTCACTTGCAGCACGCGGTGCAACAGGTGCCGTGGTATCGCGAACGCGTGGCACTGGTGCAAAGCCCCGATGATCTCGCTCTGTTCCCGCTGCTGGACAAACAGCAAGTGCGCAGCGCGGGACTGGCCTTGGCTGCGAACGCATTCTCTGGGCGCTTGATTCCGCTGGCGACCGGAGGCAGTAGCGGCGAACCGTTGAAGTTCTGGAGCGATGCTACGCGCGAATCGAGTCAGTTGGCGGCGAAACTGCGTTCACGTGCATGGTTTGGGCTGCATGCGGGTCATCGCGAGACAGACTTGTGGGGTTCTCCCATTGAATTGGCGGCTCATGCGCGCATGCGCAGGTTGTCGGCGTGGGCCCTGGGCGTGCGCCTTTTGCCGGCGTTCTCTTTGAATGATGCAACGATGGAACGCTTTGCCGCTGCGCTGCGCGGCACGGATCTCCTGTATGGCTACGCATCTGCGCTGGCGCGCTATGCACGCTTCTTGCAGCAGCGCGGTGAGCAACTTGAGCGCGGTGCGATCAAGTTGGTGATTTCCACTGCTGAAGTGTTGCTGGATGCCGATCGCGCGATCATCAAAGAAGCCTTCGGGGCACCAGTGGCGAACGAGTTTGGCAGCAGAGACGGTGGTTTGATTGCGCACGAGTGTCCACGCGGCGCCTTGCACGTACAGCACGACGCGGTGCATGTCGAGATCTTGCGCAGTGATGGCAGCGCGGCGCCGCCGGGGGAGTCGGGCGAAGTGGTCGTCACCAACCTGTGGGCCCGCGGCTATCCGTTGATTCGCTATCGCACGGGTGATCGCGCGGCGTGGTCGATGAATCCATGCGCCTGTGGCTTGCCACATCCAACGCTGGCCGCTCTGGAAGGGCGCATGACCGATTCGTTGGTGCGCGATGATGGCACGCGCGTGCACGGTCTGGCCCTCATCTACATCTTGCGCGAGCAGCCAGGAGTGCAGCGCTTCCGTTGCACGCAGCGTGCTGATCGTTCGCTCTTTGTGGAAGTCGTGGCGGCACCAGGCACGGACCACGTGGCGTTGGAGGCGCTGGTTCGACGCGGGGTCGCACGCGTGTTGGGCATTGGCACCGCGGTGCTTTGCGGTTTTCCTGCGGAGTTGGCCCCGTTGCCCGGTGGGAAGCACCGCTTCATCCTCTGCGAAGTTCCAGAGGAAGTGCGCGCCCGATAAAACACGAGGCTCGCTGCAGTGCAGCGAGCCTCGGTGGGCGACCTATAAGCCGGGTCCTGTAACCCCGCAGAGCGGAGTCGGCGACCATGCATCTACTCCGTACGTTGCCGTACGGATCCAACGGCCTACCCGCAAGTCAAGGGATGCGAACCGCATCCCTCCGAGTTCTCGGAATCCCTGCCTACGCGGCCTTTCTCCAGGTGGGGTTTGCCGTGCCCGCGGCGTCACCGTCGCGGCGGTGGGCTCTTACCCCACCGTTTCACCCTTGCCTGATCCGCCATTACAGCGGCCATCGGCGGTCTATTTTCTGTTGCACTTTCCCTGACCTTGCGGTCGGTGGGCGTTACCCACCACCTTGTCCTGTGGAGCCCGGACTTTCCTCGGCGGATTACTCCGACGCGATCACCCAGTCACCCTGAGACAGCCTATCAAATCAAAACGCGGACTGCCGCCTCCGCGGGGGCTGGCGCGATGCAGTGCATTGCGTGTATAAAGCCGATCCAGTTCCGGGCCCGCCGGCCCTCGTTGTGGTGTCTTGTCTGTGTCTTGTCTGTCTCCGCCAGGCCATTACATGACAAAATTAGTACTACTGTTGTTGATGAGTTATTGCCTTGCTTTGCATGCGCAGGATGCGTTCCCTCAACCGACGACTCCACCAGCGCGGCCGCGCCTGCTGTTCTCGGCAACGCAGCTGGCGAGTGTGCAGCAGCGCATTGCAGTGCCAGGCTCGCGCGCAGCGTCTGCTTATGCGGCGCTCAGCAGCAGCTACGGATTTCAGTGCGGCACTGCGACCGGCGCATGCCCTGGTGGATCGCAAGAATCGTGGCGCGTGTATCGCACGTTGCGTTTTATGACCGAACAGGCGTTCCGTTGGCGTGTGAGTGGTGATGCCGCGGCAGGCAGCAGCGCCAAGGCGCTGCTTTGTTCGGGCACATGGAACTGCGTGAATGTGCTCACGCCAACGGGCCTCAGCGGCTATGTGAATGCGAGCTATCCCGCAGCGATGGCCATCGCGTACGACCTGATCCATCCACTCTTGACCCCCGCAGAGCGCACGACCGTGGTTGCGAAGCTGGAGTTGTGGGTTGCGGCGCTGTTGCTGGGATCTTCAGGTGTTGGCCCGCTCAGCAGTTACGACGGTGCCACAGACAACCACTCTTTCGCTTTGGCGACGGGCATCAGTATGACCCTGCTCGCCATCTGGGGCGACAGCACGCTGCCGTTGATTCCGCAAACGGTGAGCACCTGGCTGGACTTCTTGCGTGACGGGCTCAACGACGCCATCAGCATGGATGGCAGCGTGGATGAAGCGTACGGCTACGCCTGCTACGGCAATGTGTACAGCCTGAACGCCTTGATCGCTGGCATGAATTGTGGTTTCGGAGATCGCATCGCTGGCACCAACATCCTCAAGACCCCACGTTGGTACGCGCACTCCATCATTGGCAATACTTTCTCTTGGATGGGCGATTCTGGGCCAACCCATCGGGGATTGCGCTTTGATCCCGTGCTGTACTACGCAGTGGCGCGCGAAAACGATGCCGTCGGCTTGAATGGGCTTTTGCGTATCGAGACGCTGCAGCCCATCGATGCCAACGCCAGCACTTTCGCATTCTCTGCGTGGATCCCTGTGGTGCTGCACTACCCGGAAAGTCTCGCGCCGCAGGCTCCCGCGCAGCCTTCAGCATTTTTTAGAGACAACTTGAACCAGGTGCCGACGGGGCAAAGCGCCCAGTGGAACAAGACGCATAACTATGAAGAGCAAGGCACTGGTGGGCTGGCCTTGCTGCACACAGGAGCTAGCGGTGCCGCCGCCTTTGATGTTTGCCACATCATTCGCGACGAGTGGATGAATCACGCGCATGAGGATGACGGACACCTGAGCCTTGCAGCCGGCGGTGTGGCTCATTTCATCGACCGTGGTTACGCGCAGAATGGCGGCGCCTTTGCCAATGCCCAACATTCAGACCACAACATCGTCACAGTGCAGGGCGCTGCGGCCTATGGTGGAGCTAACCACTTCAACCCACCGGGCACCGAAGGCCGTTTCAATGGCACGCGAGTGGCGTCGCTCTTCGCCATGGGATCTGGTGTCGACTACATTCGCGGCAGCCATGCCGCTATGTGGATGATGCAACAAGCAGAGCGTTCCATTTTGCTTGTGCGCGATGCAGCCCAACCGTTCATGGTGGTTCTTGATGGTGTCCAAGCCAACGGCACGGGCGCAGTGACCATGGAGCAGCGCTGGAACTCGGCCGGGCCTGCCAGCGGATCTGGCACGGTTGCGAGCCCGATGTTGGTGACCAGCGCTGGTGTCGCGCTGCGCTCGGTCTGGCTGGATGGGCCCGTTTCGGTGATTCCGGGGGCTGCAGCAACTTCCCCCTACAGTGGCATTAATTACTGGCCTCATGTGGTCAGCGCGCCCGCTACCGGTTTGAAAACTTTCATGAGCGTGCACGGAGTGGGCACATTGCAGCAATATGTTCCCGCTGTGCAGCCTGTGCTCGGCACTGTCGGCGGCAGTTTCAGCATGGGGGGCCAGACGCACAAGATTCTTGCGCGCGCCACCAACGGGACGCTTGGCGATGCGGAGACCAACACTGATGGGCGGATGTTGTGGCTGCGCAAGGCTGCTACAGGCGCGCTGAATGGGTATGCGTTGCTCGAAGGCAGCAGCATGAACTATGCGGGCTGGTCGTTGGTTTCATCAACGCAGCCGCTCTGTGTTTCGGTTTGTGATGGGAGAGTGTCGGTGCAGCGCATCGGCACTTCGACAGTCCCGGTGGAGGTGTCTCTGCACATCCCATTTGGCTGGCCAGTGAACAGTGTGTATGTCGAAGGAGTCGCCACGCTGTACTCGCAAACAGGGACTAGGTTGATCATAGGAGGCGGTGCCGCCACGCCGGTGCTGTGGGGGAGCAGCGCACGCTTTCACACATTCACAGAGGCTCAGTGGTTAGACGGAACGCCCAGTAGCGCACTGGTGCCTACGACCGATGGCCGCGTCACTGCTTCCAGCGGAACTGCAACATTTCGCCTGCGGGGAGGAACGGGGTGGCATCAGGGCAACATGTGGATTGGCTGCGATGTGCAAGCCGTGGGCGCGATCAACAGCGTCGCCGGCAGCATTCGGCTTGGCAGCACCAGTGGAGGCGCAGAGATTCTCGATGCTTCGTTGCGCCGCGTGGCAGGGGGCGTTGCGGTGGATGTCCCCTTGGCACTCGGCGGAAGTGCTTCAGTCATCTATCCAGCGAGCGGCGAAGTACGAGTTGCGCTCGCTTGGAATTCCACCAGTGGCATGGTGCAGTTCTACAACCGCACCGGGCAACTCATGGGTTCAATCTTGCGCCCACCGGTGAATGATGCGCAGCAGTACGTGACTTTCACTACAACCGCAGCTGGCATCTTGGATGACTGCTCGGCGTACGACAGCGCCCATGCGGCTTCGCGCGGCGAAGGCGTCAGCGTGTGGGTGCTTCCGTCAGGCAGATTGGGTTGGAGCGTGTGTGCGCCCAACTACCTTGGGGCACTCGGGTACAGCATTGAAGCTGGTGGATGGTCCATCCCGGCCGAGATGATCGGTGCTTTTCTTACGGCTGGTCAATTCCAGGAGCAGGTGGCGCTGGTGAGCGGCGCACCGCCCGCATCAGGCTTGGAAGAAGTCGCTTTCGAATCGCAGGTGCCGTTAGTGACCACCGCTCCGGGGATTCCCTACAACGTGGCCTTCGTGAGCGCTGCGGGATCGTTGCTTATTGGCGGCGCATGGTTTGCGCCCTCACCGAGGCCCTGAACAGAGCGCTTGCGTCAGCGCTTCGCGCAGCATGACGAGGTCCGTGCACGCAGCCGTTGGTAGGCCCGCGTGTTGCGCGAGTTCGAGTGCCGCCTCAAAACTCTGCGCGTTCGCGAGGATTCCGCGGTACACCCAGCGGAGTGCTGCCGTGCGCTCGCTGCAAGCAAGGTGTGCATCGACTAGCCGCTTGAGACTAGCGGCATCAGCGCTGCGCGTGTAGTAGGCGTCGCTCAGGTCCTGCAGGGCGCGTGCGTTGCCTACAGGTGCTGTGCGCGCTTGAGTAGCAAACTGTTGGGCGAACCACTCGATCTTGCGGCGTGTCGCTGCATCGCTCGGCAGCGCTATAAGGCGGCAGACGCTGCTGTCTTCCAGAATGGTCTCGTGGAGTACGGGTAGGCCTGCGAGCAGCCCATCCGGGTCCAACAGCGCTTCAGTGAGCGCAACGGCGTTGCGCTGGACAGGCAACCCACTCTGGACGCGCGTCCAAAGCAATCCGCCCTTCACCCAGACTGCTTGAGCTTCAAGCAACCCTGCGCTTCCATCGGGGTCGTTTGGTGCGTGCAAGGGGAACGCGGCAGCGCGCCCGTCCGGCAGATGCAGCGGCAGCAAGCGGAAGCGCAGGGTGCTGTGTTGCTCCAGCGCTGCAGCGCGAAAATCCGTGTCACGCAAGTGCGGGGTGTGAAAAGTCAACAGCACGATGTCATCGGAGCCGACGAACTTTGGCGTTGCTTCTGCGAGCGCAGCGCCTTCGGACGCTGCTTGCGGCACGCCGGGATCGTCGCTGTGGGCACGCATCCAGAGTGGCAGTGGGCCCAGCGTCAGCGCTCCTTGCGTCGAGACCCAACAACCTGCTGCGAGGGTGCTCGCCAGCAGAAGAGTGATGGCCGCGGCGCGTGAACGACTTGCCGTGATGCTGGCCGCCGCGCTGGTAGCGGCCAGTGCAAGGAGAGGAACCAGCGGCAGCAAATGGCGCGGCTTTTTTGTGGGCACCATGGCGAAGACCACCAATGGCAGCAGCAGTGTGAGAGCCAGGCAGATAGCCTCGGTGCGGCGCTCGCGTGCAAGTCGCAGCCAGCCGATCACCGCCGCCACAAGCGTCAGCATTCCCAACCATGATCCCGCCAAAGCCTTGGGGTAGTACAGCCAGCCACTGAGGCCTTCCACGCGCGAAATGTGTCCGGCGCCACCGAGCACACCTTGTTCGAGAAACGCGGCCATGGCATTGGCGTGCAGCGCATACCAGGGGCCTGCGAGCAGGATGCACGCGAGCGTGGCCGCCCAGCGGGCGCGCGGTGCAGCGTTCCAGAACCACCACAGCGCCGCTGGAAGTACGAACAGAGGGAAAGTCCATTTGGCGAGGCAGCCAGCAGCGCAAACGGAACCCAGCAACAGCGCGGGGCGCAGCGAGCCGCGCGTGCGTTGGTCGAAGAACATGCTGAGTGCCAACAGCACCAGAGGCAGCAGCAAGTTTTCGATGTAGAAAAGGTGGGCGAGGGAAACCACCAACGGTGCCATGGTGCCGCACAGTGCGGCGGCGAGCGCGCGTTGCGCTGGCAGCCAATGGCGTGCGAAGCGGTAGGCCGCCGCCAAAGTGAGCAGCGCTAGTGCGCAGTTGATCCAACGGAGTGCATGGAACGAACGACCGGGTACGAGTGCTGCGAGAGCAGAGTAGAGCGGGGGATGGCTTGGGTGGTCGGCTGCGAGGGCATCGCCCCGAAGGTGCAAGGCCATCTCGTAGTAGCGGAATTGGTCTTGCGCTGGCCCGCGAGCATCCGTGGCAAACCAAGCGACATGCAATGTGGCCACAACGGCGAGTGCTAACGCCCATGTCCAGCAGGGCACTGGTCTGGCATTCGCCGATGGATCCATGCGCGAAAGTCTATCGCCCACGCGGGACCACTTGGTTCATGGCATGGGCGCGAAAGAACAGTACCCCGTGTCCCAAGCGTTGCAGCTCGCGCAGCGCTGCGACGCAGTGGGCACTGCCCAAGAGCAACATGGCACGCTCAGCACCACTCTGTTGCATGCGTTCGTGGAGATTGCGGGCGGCAGCGGTGCCACGAGCGTCAGCTCTGGAACGAATCTGGTCGGTGAGTGCGGTGATGGCCAGCTTGGCGGCATCCACTTCGGCCTGGTTAGCAAACTCTGCCAAGCGCAACGCATTGATACGTTCCAGAGCGTCCGTGTCGAGTGCATATTGGGCGGGGTCTTCAATCCCCCACACTTCAAGCTGTGGCGCGTGGTCCCACTGAAATCGCAGCGGCTGATAGATGTTGATGGCGTCGATGTCTTCACCTTGGTCGCGCGCCTCTGTCCATGCTTGGCGATGCGCGTAGGCGATGGTGTCGTCGGGCAGCGGGCCGAGTGCTGCTTCCGCCCCGAGAAGAGAGAAGCCTTTGGTCAGCAAGAAGCGCACGGCTCGAGCGTTGGCCTTACGCAGCGCCATCCATGCCGAACTACTGCGAGTGATGGCCCCGTGTGTTTCGTGGCGGTCGCAGAGAAGCACGATGTCCGTGGTTGCAGCGGCACTGCCCGCGACTTCGCCAAGGTGTCGTAGCCCGTCGGGCACGCTCTCGACAGCCAGGGGCAGATGCTGGGCACACGCGCTGAGGATCAGCGCCAAAGAGCCCAAAGACAGCCATCGCCAAGTTCCCATGGCTCGCTATCATCGGGCGCTGCGATGTTGTCCGCAAGTTCTCACAAACATGCTTGTTCAGATGGCTTTACCGTGCCACAAGGGCGCGCGCCTATGCTGTCGATAGCCTGATGGGAATGTCACTCAGGGTTTTGCATATTCAGGACCACACGATCCCCGAGCTCTCAGGGTATGCCGTGCGCAGCCACGCCGTGGTGACGCAGCAGCGCGCTCTGGGGATCGACGCACGAGTGGTTTCTTCGGCGCGGCATCCTCACTGTGGCCAGCGCAGCGAAACGTTGCAGGGCGTTGAGTTTCATCGCACGGCGCAACCACAGGGGGTGCTTTCCAAGTGGGAATTGAAAGTGCCACTGCTGCGCGAGCGCCCAATGACTGCGGCACTGACCAGACGCATCTTGGAAGTCGCCCGCGAGTTTCGTCCTCACTTACTGCACGCACATTCGCCCATCTTCAACGGTTGGGCTGCGCGGCGCGCGGCGCGAACACTCAACATCCCCTATGTCTATGAGATTCGCGCCTTCTGGGAGGATGACGCTGTCGACAAGCGCAAGATCTCTGAGGGAGGGTTTGTCTATTCGCGGGTGCGCGCTGCGGAGACATCCATCTGCCGCGGCGCCGGTGCGGTGACGACTATTTGTAGCGGTCTGCGCGACGATCTCGTGGGTCGCGGGTTGGCGCCAGACAAAGTGCATGTGATTCCCAATGGCGTCGATGCCGACCGTTTTCGGCCGTTGCCACGCGACGCCGCCTTGGCCGCGCGCCATGGATTAGGCGACCAGCGTGTGATCGGTTTCGTTGGTTCTTTCTTCCGCTACGAAGGCCTGCCATTACTGGTGGAAGCCTTTGCTTCAGTGCTCCGTGTGTTTCCTGACACACGGCTGGTCTTGCTCGGTGGTGGCGAAGACGAGCAAGCCGTGCGCAACGCAGTGGACAGGCGCATGCTCAGCGGACATGTGCTGCTGCCGGGGCGCGTGCCGCATGCGGAAGTGGATGCCTGGTATTCATTGCTCGATCTGCTGGTCTACCCGCGCCTCTCGGTGAGACTGACCGAGTTGGTGACACCGCTGAAACCACTTGAAGCCGCAGCCGCTGGCAAGAGTTTGTTGGGCAGCGATGTTGGTGGTGTCAAAGAGATTTTGGCGCGTGTGGGCTGTGAGCGTTTGTGCAAGGCGGGCTCCGTTGAATCCCTCGCCACTGCCATCAAGCTTTGGTTGGGCACAGATCCAACAGTCCTGCGCCAGGAGCAGGAATCCATGCGCCGGGCGGCCCAAGACCACTGTTCTTGGCGAGCGGCCATCGCACGCATCTTGCCCGTTTACGAGGGTTTATGTCCAGCCGCATTGACTACCCAAGCCCGCAGCACTGTTGCGCGGTAGAATCTTCGCACCCCACATGGCAGCAACACTAAAACTACTTCAGTCTGGCCTTGCCGTTTTGGCGCGCCCAGTCAAGACTTGGAATCGTCCGCTGCACTTGCAGATCGAACCCACCACGGTGTGCAACCTGAAGTGTTCATTCTGTGTGCGCGAGAAGAATGTGTTCCGGCCCAAGAGCCTGACTCTGGAACAGTTCCAAAGCGTGTTCGCCCAAGTGCGGCCGTTGCGCGTCACTTTCGCGGGCGATGGCGAGCCGACACTGGCGCCCGACATTTGGAAGATGGTGGCACACGCCAAGGCTGGTGGGGCACGCACCATCATCACCAGCAATTGGACCATTGGCCCGCGCATCGCCGAGACGGCTATCGAGTCTGGGCTGACCGCATTGCGCGTTAGCATCGACGCGGCCACGGCCAGCACCTATGTGGCCATGCGCAAGGCCGACTATCACGGTGTGATCATCGAAGGCATTCGTCGCCTGCAAGCGCTGAAGAAAGAGCGCGGCGTGTGCGAACCCGATGTGGGTTTCGAATATGTGCTGGGGCGCGATAACTTGCACGAGATGCAGCAAGTCATAGATCTTGCTTCGGACCTCGGGGTGTGCCGCGTGAACTTCAGGCCACTCAACCTCGTGGGCATCGAAGAGCGCGAGCAAGAATTGCTTGGTGGAATGACACGCGAGCAATACCGCGAGGCCTTGGCCGCGGCGCATCGCCATGGTCAAGCGCGCAAGGTGGCTACAAACCTCGAAGAAGTCATTGCATTGTTGCCGTTCTATGAAGTGCGCTACACCCCACAGTTCAATCCAGAGAAGCGCTCGCCAGATTGCATCTACCCATGGGTACAGGTGTATGTGGCGGTGGATGGCAAGGTCACACCTTGCTGCGCGTTGCAGATGGACGAGAAAGTCAGCCTTGGGAACATGTTCGAAGACGGTTTCGATTCCGTTTGGAATGGGAAGCCGTACCGCAAGATGCGCAGTGACACGGTGAAGCGGCGCATTGAATACAAATCGTGTATTACTTGCGAAGGGCGTGGTCTGGGCAAAGTTGCCAGCCTCGCTTTCCGCACGCCGGGCTTCTTGAAGAAGCCGGATGCCCCAGGCGCAGGACGCGGTTAGGAGCCAGCATGCAACGAAGGCCCGTTATTGGTCTGACAAGTCGTGTGTGTGCATTCAACCAGGACGGAAAGTCCTACGACCGTTTCGGCGTGGCCATCGCGTATTGCGAGGCCGTGGAAGCAGCAGGGGGCACTCCCATCATTTTGCCGCTGAGCGAAGAGCCCAGTGTGCTGAATTCGTACTGGCGCATTCTGGATGGTTTACTGCTGCCAGGGGGACAGGATGTCTCACCGCAGCACTACGGCGAAGACCCACGCCCCGAATTGGAAGCAGTGGACCCGCGGCGTGATCGCGTGGAATTAGTGCTCGCGAAGCGCGCGCTGGCAGAGGACATGCCGGTGCTGGCCATTTGTCGCGGCGAGCAGTTATTGAACGTGGCGGCTGGTGGCAGCCTGCACCAAGACATTCATGTGTCGCTCGGCACCAAGGCGCTGCGGCACTTTCAAAAGACCGTGGATGAAAGCCCGTGGCATCGCGTGCAGTTGCTGGAAGGTTCTTTGCTGCACACGGTGATGGGTGAGGCCACGCCCGCTGTGAATTCGTACCACCACCAAGCGGTGAAGGATGTGGCGCCAGGGTTCCGACCGGTGGCACTGGCCCCTGATGGGGTCATCGAAGGCATCGAAAGCACCACCCACAGTTTCATGTTGGGAGTGCAGTGGCATCCAGAATTGCTCTGGCGTGAACATGCCGAGCATCACACGCTCTTTAGCGCGCACGTGGAAATGGCGCGCCGCGGCGTGGCCAAGCGAGCCTCGGGCACTATATAGGGTCGCACCGGCCTGGCAGCGCTCAGACGGATGTCTTCTCGCGCAGGTACTCGCGAAGCGCCGCGATGGGCATGCGCTCTTGGTGGCAATCGTCGCGGTGTCGCACTGTGACCGTCTGATCATCCTTGGATTGGAAATCCACGGTGATGCAGAAGGGCGTGCCGCATTCATCTTGGCGACGGTAGCGGCGCCCGATGGCGCCCTTCTCGTCGTAGAACACGTTGAATTCCCGGCGCAATTCGGCTTCGATGGCGTGCCCAATTTCAGGCAAGCCTTCTTTCTTCACCAGTGGGAAGATGCCGGCCTTCACTGGAGCGATGGCCGGATGGAAGCGCAACACGGTGCGCACTTCGCCATCGATTTCATCTTCTTGCGCGGCATCGCATAGGAAAGCAAGGCAGGCGCGATCTACGCCCAGCGCAGGCTCAATGACGAAGGGCAGGTAGCGTTCGCGCGTGACATCGTCGAACCACGCGAGGTCCTTACCCGTGGCTTCGGAGTGGCGCTTCAGGTCGAAATCCGTGCGGTTGGCGATGCCTTCCAGCTCTTTCCAACCGAAGGGAAAGTTGTATTCAACATCGGCGCAAGCGGCGCTGTAGTGGGCCAGTTCATCCGCAGCGTGATCGCGCAGGCGCAGGTTCTCTGCACGCAGTCCCAAGCTGCCGAACCAGTCCATGCGGAACTTGCGCCAGTATTCGTACCACTGCGGTGCTTCCGCTGGTGGGCAGAAGAACTCCATTTCCATCTGCTCGAATTCGCGGCTGCGAAAGATGAAGTTCTCCGTCACGATTTCGTTGCGGAAACTCTTGCCTTGTTGTGCGATGCCGAAGGGCGGCCTCATGCGCGAGGTATCGCACACATTCTTGAAGTTCACGAAGATGCCCTGGGCCGTTTCGGGGCGCAGGTACACGATCGAGTTGGGGTCTTCGAGCGGGCCCATAAACGTCTTAAACATCAGGTTGAATTGTCGCGGCGCAGTGAGTTCGCCTTCGCATTCGCCCGGGCGCTTCGAAGGCTTTTCAGGGCAGCGCTGATTCTCGATGGTGTCCGCGCGGAAACGTGCCTTGCATTTTTTGCAGTCCACCATGGGGTCATTGAAGCCAGCGATGTGTCCTGAGGTTTCCCAAACCTTTGGGTGCATCAGGATCGAACAATCGATGCCAACCACATCGGGCCGATTGCGCACCATGGCGCGCCACCACGCGTCCTTGACATTGCGCTTCAGTTCAACTCCCAAGGGCCCGTAATCCCAGCACGACTTCAGGCCGCCATAAATCTCGCTGGAGGGAAAGATGAACCCTCTGCGTTTGCAGAGCGACACGAGCTGTTCCATGCGATCAGTGGCCACTGTGATTTCTCCGCTGCCTGCAGGCTTCGTGCGGCAGCCAGCGCATGGATTTGCGTCGC
Organism: Singulisphaera sp. GP187; assembly: GCA_945907755.1. Lineage (GTDB taxonomy): Bacteria > Planctomycetota > SXUL01. Next base: position 30,559 of record CAMDTN010000012.1, on the reverse strand, counting down.
TGCCACGGCATCACTGCGGCAGCCGATAGTAGCCGCAGATCTGCACGCGGCGAGGGTGGGATAAAACGACAACAACCGAGCGGTTCGCGCTCGGTTGTCTGCTGTGCGATGCCATTGCCCACGGCAGTCCGCTGGGCGGTTGGAATCACATGGTGATCAGTTGACGGTGAAGGTCACGCTGACCGGCGTACCGAGGGTGGCGCCGAAGGGCATCACTTCGACCACCACTGAAGTGCCGCTTGCAATGCCATTGGCGGCATAATCCCAAGTCATGCTGACCGAACCGGGTGCCACTTCCATGGTTGGAGTAGTGCCCAATGTGGGGCTTCCCGGGGTTTGCGCTGTGATCTTGGCGGTGCTCCAAACGCTGGAAGCCGCGGGGCGGAAGCGCACGATGACGAAGCCGCCGTCGCCGTCCACATCGCTGACAACGAAGTTGATGTTCACCAGTCCGGCCGTGGCGTTGGCCGAGCTCATGGGCGCTGAAACCACGGGCACTTGGTTACTGAAGGCGAAGACTTCTGTGCTGCCCGCGAGGTAGGGGGCGCCGGCCGTGGTGGAATTGCGTCCGCCGACAACCAACACGTTGCCGCCTGGTAGTGCCGTTGCGCTGTGCATACCGCGGGCAATGCTGAGCTGTGAACTCGTTGCGGTGGCGGTGAAAGTTGTTGGGGCGTTGGGCGAGAAGATGGTGGGCAACAGGAACAAGGTCGTGTCGGTTGTGAAGCTCTCAGCCAGCGCGATGTCTTGCCACAAACCGCCGCTCAGCATGACGCTGGAATTGTCCAAGTATGTCGCTGTGTGCAGGCCGCGCGGGCTGGGCAGGTTTGTCGTTGCCACGAACTCACCGTTGGCGCCTAACTCTGGCTTGTACAAGAATGCGCTGGTCAGCAAATTGCTCGGAGCAGGCGAAGAACGCCCACCAGCAATCAGAACCCAACCATTAGCCAAACGAGTCGCGCTGTGCCCGTAGCGACTGGTAGCAACAACAACGCCAAGCGCGTTGCCACTGTTGAGTGATGTCAAACTCCCTGCGGCAGGGTCGAACAATTCTGCTGTTGTCAGCGAAACTCCTGGAGCAGTGGGGTCGTAGCCACCAACCACGAGGATCTTGCCGTTAGCAAGCAGTGTCGCGCTGTGTTCTGCACGGATAACGCTGAGAATCGGCGCGGTGCTGAAGGTGCTGGTGCCGGGTGCGAAAATTTCAATGCTGGAAGTGGCACTCACGACTGCGCCGCTGATGCTGGCACCGCCGATGATGACGACTTCGTTCGAAGGCACCCAAGTAGCCGTGTGAGCGAAGCGCCCTTGAGTCATGCTGTTGCCTGCAGCAGTCACGCTCTCTGGGCTCGGGTTGTAGATGCTGCCGCCGGCAATGGTGGAAAACCCAGTCGCGCGCGCAGCGAGTGTGTAGCCAGCGGTGGTTGGGTCGAGCGAGTTTTCGCCGGTAGCACCGCCGCAAACCAACACGCGTGGTGCTCCGGTGATTGCGTCAAGGAAGAAACTGGATGCGTGCATGGCGCGCGGGCCGCCGACGGCGCTGCTACCAAGCGCGATGGTGTAAGTTTGCGGATTGAACACCAAGCGATCCAATGTGTCATGAGCGGCACCACCAGAACCAGTGCCGCCAGCCAGCAGCAACTGGCGCGAAACGCCATTGTTAGGAAGCGCGTTGGCGGTGTGCCCTGCGCGACCGGTGCCCACACCAACTGCGGGAACTGGAGGTGCGATGGGACCCGCAGCGCCTTGCGACGGAAGGCCCGACGTGTAGTTGAATTGCCCCGATCCACCAGCACCGCCTTGCTGGGTGCCACTCACAGGAGTCATGTAGAAGGTGCACAGGGCACCGATGAATCCGAGGTCTGCACCCGCAAACCAACTGTAACTTCCGCTGAGTGTGCCGCCAGCGGGGATGATGAGACCCTGCCAAGGACTCGTTGCCGGTATGGGCGGGCTAAAACCTAACGGTGCTGGAGTACACGGCAATCCGATAGGCACATCGACAATGCCCACGGTGTAAGTAGGGAACATGTCCACTACTGCGCCGGGTGCACCGGACACATTCCAAGTGAACACCAGCACGCCGTGGGAACCTGCGAATTGTTGATCGGGCCCTGCCACCGTTGCCGCGAACGCAGCCGACGGCGGAGTCTCTTCTCCATGGTCAAAGCAGCCAGTGAATGCTGCAAGCACAATCGTCAACCCTAAAACACAACGAGCGCTCCGGATAAGGAGTGTCATGTCATTCCCCATGGTGATGTTCCCGGTCAGACCTAGCAGCTCTGACCCAATTCCCTTGCACCCGCGGCGACTCCGTGGGCCCACAGAGCTTATGAGCGCTCTGTGATGAGGTCAATGGCAGTGAACGAGCTTTCATAGAGACGGATCAACGCCTCTTTCGGCATTATCGTAGGCTGCCCTATAGCGCAACAGAGTGCTATAGAACACGGGCGCGCGCACTGCACGGCGGTGCGCGCAAACCACCCTAATGATCGGCCTATCGCCAACCACTGCAAGAAACTGCGCTGTCGTGCTTGGCATGGCGCTGATCGCAGCAGTAGCCAGCTTCGACCTGACTCTTGCCCATCCATTCACAGTCTCCAAAGAACTCTGGTTGGGACTGGTACCAAGCGGGGTGCTTGCGCTTGCATTGCTTCGAGCGGCGATTGGCGGATGGTCGCTCCATTGGCCTCGAGAGTTGACCCTCAGTTGCATTTTTTGCGCCTTTGCGGGGTTGTCGTTGCTGTGGGCAGCCAGCCCGGCTGCAGGAATCCATGCTGTCTTCCAGGCGCTGCAAAATTGTGTGTGGCTTGTGCTTGGGTCACTGGCGCTCAGTAGCTCTACGGTTCTCCGACCATTCTTGTTGGGGCTTTCTGTGGCTGGAGGCGCTGTGGCCGCGCTAGGCCTGGCTCAATGGCTGCACTGGGATGCAGCGCTTGTCGGCACGAGCCTTGAGCGTTTTGCCGCCCTGCCCCAAGTGGATCGTCCCGCGGCCACTTTCGGTCATGTGAACATGGCTTCTGAGGTCGCTTTGTGCGGGTTCTGGGGCGCTCTTGGATTGCTCGGGATCAGGCTCAGTGGGCGGTTGCTGAAGTCCTTCGCGTGGTGTTCCGCGACACTGTGCGCGTTCTTCATGGTCGTCGGCGGCTCTCGTGCGGCGTGGATCGGTACTGTTTTGGGTGGGGTTGTCTGGGGCAGCCTCTGGCTGCGCAGCTTGAACTCCGACGCCAAGCGCATCGCCGGAGTTCGGTTGGCTTGCGGTGCTGCGGGATTGGTGGTGTTACTGGCAGCCTTGGACCCGTGGGTGCGGGTGCCGGGGCGTGGCGCTGGAGCCGATGTGCATCCGAGCGACCGCGCGCTGGAACTTCTGACTCCGAACACGGGCACAGAGCATGAGCGTTTGGTGTTGTGGCAAAACACAGTGGCCATGAGTCTCGATGCACCATGGCTTGGCGTTGGCGCCGGCAACTGGAGCGTTGCGTACCCCGCCTATGCGCGCGCCATGGCCACATTAGATCCACAGGCCTACAACTTGCAGCGGCAGCCTGAGGCCGCGCACATGGAATCGCTGCAACTGCTGAGCGAGACCGGCATCGTCGGGTTGGCCTTGATGGTGGCGTTGTTCTGCAGTGCATTGTTAGCAGGGTGTCGTCGCGGCATGGAGTGCGCGGCGCCGTTGTCACTGGTGGTGGCGCTGATTGGCGCATCTGTCGCAGCCTATGTTTTTCAGAATCCAGTGCCTTCTGCACTTGCGTGGCTATGCATGGGTGCGCTGGTGTCTGCGCCGCCGCGGCAACGCCGCTTCGACATGGAGTGTCGCCGTCCTTGGTTGCTTGCGTGCGCAGCGCTTGCGGTGTTTCTGCTGATAGCGCTGGCATGGCACGCACGCGTGGAAGCCAGTCGTTCGTTGCAGCAAGGTCGCACTGCGCGTTTGTCGCTGCAGTTGACTGACCCCACCGCGCTGCGAGCAAAAGGCCTTGAAGCGCTGGATGCTTTGGACCGAGCCACCACGCGGCGCCCCGGGGACTACCAGTTGCACGCGGAACGCGCGTTGGCATTGTGGAACTTGGGACAGAGCGATCAAGCGCTATCCGCCTTCGAGCGCGTGCTGCAACTCAATCCAGATTTTGTGAACGCACTACTGCTGAAAGCGGTGCTGTTGCTTGGGCGTGACGAAATCCCGTCCGCTTACGACTTGTTGCGCCGGGCCATTTTGATTCAGCCGGAATCTCCAGAGCTGCGCTTCGCGTTGGGGCAGTTGTTCGAAACGCGCGCACGACGGGACGGAGCAAGCCAGATCATGGAGTTGCATGCGGCTCTGGCGCAGTACCGCCAAGCCGTTGCGGCACGAGAATTCATGCCGCTGGCGCGCATTGCCTTGGCTCGGCTGCTGTTGGATTTCGGAGGCAGTCCAGCGGAAGTCATCGGGTTGATCAACAAAGCTGAAGAGAATGCAGCCTTGCTGCCAGACTTGCTCGCAGTATGCGCACGGCTGGCAGGGCATGCGCGCCTCTTGGCGGTGGCGCCAGGGATGTACGGACCCGGAGGCGTGCGCACGCTGGCGCTGTGGCGGCGTGTCTTGGGGCTTGCTCCGCAGCATGCTGAAGCACACCTGGAGGTGGCACTGGCTCCGTTGCACGCTGGCATGGCCGCAACCCCAGCACAATTGGAAATGATGCTGCAGGCGCTGCGTGCGGCGCCTGCAAGCGCCAACCAACCGTTGGTGCATTACTATCGTGCTCGGGTTTGCGAAATGTCAGGGCGCGCTCATGACGCGCTTCAAGAATGGACCTTGGTGTTGAATGCGGAGGCAGACGAATGGCAGAGCCATCCACGCCGACTTGGCTTGCAAGCCGAAGCGCTGGCGGCAACGCAGCGGCTCAGTGCGTTATTGCGCTGATCTTCTGTGCGCTGACATGCGCAGTTTCCTTGCGCGCGCAAGACCCACTCAAGCCACCGCCCGCGGTGATCAACAGCGACGCCAAACCCGAGGAGGTGCTGCCGCAGCCCGTTGCTGCGCAACCAAATCCAAGCGAAGCGCGGCCGCCGCATATGGGCGCTACCACCACAGAAAGTGATGTTGAGGCAGCCGAGATCGAAGCGCGCATTGAGGCCAAGCGCGCTAAGGAAGAATTCGACCGCGTGACTCCAGAACCGTTGTGGCGGCGGCTGGGGATTGTGCTGCCAGTCCTTGCGGGGGCGCTGCTCCTCGCGCTGTTGGTCGGAGTGCGCGGGCTACGCCGCAAGCGCGACGGGCTATGATCTGCGTCCCCTTGGAGGCTTTGCATGCCACGTGCTTGCGCGTTTCTTCTGTGCGCCTTGTTTGGCGCTTTGACTGCTCAGGATTTCCCTTCATTTGAAGGCTTGATTGGGCATCGACCGGGGGACCAGTTCACACCGCAAGCGTCGCTGGAGCGTTGGGTGCGCGCTGCGGCCGCTGCTTCGCCTCGGGCGCGGCTGGTCGAATACGGCCACACGGCCGAAGGGCGTGCGCTGCTCTTCGTGGTGGTCACCTCGGAAGCGAATCATGCGCGCATGCCAGAGTTGCGCACACGCCATGCACTGTTGGCCTCGGGGCAGGCGAGTGTTGCCATTGCTGCGAATGTGAAAGATCTGCCTGCAGTGGTGTGGTTGTCATACACCGTGCATGGTGACGAAGCGTCGGGCTCTGAAGCGGCGCTGTTGGTGTTGCAGCGCCTGCTCACGGCGCAGGATGACGACACTGTGCGCTGGCTGCGCGACAGCATCATCATTATCGATCCCTGCCTGAACCCCGACGGGCGCGAACGCTATGTGCACTGGTATCGCTCGGTGCAGGGCACCGCGCCGGACCCCGATGCGCATTCTGCAGAGCATGATCAACCATGGCCCGGCGGCCGCGAAAACCACTGGTGCTTCGATCTCAACCGCGACTGGGCCTTCGCCACGCAGCCCGAGACACGCGCGCGCCTGCCGCACTTCGTCAGTTGGCAGCCGCAAGTGCACGCAGACCTGCACGAAATGAGCTATCGAAGCACCTACTTCTTTTTTCCTGCGGAAAAGCCCATCAATGTGAATCTGCCCGAGCACACTTTGAAGTGGGGGCGTGTCTTTGGCGAAGGCAATGCGCGTGCGTTCGATGATCGCGGCTGGCCGTATTACACAGCCGAAGATTTTGACTTGTTCTATCCCGGTTATGGGGACAGTTGGCCATCCTTGCATGGCGCCATCGGCATGACTTACGAGCAGGCCGGTGGCCCGCGAGCGGGAGCTGCGGTGCGTCTCCCCGACGGACGCGTGCTGACTTTGGCCGCGCGGACGGCGCATCACGAGGTTGCGAGCTATGCGACGATCCAAACGGCGGCGACGCGCCGCGAAGAGTTGTTGACCGATTGGGCCATGTTCCGCCGCAGCGCAGTGGAAGAAGGCCGCACTGGAACGGTGCGTTCGTTCCTGTTGCCACCGGGGCAAGACCCCGCCGCCCTGGACGCGTTGGTGGACACGCTGCAACTGCAGGGCATCACGGTGCAGCGCGCACGCACTGCCTTCACTGCGGACAAAGTGAAGGATGCGCTGGGCGGCGTGGTGCACGAGCGCACCTTCGAAGCGGGCACTTGTGTGGTGGACCTAGCGCAGCCGGCAATGCGCTTGGCTAAGACACTGCTGGAACCGCGCACCGTCATCCGCGAGCTGTTCTTCTACGATGTTTCCGCTTGGAGCTTGCCCTTGGCTCACGGTGTGCAGGTTTACGAATCGCCGGTATTGCCGGCTGTGGAGCTGCTTGCGAAGGACGAACCTTTGGCTTCCGCCGGTGGCTGCCCCGAAACCGCGCCAAAGGTCGGGTGGCTGCTGCGTTATGGCTCGCGCGGCGCAGTGGAGGCGCTGGTGGCTTTGCTGGCAGAAGGCGTGCGCGTGAAGTCTGCGCGCAAGGAGTTCTTGCTGGCTGACCAGTTTTTCGCGCGCGGCACATTGTTGCTGCGCCGTGATGAGAACGCGGCTGATGTGCGTGCCGTGCTGGAACGCATCGGCAAAGTGCATCATGTGGACTTTGTTCCGGTAGACAGTGGCTACACGGTTCAAGGCATCGATCTCGGTAGTGTTTCGATTCAGCCTGTGGTGCCGCCGCGCATTGCATTGCTTGGCGGCGAGGAGTTCAGCGAGACTTCGTTCGGGGCAACGCGTCATTTGCTGGACGCGGTGTTGCGCGCACCGGTGAGTGTGTTCTCTCCAGAGCGTTTCTTGGCAGCAGACCACGCGCGGTACAGCGCTGTGGTGCTGCCAGAGGGGCGCGTCGGCGACAAGTTGAAGGAAGCGCTGCAGATCTTTGCGCGCGGCGGGGGCGTGGTAGTGGCGATGGGCGACTCAGCCTTTGCTTTGGCACCCAAAGCTGAAGCAAGCGCAGCGGCCTCGAAACCAGCGGCGGAAGCACCTCGGCCGCGTTGGATCGAAGAGCGCGAACAAGAAGAGCGTCGCTTACAGCAACCGGGCTCGGTGTTTCGCGTGGAACTGGACCAGGCACATCCGCTCAGCTTTGGGTATCGCGCCGAATTGGCGGCATTCAAGGCTGGGGCTCGTGCGCTGGATCCGGCAACCCCAGGCCTGCATGTGGCGCTGTTCAAAGAAGCCGCTGAAATCTCTGGCTATGTCTCACCGGAACACGCCAAGGCCCTTGGCGGGCGCCCTTACGCCACGGTGGTGCCTTTCGGTGCAGGCGCCATGGTGCTCTTCGCCGACGACCCCAATTTTCGTGGCGCCTGGCGCGGGCTCACACGCATGTTTATGAATGCGGTGCTGCTGTTGCCTACCCGCAACATTCCGCGCAACTAGCTCGTGGTGCGGCGCGGGCTCCGCGCTGCATGGTCGCTCTGGCGCTCTGGCGCTCTGGCGAAGACGACCGCCGCCGCGACCACGCAGCGCTACGCAGTCACTGAACACGAGGAGATCAGAAGCCAGTCTTCAGGATCTTGCGCCACTCGTCGTCGAGCTGTTCGCACGACCAACCCGATGTGGCTTTTGACAGCGCTTCTTCCGCGCGCGCGGTGTTCATACCTTCGATCCATGCGACCAGTGCATCCGGATGCATCTTCAACATCCAAGCCAGCAGCGTCCATCCCTTGGTGAGGTGATCGCCGTTCAAACTGTTCAGGTCAAGCGCGTTCAATTCAGTGAACGGCGCATCCTTTTTAGTGCGTGCCAACGCCTTGCCGCGGTCCTTCGCGTCCTTGGTGGAGAACTCTTTGTCGGCCACGCCGCCGCCGGCGGCGTACTTCGCCAGCGAAGAACAATTCACGACACCGTTGCCAAGGTGGACATCTTCAGCGAGGTGTCCGAAGGCTTCGGCCAGCCACGCTGGAGTGCCGTGTTCGACGCCGCGACAAAAATGCCCGATTAGGAAGTGACCGCAAACGTGCACCAGTTGGTTGCGGATATCGCCTGATTGATTGGGCACCTGCGTGGCGATGAGCTGCGGCGGGCTCTGCACATTGCCACCGCCGCGTTCCAGCAAAGTCCCAAAGCCATCATCGAGTGAGTAGCGGTTGCGGTAGTTCTTGAACCAGTCCATCACGGCGGTCTTGTCTTTGAGCACCCAGATGTGCCCTTTGTTGCCTCGAAACACATCAAACTCCGGCGGCTTCTTCATGGTCTTCGTGAACCACGCGTAGACCTTCTCAACGAGGTCGCCGAACTCTGCAACCTTGTCGGGCTGATACTGCTGCATGTGCAGCTTGAAGTGCGCTGTGGTGTGAATCCAAATCGACTCACCCGTGAGCTCCTTGAACTTGGCCATGTCGGCTTGGTCTTCGGGCGAACCCGCTTTGACCCACTTGCCGCCGACCAGCGAGAAGCCCTGCGCTTTCATGACCGTGGCTTTGTCACGGTAGATCAGATCGTCGCCCTTCATGAACCCGCTGGCGTCTTTTTGCGCTGCGGGAAGGTCTTCCTTCTTGATCCAACCATCCTTGTACTTCAGGTATCCATCGGCCTTGTACTTCTCGGCGAGTTCCTTGGAGAGAGCGACTTCGGCATCCTTGCGGTTGGTGAACCACTTGTCGGCGACTTTGATGTGCCCCAGCAATTCGTGGGCTGTGTCGTTGGCGTCGTCGCGGCGCAGCGCGAGGCGCGCGCCCAGCGCAAATGCTTTCGAGCCCGCATCCTTCGCTGACTGCGCTGCATCGGCGATGGACTGAGCGCTGTCGCTGCTGGCACCCTTGAGCTTCTCGTCCAGCACGGTGTCCCCGGTTTCCATGCTCTCTGCCACGCTGCTGACTTCGTCTTGCTTGATGCGCATCACCTTGCCATCAGCTGTCTCGATGCGCACAAAGGCGGTGCCTTGCTCAAGGATGACGCCCTTCACAACAGTGCCGTTCTTGAGGGTGACCTCATCGGCGCGCAGTGGCAGGGCACACAACAAGGGCAAGAGAGCCAGAAGAATTGGTTTCATGAGTGCGGTCTCCGCAAGTGCCGCGTTGCCGGCTGCGCGCGACGTTGTTTATAGCACTTCGGCAGTACGGCTGGTGCTTGAAAAGTCCCCAGAATCACTTCAAAAGTTCACTTACCGAGCGGCGCCGGTTGATGTTGAAGATCACGCGGGCGAACAGATTGGCAACGGAAACTTCGCGATACCAAGGGTGCTCTTGCGCGAATTTTTCGCCACGCCACACGGCATCAGTGCCTACGACAGATTGGAACAGGCCTTCGGTGTGGGCCTTGTCCAAGCGCTCCACAGCAGGCCCGTTGAAAAACGGCAGGGAACAGGCCACATAGATCTCGCGGGCGCCTTCTTCGCGCAGCAAGCGGCAGGCGTTAATGAGTGTGCCGCCGGTAGCGATCAAATCGTCGGGCAGCAGCACGCGCTTGCCGCGCACATTGCCTACCAAACGCATGCTTTCCACCACCGAAGCGCGACTGTAGTCGCGGGCCTTGTCCACCACGGCGAAGCCGCACCCAAAAACCATGGAGTAATGCCGCGCCATGTGGGCGCCGCCGGTGTCCGGCGCCACCACCACCAATTCTTCTTCGCAACCTGCAGGCAGGATGGTGCGGAAAAAGGCGATGATCTCTTTGCTGGCGTGGAGGTCTTCCAAGATCGCACGGCGGAAGAAACCTTCGATGGCTTCTGCGTGGATGTCCAAGGTGATGACGCGGTTGGCCCCCGCTTCCTCAAGTGCAGCGGCCACGAGGCGGGCCGTGATGGCCTCGCGCGCCTTCTTGCGTTCTTGGCGCGAGTATGGGAACTGCGGGATCACTGCAGTGATGGAATCCGGGTCCGACTGGTACACCGCGTTGATGGCCGTGAGCAACGCCATGAAATTGTCGTTGACGCTGCGTCCGGACAATGGGTCGTCCATGCACTGAATCACATACACGTCGTCGCCGCGGATGTTCTCTTTCACCACCGTCTTCACTTCGCCATTCGCGAAGGCCACTTCTTCGGTGGCGCGCAGCAGGGGCCCGACCGACGGGTTCTCTTCGCGCATGGTCGCTAACAGTTTTTTGTGCATCCGGTCCGCGAAAGGGCGGCCGGATTCACAAGCGACTACTGAAAGGCGACCACGGTTGTTGTTGCTGCTGGAGGTTTGTGACAAGCGCGCTGCTCCTCGAAGCCCGCGTGGGCGTTTGGATTCTATGGCCCGGGCGCGAGGCGGCAACTTGGGCGCAGCAGCGCCAAGAAATCAGTGGGCTTCGGCCCAGTTGGGTCCCTGGCCGACCTCCACTAACAGCGGGACGCTGAGCGGGAACGCTGCGGACATTTCGGCGACCACAAGTGCGCTGGCTTCGGCGGCCTCTGCAACCGGAGCATCCAGCACCAATTCGTCGTGCACCGTGAGGACCATTCTCGTCTTCAGCCCACGCGCAGGCAGTGCCTTGTGCACTGCAATCATGGCGAGCTTAAGGATGTCCGCAGCGCTGCCTTGGATGGGAGTGTTCACTGCGATGTTCTCGGCGAACGCCTTCAGCATGTGCTCGCTGGAATTAATCTCGGGCACCGGGCGACGGCGGCCCAAGAGAGTCTCGGCGTAGCCGTGCTTGCGCGCCGAAGCCTTCAGCCCCTCGAGGAAGTCCTTCACCGTCGGGAACACCGCGAAGTAGCGGGTAATAAAATCTGCGGCCTCTTTGCGCGACAAGGATGTTTCGCGGGCCAAGCGCTGCGCGCCCATGCCATAGAGGATGCCGAAGTTGATGGCCTTGGCGCGGCTGCGCAGGACACTGTCGACATTTGCTGGGTCTACCCCGAAGACGCGAGCGGCGGTGTCGCGGTGAATATCCACGCCGCGATTGAACGCATCTTTCAGCGCTGGATCGCCACTCATGTGCGCCAGAATTCTCAGTTCCACTTGGGAGTAGTCAGCACTGATGAGCACGCCATCGGCATCGGTAGGTACGAAGGCTTCGCGGATGCGGCGGCCCGTGGCGGTGCGGATGGGGATGTTCTGCAGGTTCGGGTCGGAACTGGATAGGCGCCCGGTGATGGCAACGGTTTGGTTGAACGAGGTGTGGATGCGTCGGTCGTCTTGCACCAACATTGGCAGCGCTTCGACATAGGTGCCGAGGAGCTTGGCAAGCGAGCGATACTCCAGCATCAAGCGCGGCAGAGGGTGCACCTCTTCCAGCGATTCCAAGACTTCGACGCCTGTGGCCCAACCTGTAGCGGTCTTCTTCGGCTTGATGCCGGCCAGCTCGTGCAGCTTCAGCGTCTCGAACAGCACAACTCCAAGCTGTTTGGGGCTGTTGAGATTGAATGGCGTTCCGGCGATTTCGTGGATGCGCGCCTCGTGGGCGGCGACTTCGCGCACGAGATGGGTGCGCAGCACTTCGAGCACCGCTGTGTTCACGCGAATGCCAAGGTCTTCGATGTCCGCGAGTACGCCCACCATGGGCAGTTCGATGCGGTCATGCAGTGCCAGCAACCCCAGCGATTCCAATTCCACGAGAAACTTCTGGCCTAAACGCAAAGTGAAATCTGCGTCTTCGCAGGCGTACTTGCCCACGTCCTCGACGGGGGCTTGCGCCATTGTCATCAACGAGTTCTCACCAGTACCGATCAGCGTTTCGGTCTTGATCTTGATGTGACCAAAGTGGCGCAGTGTCAGCGCGTCCAAATTGCGTTCGCGCTGTTCGGGCTCCACCAAGTAGCTCGCCACCATGGTGTCGAGACGCAGCCCGCGCAGGTTGATGCCGTGGTGGCGCAGCACCAGCAGGTCGTACTTGGCATTTTGCCCGCACTTGCGAGGGCGTTCGTCTTCCAGCAGCGGGCGCAGGCGTTCCAGCACGGCGCGGCCGACTGCAGCACCCGGCGCATCGGGCAGCACAGGCGGTTCGAGATTCAGCGGCACATACCAAGCGCGCCCGGGCTGATCGGAAAATGAGAGTCCAACGATGCGCACCTTGCGCGTGTTCAGGCCGGTGGTTTCAGTGTCCACCGAGAACAGCGGCGCGGTTTCCAACGCGTGGATCATGTTCTCGAGCGCTTGCGCGTCGCGCACGATGGCCCAATCGCAGTTGGTATCGGCAGGGGCTTGCACGGCGCCTGCTTGCGCTGCGTATTCCGCAGACAGCGTGCGGAAACCGATGCGCAAGAAAAACTCAGCAGCTGCGCGCGGATGCACTTGCCAAGCCAAGTCCTCGAAGTTCATTCCCAGCGGCACGCTGGTGCAAATGGTGGCCAATTCTTGCGACAACCGCGCGGCTTGGGCGTTGTCTTGCAGCGCTTGGCGGTGCTTGGGGCTGATATCCGTTGGCGGGTTGCAGAGTAATTCGTCCAACGAGCCTGCTTGGCGCACCAGTTTCACAGCACCCTTTTCGCCGATGCCAGGCACGCCGGGGATGTTGTCGCTGGCGTCGCCCATGAGCGCGAGAACATCGACGACTTGGTGCGGCTGCACTCCGAAAAACTCTTCCACTGCCGCGGCGTCGAGGACCTTTGCGTCTTCGTTGTTGCGTGCCGGGCGCCACACGGTGATGCCTTTGCGCACCAGTTGCAGCATGTCTTTGTCGGGAGTGATGATGGCCGTGGCAATGCCGCGCCGCTCGGCTTCCAGCGCGAGCGTCCCGATGACGTCATCGGCTTCGAAACCAGGTTTCTCGATCAGCGGAAAGCCCATCACTCCAGCGGCTTCTTTGATCAGCGCCAGTTGTTCCACCAATTCGGGCGGCATGGGCTTGCGTTGCGCTTTGTAATCAGGGAAACGCGCGTGACGGAAGGTGGGGTGCGGTGTGTCGAACACTAAGGCAGCGAAGCCCGGGCGCACGCGCTTGAGCAGACGCTGGATTTCCATGCAAACGCCAAAGACTGCGGCCACGGGCCTGCCATCAGGAGCGCTCAGCGCAGAGCGCAGCAATGCGTGGTGCGCGCGATAGGCCAAGGCCGAGCCATCCAACAGCACGAGGCAGCCATCAGCGCCGGAAGAAGTCACTTGAAGTTTCTCATGGTCGCGAGCGCGATAGTAGCCGCAGCCGACGCGCTTGGAACTGCGGAGTCATTGCCGCGGTTGCAGCTCAGCGCGACGCCGCTTTCGTTCTATACTCTGCGCGTGGAAACGCAGCGAGGGGACAGTTCAACGGCTCAGCCCACTGTGTTCGCGCGGCGCTGGTCAGTTCTTGGGTTGATTCACCGTGGCGTGGATTGCGAAGTCTGGCGCGTTGCGGACCGTTTGAATCCAGGCATCGAAGGCGCGTTGAAGCGTGCGCCGGGTTTTGCTGCCGAGTCTGGCCGTGCCGCGCGACTTGCTGCGGAGTTTCGCCTGCTCCGCGGCATCACACACCCTGGCTTGCCGCGAGCACTGGACTACACCGTCGATGTTGGTGAGGGCTGCACGGGGCTGGTTACAGAGTTGGTCCCCGGCAGGCCGCTGGACCAACTTGGGCCGGTTGGAGCCATGGAAGTAGCCGCGATTGCCGCGGATGTTTTGCGAGCCCTCGGCCACCTGCACGCACTGGGTGTGCTGCATTTGGATGTGAAGCCCGCGAACATTCTGCACGACGCCACCAACGCGCGCAGCGTGCTGATCGACCTTGACCTTGCTGCGATCGCCGCTGGTGCACGGGGACACGGCACGGCTCCATTCGCCGCGCCAGAGGTGATGAGCGGCGAGGACGAGCCCGATGCGCGCGCTGACTTGTTTTCGCTGGGAGTGACCTTTGCAGGGCTGCTCCGCGGCGTGTGGCCGGCAGGGCCACTGCCTGCGACAGACCAAGACCCGGGCGAGGACCAGCCAGAGTGGATCCGTACTTTTGTGCGGCGCATGACAGCAGCAGACCCCGACGCACGCCCGCGCTCCGCGCGCGACGCGCTGCGTTTGTTGCGCTCCTGCGGCGTGCGCTTGCCGTTGGAAACTGCGGCTACACGCGAGCAAGTCTTGAGTTCCCCACGCTTAGTGGGGCGGCGCGCCGAACTCGGCGCGTTGCTTGCGGCCGTACCGATGCGGCGCGAACGGCGTCCTGCGCCCCCAGTGGCTCTGGTTCATGGCGCTTTGGGTTTGGGCAAGACACGCCTCGTGGAAGAGGGCATCACTCACTGGCAACTCGCCGGTGCTCGTGTGCTGCGCATCCAACCAGAGAGCGGTACTTCTACGACACTTGGTGCCGTCCAAACACTCTTGCGGCAATTGGAATTGCTGGCTGAACCCAGCTCCAACGCAGCGCGCGAATTGGAATTGCACGGTGATCGCTTGGGGTTGATGGATCGCTTCTCGGCGGAGGTGCTGCGCCGGGTGCGCGTGCGCCGCACCATTCTTGTGTTCGAAGATGTTCACGAACTCGATCCTGCGAGCCGTGTGTTTGTCCTGCACTTGTTGCGGCGCGTCGCGCACGAAACTTGGGAAGCACGCGGGCGCAGCCCTTGCGAATTGGTGATCACGACGCACCTGCCCGAATTGCGCGACGACGCGTTGCGTGCTTGGTTTGAGGGTTCGGGCCGTGCGGGCCTCATGGCCGAGATCGAATTGAAGCCTTTGGAAGGGAAAGCCTGCGCTGCTTTGGTGCGCCGTATGGTCGCGCCCGAGATGGTGCGCCGCAATGCGTTGGATTTCTTGCACGATGCCACTGGAGGCGTGCCCCTGTTTGTGCGCGAGACCTTGCTGGCGCATCCGTTGAATCCCAGTGGCAACGGGACGCTTCTGGGTTCCATAGCACGCCGCTTTCCGTCGCGTGACGAGATTCCAGCGTCACTGGATGCCGTGGTGCGCCAACGGCTTGGCCTTGTGCCGTCTCAGCAGCGCGCCTGTTTGAGGCGTCTCGCATTGGTGAACGCACCACTGACAGCTGCGCACGCGCATGTGCTGGGCGTGGCGCCAAGTGCTCTCGGCCCTTTGATCGCCGCAGGGTTCCTAGTGGCACATGGCGCGACGCATCATTTCGTCGATGACACGACGCGGCGTGTGCTGGCGGCAGAACTGGAACGGGACACAGCAAGAACACTGCACGATGCGCTCGCTTCAGATCTATCAGAGCGAAACGCGCCGCAGCACTTGGTGCTGGAACACCGCTTGCAGGGACGCGATGCCGCGTGGGCCGCTCAAGAAGCGCACATGCTGCTGCCGCGCGTGCTGGCCGAAGGACGCGAAGAAGAAGCTGGGCGGTTGTTGGAACTGGTGCTGCGCGCTCCGGGTGCGTCGGCGTTCATCGTGCGTGCGGCGCGCCTGCGCTTGGTGGATCTGTGTCTGCAGCGCGGCCACCTGCGCCGCGGGCATTCGCTGCTTGTCGAAGCGCTTGAAGTCGCACCCAACGGCGACCCTGGCGCCATGCGGCGCAGGTCTGCCTTGCATGCGCGCGAGGGCAATCTACCGGCGGCACGCGCCGATCTTGACGCCTTGGCGTTAGCCAATAGCTATCAGTCGCCACTGGACCAATTGTCTGTTGCAGTCGACCACGCAGAGTTGCTCTTTCAGGCGGGACGCGCCGGCGAAGCGCGCGATGTGCTTGCAGTTGCGGAAGTGCTGGTGGAGGAGCGCTTTCCGTTGGCACGTCTGCGCGAGCGCGTCAGCGAAGCGGATGCGCCGCGAGGCATTCGTTTTCGTTGGCCTGGTGACGGCGCCGCGGTCATTGCGCGCTGGTTGCTGCTCATGGGCGACATCCAGCGCGGTGACAAGGACTTTGACGGCGCGTTCCGGTGTTTCATGGCGGCGATGAAATTGCACGCACGCCTTGGCGATCCGCTGGGCCAGGGGCGCGTGCTGCACGGCTTGGGCACACTCCATCTGTCCATGGGCCGCCAAGATGAAGCTGAACGATTCTTGCGACGCGCTCTCGCCCTGCGGCAGCAAATCGGCGACTTATCTGGTGCAGCAGACTCGGCCAACAACTTGGGCGTGCTGCTGCGCAAACTGGGACGCGCTGCTGAAGCCATCGACGAATTTCGTGAATCGTTGCGCATCCGCAAGCAAATCGGACATGTGGCCGGCGAAGCGTTTTCTTGCATCAACATTGCCAATGTGCACGTGGAGCGGCGCGACTTGCAAGCGGCGGAGCGTTACTTGCGCCGCGCACTGGATGTATCGCGCCGTCTTGGGGATGTGCGCTCGCAAGCCCAGGTGCTGAACAATCTTGGGGCGGTGCATCACATGCGCGACCGGCCGTTGCACGCGTTGCGTTGCTACCGCGAGGCCGAGGCATTGGACCGCAGCGTTGGCAACATTGCGGGCGCGTTACTGAAACGATTGAACATGGCGCAGGAGTACACCCGTGTGGGTGTGCTCGACCGTGCGGCGCGCATCCTCACCGTGGTACAGCGTGTGCTCCGCCACCGGGGAGACCCCGAAGCGCTGCGTCAAACGGCTTTCACCGCCGCGCGTTTGGACATGGCGCGAGGTGATGCTGAGCACGCTTTGGAAGTGCTTGAGGGCTTGGTTGCAGACCCCAGCCCGGATGCAGACTTCGCTGCGGAAGTCGCTGTCGAAGCTGCCAAGGCAGGGTTGGCGGCGAACAATCCGCGCAAGGCGCTTGCGTTATTGCCGCTCCAAGTTGAAGGGCTGTCGCCAGAAGCGCGCATCCGCGTGGACTTAGTGCGCGCACAAGCTCTGTTGCACGAGCAGTCGCCTTCAATGGGCTTGGTATTGACTCCGCTGGTGGAAGGCGAGCGCTTTGCGCTCCGTGTGCGCATGCCGTTGCTGGCGCACGAATGCGCTTTCACCGAAGCGCGCATTCGCACGCAGCTCGGTGACACGGCTTTGGCCCAAGGGGCTTGGCTGCGCGCCTGCGACGCGTTGGAAGGTGTGTTAGCTGGCATGGGAGATGGTGTGGCCTTGAAAGCGTTTCTTGGCACGCCGTTGGTGCAGTGCTTCGCGGTCGCAGTGAACGCGTTCGCTGAACAGGTACGCCCAAACACTGCTGCGCGCTTGGCTGTGCCGGCTGCGGACATGCTGCGTCAACTGCGCACGACATTGCTGGAAGCAGGCTACCGCGGCGATGGCCGTACGCGTGCCCCGCGACGCATTGATGAAGCGCTGACGCGTGTGCTGCAGTTGGGCCGCACGCTGCGCAGCACCGGTGCCCCGGAAGACCTGTTGCGCGAAGCGGTGGATGGTGTGGTGGCTTATTGCCGCGCGGAACGCGGCTACTTGATCACGGTGGATGACCGCGGGCGGCAGCGCATCCGCATGGCGCGCACACGCGATCGCGAAAACATTGCGGACCCCTTCCAAGAACTTTCTCGCGGCATCGTGAACCGTGTCGTGGAAACCGGTCGCGGTGTGCGCATCGAGAATGCCGCGGCAGAAGCGGGTTTCGCCACTCGTGAAAGCGTGGTCAACTTGGAGCTGCGCTCGGTCTTGTGCGCTCCGATGCTGCACAACGCGCGCGTGACCGGCGTGATTTATGTCGACCATCGTTCCCGAGTGGGGCACTTCGACGATGGCGACCTGGAATTGCTGGATCTGTTCGCCACTCAGGTGGCCATCGCGCTAGAAAACGCGCGCCTCGTGCGCGAGTTCACGCGCGACGAGAAGATCCGCGTGCTTGGCAGCCTTGCAGGCGGCTTGGCCCACGAATTCAACAACCTGCTGACGGGCATCATTGGCTGGGCGCAAACATTGCAAAAGCCCGAAGCGCGCGCAGATCTTGATCACGGCCTGAGCACGATCCTGAAGGCAGCGTTGGACGGCGCTGCCACAGTGAAGCGCTTGCAGGACTACACGCGCGTCAGGAAAGAAACCGAATTCGAGGCTATGGACATTGTGGAGGTGGTGTTGAGCTGCGTCGAGTTCACGCGCACGAGTTGGGAAGGCGATGCCTTGCGCAGCGGGCATCCCATTAGCCTGCACACAGAATTGGAACCAGGCCTGCATGCGCTGGGCAACCCCAGCGAGATTCGTGAAGTCGTGCGCAACCTCATCATCAACAGTGTGCATGCGATGCCACGCGGAGGTTCCATCATCATTCGCGCGCGCAGCGAGGGCGAGCGCGCCATCATCAGCGTGGAAGACAACGGTGTGGGCATGACCGAAGAAGTGCGTGAAAGCATCTTCGACCCGTACTTCACCACCAAGGGCAAAGCGGGCACCGGGCTGGGCATGAGCATTGTCTACAACATCATCATGAGGCACCACGGGGCGCTGCGAGTGGATAGCGCACCCGGCGAGGGCACACGCATTCACATGGAAGTGCCACGGTGTGAGGCGCCTAGTCACGATGTCGGTGTGGCGGACCTGGCGGGGTGCACGCCGCAGGACGCCACCATTCTCGTGGTGGACGACGAGCCTTCTATTGTCGAGTTGCTGTGCGGCGTTCTCACACGGGCCGGCTTCAAAGTGCACGCTGCGCATGATGGCGCTGCGGCGGTGGCGCTGTTGGAAAAGCTGCGTTTCGACCTCGTGCTTACAGACTTAGGCATGGTGCCCGTGACCGGCTGGGATGTGGCCCGTAGAGCGCGCCAATGCCATCCGGGAATCGCTGTAGCCTTGGTGACCGGCTGGGCTAGTGAGATCGACCCTCAAGGCACGCGGCGGCAATCCGTCGACCGTGTCATTACCAAGCCTTTTGACCTCGACCGCGTGGTAGCCACCGTGCGCGAACTGCTCGCCCAGAAAAAACAACCGCCGGAAGCTCAGTGACCTGAGGCTCCGGCGCGGTTGTATTCGAACAAACGGCTTTCTTACTGAATCGAGTCTTCGAGAATCGGGCCCCAAGGCACGGCGGCGCTCACGCGCAGAATGCCAGCGGACCAAGTCACAGCCGCGGCGCTGGGCATGAGCCCGGCGATCGACGGCAGCGCTGGCACAACAAAGCGGCCTGCGAAGCGGCTCTGTGTGCTGGCGCCCGCAGCCACCAGGGTGAGCGTGCTGTCGAGGGGCAGTATGAAACTGCTGCCGCCGATGGACACGGAACTAACACCTGGGGTTCTGGCAACGAACAGGGCGTAATCCATGGGCCCCGGCGTTGGATTCGAAATGGCGAACGGAACCTCTTCACCTATGGCCACCGGTCTGGCCATAATGCGAAGTGCACAAGGGGTTGATTGGGCGACGGCCTCGGTCCCCACTGCACCGAGTACGGCTCCCAGGATCAGCGCAATCCTGAGACTAGTCATTCCTGACTCCTTCTTCGTGCCGCTCACGCCGACGCGGCCATTCCCGTGCCTTGTCACTCCGTGTCGGTGAGACCCGACAGGCGAGATAACAAAGCACGGTCACTTTAAGCCCGAGGAAGTGTGTGTCCAGCGTCCTTTTTTGCATGTGGCGGATTTGTGCCGTATGGTCCCTCGATGCCTCAGCTTCCTCGCTGCTTTGCCCCAATGGCATGGTCACTGACCATTGTCGCCGCCTGCATCTTGTGCAGCAATGCCCAAGGACAATTCAGCACGGTTGCTGCCGTGGTGGCCATGCCGGAGCGCATCGAAGTGGCCGCAATTCGTAAACATTTCCCGCAGGCGCAGCGTTTGCTGCAAGCGGGCAGCGGTTACGACCGCGCTGTCACCCGCGCTGAATTGCTGCGCAACGCGGCGTGCATTGACGACTTGCTCTGCGGTGCGTTCTCAGGAGGCAACCATTTTGTGCAGCGCCAAATGTGTTTGGTGCTGATGGAAACTGGCCCGCGCGTTGCACCGGAGGCGTTGTTGCGGATCGCGCGTGGTGATGCCAAGGGCGCACGCGGCCTTGCAGCGTTGGCCTTGGGCAAACTGGAAGATCCTGATGCGTTCGCAGCGCTGCTGACCGTGATGGACGCGGCGCAGCCCGAAGAACGCCGTACGGGGTTGGTCGCCATGGGGCGCCTCGGCACGGAGGAGTGCGTGCGTTACCTCACAGCGCGCATTGGCACGGGCCAGGAACTGGACCGCATCACCACACTGTTGGCGCTGGCGTTGGCGGCACCGCGCGGCACCATCGCGCCTGTGCAGTCGGCCTTCGGCGCACGCGAAGATCGCATTCGTCGCGCCGCGTTAGTCTGCGCTGGTTTGCTGCGCAGCGAAGCATCGGTCGCCGCACGCTTGCATGCGTTGCAAGACGAAGACAGCGCTTGCCGCAGCATCGCGTTGGCAGGTTTGGCGCTGGATGGGCCTTCAGCACTCGCCGCCGACAAATTGTTGGCGCACTGGGAGCGACGGGCCACCTTGTCGGACTTCGAACAGGCCCGTCTGTTCGCAGCACTCAGTGCTGCGGCGGACGACAGCGCTTTGGCTGCTGTGTGGAAGGAAGGCGCAGTCCATCGCGACGCACGGGTGCGTTTGGCGGTGGCCGCGGCGGCGTTGCGGCGGGATGCGGCGAGTGTTCCTGCAAGGCAGTTGCTGGCAGACACGGAACCCGCGGTGCGGCTCGCGGCGCTCATCGCCTTGGCACGCTTAGGAACGCAAGATTCATCGTGGTTAGCGCACGCGCAAGACCCGGCAGAAAATGTGCGCATGGCCGCGGTGCACTGCGAGGTGTGGAAGCGTGGTGTCGCCGCGCGGGATGCGTTACGCGGGTTGGATGCGTCGCCTCACGCAGAAGTGCGCACGGCAGCGGCTGCGGCGCTTGCGCTTTTGAACGAAGACCCTGCGCGGGCCGTGCAGCTGGCGCAAGCGCGTTTGCAGGTGTTCTTAGACAATGCCGGTGCTGCCGCCAGTTGGAACTTGCGTGTGGCTTTGATGGAGCAGTTGTACGAGGTGCTGGACCTCACCAGTGCGTTGCCACGTGGGGGCGGAGGTGCAGCCCCAGGCGGCGGTAGCGCTGCAGCAAGAGCGCTGGGTGCCGCGGCCGCCAAGGCCAGTAGTGGCGACGAAGACTTGCGCCGCCATTTCGACGCGCATCCTTACGCCGATCGGCGCACCGACTGGGAATTGTCGCGTTAGGCCAGCGGAGCACCGCTACGCTGCACGCGGCCAGTGCAGCTTGATGCGTAGCGCTTATCATCCGGCCCATGGCGGTGGTGATCATTGTTCGGCGCTGGCTGTGCACGCGTTGGGTGGCGCTGGTTTCGGCGTTGTGTATCGCTGCCACCGTTGCGGCCATGGTTGTCGTCACTTCGGTGATGGACGGGTTTCGGGAACGCATCCACCATCACATCCGTTGTCTCGAACCAGACTTGTGCATGCGTTGGCGCGGGCCTGTGCCGCGCGACCATTTCGCGCGCATCGCTGCGGAATTGAAGGGTGAAATGGTTGCTGCTGGCGGGCCACTGGTTGCGCTCGCGCCACACTTGGACAGTGTTGGTGTGGTGTTGGCGGAGAGCAATCAGACTTGGCGCATGGAAGGCGTGCGCATCACGGGCGTTGATTTTGCCAAAGAGCGCGCCGTGGTGGACTTAGATGAAGCGCTGTTCGCGACCTCGGCGGAGAATGTAGGCACGGACTTACTGGGTGGGCGCGCCGTGCCCGGGTTGATTGTCGGCAGGCCGCTGCTGCGCGGCCTAGGGTTATCGGCGGAAACCACTTCCGCCACGCTGATGACCGGACGGATCAGCGGCAGCGGGGCCAACGCTCATTTCGAACCCAGCAACCAGATCTTCGATGTCACCGGTTTTGTTGACAGCGGGCGCGACGAATTGGATGCGCGGCGTGTCATGGTGTCGCGCGGCGCGTTGCAGCGCCTGCGCTTTGGGCCCGAGGGCGGGCGCACCGATGCCAGCAGCGTCCACGCGCGCGTCAGCGACGCTTTGCGCGGCGATGTTCCAGCCGTGGCCCGTGCCTTGCAGCGCGACCATGCACAGTTGGAAGTCACCACTTGGGAAGACCGCAACCGCAGCTTGGTGGATGCGTTGGCAGTGGAGCGGCGCGTGATGGGCATCGTTCTGGGCTTCATCGTGTTTTTCTCGGTGGCCTTGCTGTGCGGTTTGTTGTTGATGATGGTCATCGAGAAGACGCGCGATGTTGGCGTGCTGCGCAGCATGGGCCTTAGCCGTTCGCGCGTGGTTCTGCTGTTTCTGTTGTACGGGTTAGTCCTTGGGGCGGCGGGCAGCGCGCTGGGTTGCTATGGCGGCGCGCAAGTGGTGAGCCACATGGACCAGATCACTGCTTGGTTGGACAACGCTGGCATCGGCCCCTTTGACAGCAGCGTGCCCTATCGAACCCGGGAAATCCCTGCCGTGCTGGACGGGGCCCAAGTAGCGTTCATCGGTGTGTGCACACTGCTGCTGTGCACTGTTGCCGCGGGACTTGCGGCGTGGCGTGCTTCACGACAGGATCCGCTGGCGGCGCTGGCCTACGAATGAACCCTCCAGAAGCTACGAACTTGACTGAGATTCCTGTTCTGGAAGCCCGTGGCTTGCAGCGTCACTTCGCGCTAGGCGCACAACGCGTTGCAGTGTTGCGCGGCGCGGATTTGCGCGTGATGCGGGGCGAATTCGCCGCCATCCTTGGCTCATCGGGTTCGGGCAAGAGCACACTGTTGCACATCCTTGGGCTGTTAGATCGGCCTGATGGCGGCGAGGTTTTGTGGAACGGGGAAGCTCTTGCCACAGCGGGTGAATCGCGGCGTACAGAACTGCGCGCAACGGAGTCAGCATTTGTATTTCAGTTTTATTTTTTGCTGCCCGAGTTTTCGGCGCTGGAAAATGTCGTGATGCCAGCGGCGATCGCGCGTGGTCGTGGTCGTGCACCGAAGAGTGCAGCCGAGCGCCGCGAGCGCGGCATGGAACTGCTCGAGCGCGTCGGTTTGAAAGAGCGCATGCAGCATCGGCCTCAACAACTGAGCGGTGGCGAGCGCCAGCGCGTGGCCATTGCGCGGGGCTTGATGAACCGCCCATCCATCCTGTTTTGCGACGAGCCCACGGGCAATCTCGATTCGCGCACGGCGCATTCCATCCATGAACTGCTGGTGGAAGTGAACCGTGAATTAGGGCAGACCATTTTGGTGGTCACTCATGAAGCTGACATGGCCGCGGTGGCTGCGCGCCGTGTGGTGATGCGCGACGGCATCATCAGCCCGGAGTGATGGCGTGCTGATTCTGCGCTACCTCCGCACGCGCCGCATCGCGCTGTTGGCTGTTGCGGCCATCAGCTTGGGCGTGATGGCCATGATTGTCATTTTGGCGCTGATGGCTGGGGTGCAGCAGTTCTTGGTGGACCATTTTCGCCACACGCAAGCAGACTTGGTGATCCAGCACGAACTGGGTGGCGCTACGCAGGAAGAGTTGGTGCGCCACGCGTTGCAGCAGGAATTGCTGCCCGGTGGCGGACTTGCTGGACTTGCCGCGCGCACGGAAATGTTGGCGCTGCTGATTCCTGGGCGCAACCCAGACCCCGCAGTGGAGGAGCGCATCGAAGGTGTGCGCGTTTGGGGTGTGGACTGGAACGAAGAACGTGCAGTGATGCCGCTGGACGACATGTTGGCGGCAGTCAGCAACGCGGGGCTCGCCGTTCCCTTAGCGCGCCGCAGCAATCCACTAGCCGATGGGGCGATCCTCATGGGCGACGCGCTTGCCAAGACGCTGGGTGTGACTGGCCCCGACGGCTCGGGGCCCTATGAAGTGACGCTGGTTCTAGCGCGCGCCACTACAGGGGCCGATGGGCGTCCTGTGTTCGACGAAACGCGAACAGCGGTGGTGCGCGTGGCGGGCACATTTTCCAGTGGGCATGCAGAACATGACGGCGCGATAGCACTGATGGACCGGCGCGTGCTGCATGCTCTGAAGCATCCAGACCCCGCGCGGGCGCGCGACACCGCCACGTTGCATGCACGCATCGTCGCAGGGCAGGAAGTCGCCACGGTCGCCGCAGGATTGCGCCAGCGGCATCCAGAGTTGGTGGTGCAGACATTCGAGGAAGCCCACCGCAGCGAACTGCTCGCCATCCAAGATCAGAAGCGCATCATGTTGGTGATTCTGTCGTCGGTGATCGCCGTGGCGGCAGTGGCCATCATGGGCATGGTTTGGCTGTTGGTGAAAGAGAAGACCCGCGACATCGGCATCTTGCGCAGTATGGGCCTGCCGCGCTGGCGCATCGTGGTGCTTTTCTCGGGCTACGGTTTGTTGCTCGGGGCTGTGGGCACGCTGTGCGGGCTGCTGTTAGGGCTGCTCGTAGCGCACAACATCGACCCGATTGTCGATGGGCTTTCGGCGTTGATGGGCGTGGATTTGCTGAACCCTGCGGTCTATCGCTTCGAGACCATTCCGGTGCGCTTCGAAGCCGATTCGATTGCCACAGTGCTGTTGATTGCGCTGGGCGCGTCGTTCCTCGCCAGCATCGTGCCTGCTTTACGCGCGGCGCTGCTGGACCCTGTGCGCTGTCTGCGCCAAGACTGACTAACGCAGGCTTGTCGGCGGGGCGAGGATGGTGGCCCAGATAAAGCCGTTGCGCACGGTGGCGGCGTCGATGCGGCGCCGCGACCTGTTGCTGGTACCGATTTGTTGGATGGAGAGAACCTGCAGCGGCGCCGTTGTGATTGCGTTGGCCGCAGCGATCCAACTAGGGGTTCGCGCTGGCGCTGCCGCCGCTGGGGCGCGTTGCTGCACAGCCGCGCTATGCATAATGCGTTTCTCGCGAGTCGTGGTGCTGCTGCGTCGCGCAGCCACAGCGCGCTGCGGCTGCGCGCTGAGCGTGGCTGCGTCCATGCGCTTCTTCTCAGCTTCACGCGCCGCAACAACGACTTTGCGCAACGCCAACACGATGGTGACGATGACGACCAGTGCGCTCAGAATGTCGCGCACCAGTTGCACATTCGGATTCATGGATCAGGAACCCTTCGGCGGGTCGGCGATCTTGTCGCGCATATTGGTGTCGGCTTCAAGATTCTTGATGCGCAAGTAATCCATGACACCCAAGCGTCCGCTGCGGAAGGCTTCGGCCATGGCCAAGGGCACTTCGGCTTCGGCGGCCACGCGCTTGGCTTCGTTTTCGGCGATGTTCGCGCGCATTTCGTGCTCGCGTGCGATGGCCATGGACTTGCGTTCCTCGGCTTTGGCTTGGGCCACCAGCAAGTCTGCTTGTGCTTGCTGCGTCTGCAGCTTCGATCCGATGTTCTCGCCCACATCAATGTCGGCGATATCAATCGACAGAATCTCGAAAGCCGTACCAGCATCCAGCCCCTTCGCCAGCACCGTCTTGGAAATGCGGTCGGGGTTCTCCAACACTTCTTTGTGATCCGTTGCAGCACCGATGGTGGTGAGGATGCCTTCGCCCACGCGCGCGATGATGGTCTCTTCGGTGGCGCCGCCCACCAACCGTGGGATGTGCGTGCGCACTGTCACCCGAGCCCTCACGCGCAACTCGATGCCGTTCTTGGCCACTGCGCTGATGACGAGTCGTTCAGCACCGCGTTCAGGGCAGTCGATCACTTTGGGATCTACCGAAGTGTGAATTGCTTCGACCACATTG
Organism: Singulisphaera sp. GP187; assembly: GCA_945907755.1. GTDB lineage: Bacteria > Planctomycetota > SXUL01. The sequence continues at coordinate 4,860 of CAMDTN010000012.1, read as the reverse complement.
CGCCCGGCAAGGTCGATGGCCGCTGCGGTTTTAAAGGGCAGTTCGATGCCCGCGCGATCCGCAGCAATGATGGCGCTGGTAACAGCCGACACATTGCCACCGGCCAAGAAATGCGCCTCCAGTTCTTGAGTGCTGATGGTGAGGCCCGACTGCACGACGCGGATTTTTGAGTGCACGATCAGCGGGGCGTTCACCTTGCGCAGGCTCATGCCGATCAGTTGGAACATCGAAATCTCGGCACGCGAAAAAAGCGCGCGCACATACAGCGACAGGTGCTTCACCATGAAGGCCAGAAACATCAGCACCAGCACGATGCCGACGACCCACAGCACCATCGTGCCCGTTATCAGATCAAACAGGTTTTCTTTACCTTGCATCAGATATTGCATTTGAGTTACGACTCCTTCGTTTCTGGCACCACCAGCACACGCATCGCTTCGACCTGCAGAACGCGCACAGCGCATCCGTTGGAAATGAAAGCCCCTACAGAAACCACATCTACGCGTTGGCCGCCGATCAGCGCGGTGCCCGCGGGGCGCAAGTCTGTCACGGCTTGCCCTTGCATGCCGCACGCAATCGAGGATTGGTGCCCAGACGCCTTAGGCGGCTGCAACACCAACGCGCGGCCCAACGGGGTCATGGGCAGCACGCGGAAACCCAAGAGCAGCGCGAGCGGCAGCAGGATCACGCCCAGCGCAACAAAAGTCCAGCCTGTGGCGGCTTCGACAGCAAACGCTTCGATCAAGGCAAATGCGTAGCAAGTGGCCGCTAGCAATCCCAGAAGGCCAAAGCTGGGAATGATGGTTTCCAGCAGCACCAATCCGAAGGCTACCAGCATCAGCACGATGGCCATCGTCATGCTGCGGGGCCCTCGGCGCGCACTTCGACACGATTGCCGCTGATGCGCAACACGCGCACCCGCTGGGCTGCATCGATGAAAGGGCCTTCGCTCACCACGTCCACTTCCAAGCCATCGAATCTGGCTTTGCCAGCGGGGCGCAGCGGCGTGGAGCTGATACCGACGGCATCCGCGGCCAGATGCACAAAGCCCGTGGCGCTGACGGCACCTGCGGCGGCTGGGCTGCGCGCACCGGCAGTGACTGGTTCCAGGATTGGTGGCGATAGAAACGCGGCACGGAACAGCGGCAGGCGGTGGAGCACCGGAGCTAACAGCATGGCGCTGCCAATGCTGAGCAGCAGGCTCAGAACGAAGCGCAAACCAAAGCCCTTCACCAACAACCAGTCGGAGGGCGAATCTGGCACCGTTTGTTCCCACACAGTCTTGCCAGGCAGCCCCACTGTCGCGGTGTAAACCGAGAGGAGAACCAGCAAGATGCCAGCCACACCTGGGATGCCGAAGCCTGGAAACACCACAAACTCCACCAACAACAGCAGCACGCCGCACAGCAACAACCCCGCGGTGACAACAATGGGCGGGCCGTCAGCGCTGCGCATCAAGAAGCCAGCCATCAAACACAACAGTGACAGCACGCCGGCGATGCCGACGCCGGGAGTCTTGAGTTCGATGACAAAGAAGAAGAGTCCCGCGATGATCAGCAGCAGGCTGATGTCAAAATCGCCAAAGGCGACGCCGAAAATACCGCGCCCTTTCAAAGGCAGTGGGCGCACTTCCAGCGCGCGCTCGGGCAGCCCTAGCGCCGCCGGAAGTTCTTCACGAGCGCGCACGCTCAACATTTTCAGTCCTGGCAGTCCAACGCTGTTGGCTCCATTCACCAACACCAAAGCGGAGCCAGCAGACTTCACTGTGCGCACACTCATGTTGCCAGCAGCGGCGGGGAAGTCGCGCCGGTATTCCGCCAGCGTCATCAGCCGCGCGCTGCCGCCGGGGGGCGTCACCACCAACAACTCCGAGTCGGGGTTCACCATGGCCTCCAGCAACGGCGCGGTGGCAAAGCACCCAAGGGCAGCGCAGCGTTGCATCAAGCCAAGCACATCGGACAGCAACTTTGCGGGGGCTTCCCGCAGCGAGCCCGTGTCGCTGAATTCCAAGGGAATGGCGTTTCCGATTTCGGCGCCCGGAGCCGCAGCGGTTTCAGCACAGGCGGCACTGAGCAGCGCGCCCCCGGAAAGCGCTTGATGCGGCACCCAAGCCACGGTGCGCACGCCAGCCAAACGCAGCGCGTGCAAGTCGTCCATCACTTGGCGCGTGTGGAACAGAGTGCCGCCGGGGGTGGTGAGTTCCAACACCAAGACATCAACGCGGTCGGTGAGCGCGCGGTCGCGCTCTGTGCGCCACGCCGCCAAGAAGCGCTCGTCGATCACTGCGCCGTTGGGGGTGGAAGTGCCTTCGAGCTCTGCAAGCGTGGGCATCGCCACTACGCGCAAAGCCGTTGCGCCTTGTGCGTGCAGCATCGAGGTCAAGAGGATCAAGAGCCCAAGGGCCATCCGTGGTGACATGCTCGCCGTCCCTTCCGCTGGAGATGATATCCGCCGGAGCCTTGCGTGCACGGGGCAGCCTGCAGCGGGTGCCTCAAATGCGAGCGGCCCGCGCACCAGTGGTCGCGGGCCAGCCAGATTGCCACGCGCGAATGCGTGTTGACCACGCGCGAGCGCGTGTCGACCACGCGCGAGCGCGTGTCGAAAGCACCCAAGTTGGGCGCTAGCGCGCTTACTTCTTCTTTTCGGTGTGCTTGGTGTGCTTCCGCAAGCGGGGGCAGTACTTAGACAGCTCCAGCTTCTTGCCCTTGCCGCGCTTGCGCAGGGTGTAGTTGCGGTCTCCGGTCTCGCTGCAGACCAGGAAGATGATTTCGGTTTTGTCCTTGGACTTCTTGCCCATGGGGCTTCTCCTGCAAGCTCCCGGGGAATCCAGGCGGCTGCGATTTGTGGTGCAGTTTCTACCAACGAGGCTGGCATGGTTCAATCAGCACCATGAAAGCAGCACTCCTTGCAGCGTTTTTCTCTGTGACCGCGGCCACCGCGCTGTGGAGCCAAGTAGCCCCAAGCGAGAGCATCAGCGATGCGGCGGTCGAAGCTGCCGCCCAGCAGGCAGTGACGCTGATGCTGAGCCATCAAGAAAGTTACGACTTCAAGGCGGAGCGCGCAGCAGAGCAGAAAGCTCGTACCGAGAAGGCAGCGCACGCGGGCATTCCCGGGTTTACGGCCGGGGCCGAGTGGCCCTACCAAGGCGTGTACCGCGTGGCGTCGGGCGAGATCCCGCCGGGCTACCGCGTAGGCGGTAGCGCCATCTGTTGCTTGGGTTTGTTGCGAGCCCCCGGGTTTGCAGCGGACGCAGCGCGGCGCGCCAGTGTGTTGAAGGCAACGGAGTTCATCCTGCGCGAACTGAAAGACGAGCCGCTGATGGCCGAGGGCTTTCTCGGCAGCTACGACGTGCGCGGTTGGGGGCATAGCTATGCGCTGGAATGGTTGCTCCGCGGCTTGGATGCGAAGGTGTTTGATGACGCGTTAGCGCTGCGCGTGCGCAAAGTGGCACAAACATTGGTGACGACTCTGGAACGCACAGAGATCGCCGACAGCGGTGGCTGGAATTACTCGCGCCGTGGTGGCAAGTCGGCTTCGCCCGCAAGCACATTTATGACGGCACCCACGCTGCAAGCGTTGTTTCTTGCGCAGGAGCGCGGCTTGAAGGTGGACAAAGCCGTGGTGACGCGAGCGCTAAAGACTCTGGAGGACGCGCGGCTGCAAAGTGGTGCGTTCCAGTACGGCACAGATCCGGCGCGTCAAACCGGCAAGGGCTTTGAAGATGTTGCAGGCGCGTGCGCCCGCATGGCGGTGTGCGAATCCACGCTGCTGTTAGCGGGGCGTGGCAGCGTTGAACGAGTGCAGTCTGCAGTGGAGGCCTTCTTCACCCACTGGGAGTGGTTGGAAAAGCGCCGTTGCCAAACAGGCACTCATGTGCCGCCCTACATGATCGCGCCGTACTACTTCCACTACGCTCACACTTACACAGCGCAGGCTATCGAGTTATTGCCCGAAGCGGCGCGTCCGGCGTTGCGGCAGAAACTACGCGCGTTGTATTGGCGCACGCGGGACAGCGACGGTGGTTGGAACGACCGAGTATTTCTGCGCTCCGAAAGTTACGGCAGCGCCATGGCAATTTGGGGATTGATGGCACCGACGCTTCCGCCACCGCCGCGCTGGACCAGCGGCGCATGAAATGGCCCGCACGCTTTGCAGCGCGCGGGCCTTTTGCCGGGATGGAGGATAGGGGAATTGAACCCCTGACCCCCACAATGCCATTGTGGAGCCCCTCCCGAAAAAACGCTACAGAAACAGCCATTTCCGCGCAAGCCGCGGAAGGGGTCAACAGAAGTGCCATCCCCACAACGCAAAAAGTGACCACTGCTCTGCGCTCCGACCCCGCACTTGCAGCACTGGTTGCCGCATGGCCGGACCTGCCCGAAGCGGTGCGCGTTGGCATCCTTGCCATGGTGACAGCGACGGGGTGCCAAAGCCCCAAGGAGAGAGGCTGAGCATGGCGAAGCACGAACGGGACGCTGAAGAAAACGGTGGGGACGCAGTACAGGAAGGCAGTAAGAAGGCAGTTATCGCGCCGCAGCTGATTCCGTACCACTTCAAGAGGGGGCACAGCGGCAACCCAGCTGGCGGGAAAAAGGGTCCTCGCGGCCCTACCGCCATGCTGCGGAAAATCTTCGAGGAGAACCCGCGCAACGCGCAGGCCTTCGCCGCCGCCGTCATCGCGCACGCACGCAACGGAAACGCCGCCTTCGCCCGGATGGTGTTCGACAGACTGGACGGGCTGCTAACCCAGAAGGTCGAAGTAGCGTCCGGCCCCAGCAGCTTGCAAGCAGGCATGGCCGCGCTGCTCGAAACAACGCAGACAGAGAGCGCGGTACCAGCGCCGACCGCTTCCAGCGATGT
>CAMDTN010000011.1 GCA_945907755.1 Singulisphaera sp. GP187 | reverse complement strand
GACGAATCGACGATTTCCTTCTGCATCACAATCAGCTTTTCCACTTCGGCCTTCAGTTGGAACAGCGCTTCTTCTTGCTGCAAGTCGTCGTACTTGCCGCGCTCTTCATCCACTTTCTTCTGCGCATCTTTCAGTTGGTCGATGGCTTTTTGTTCTTGCTCGGCCGCCGCGCCCGCGTCTTTGCGGCTCAGGCTCTGCTGCGCTGATTCCATGCTCTCGCTGGCCGACGCCGCTTGCGCGGACGCCTCTGGCGAAATGTTTTTCATGGACTCCGCCAACTGCTGCGTTTGCTCTTGCACTTCCTTTTGACGCCGCGCCAATTCTTGCTGCTCTGCCGCGTCATTCTCCGCGTTGCGTTCGCGCGCGTTGGCAGCTTGCTGCAAGGCTTGCGCCGCTCGGTCCAATGCTTCGCCACTCTTCTGCTGCGCTTGGTCGGCGCTGGATTGATCGCCCGAGTCACTGGATTGTGCACCGCTGTCTTGTTGGCGCGCGGCGTCGTCCAGCGCTTTGCTCGCTTCTTCGAAAGGCTTCTCGCTGCGTTCCTGCGCGGCCTTCTTCACTTCGTCGATCTTGCGCGACAGGTCGCGCTGTTTCTTAGCTTGCTCGGCTGCGGCGTCTTTGCGGCGCGTGAGATCGCGCTTGGCGCTTTCCAATTTGCGCATGGCATCTGCTGCGGCCTTGGCGGCGGCTTCGGCCTGCTGGCGCTGCGCTTGCTTGCCACCATTACGCGCGGCTTCTGCTCCGCTGCGCGCTGCGGCTGCTGCTTTGGCCAAATCTGCGGCGGCTTCGGCGGCAGCGCCCTCAGCAGGCAACGCTTTCGCAGCGGCTTCGGCGGCTGCTGCGGCGCTGTCGCTGGCTTGCAACGGGCCGTTCTGCGCAGCGGCTTCTGCGGCGGCTGCTTCAGCCAAGGCCGTTTGCGCACGAGCGAACGCGGCGGCGGCGCGAGAATCTTGCTCCGCAGCGCTGTCGGGCGAACCAGACTCCAACGCTTCTTTCGCGGCTTGCGCTGCTGCGGCGCCTTCGCTCATGGCGGCGGCGGATTCAGCAGCGGATGATGTTTCTGCGGCGGCGTCCTTGGCTGCGGCCGCTGCATCCTTGGCTTGTTGCGCCAACGCTGCGGCGTTTGCTTGCCCAGCAGCAGCTTGCGCTGCCGCAGCCTTGCTGGCTTGCTCCAACGCGGCGCTTGCAGCTTTGCCCGCTTGCTCTAACGCGGCAGCAGTCTCTGCCCGCGCAGCGGCAGCATTCGCTGCGGCCAACTTGGACATGGCTTCCGCCAACGCTTGTTGCCCACTGGCTTCGGCGCTGCTGCCAGCGGATTCTGCTGCCTCTGCCGCAGCTTCCGCGGCGCGTTTGGCTGCTTGCGCGGCGCGCTCCAGTGCCTCGCGGCGTTTGGTTGCGTCGGCGTTCGGCGACGCAGTGGCCTCTGTGGCATCGTGCAGCGCATCCCCAGACAACGCCTGCGCGCGCGCGGCCTTCGCTGCTGCTGCGGCGCGTCTCGCCAATTCACCCGCTTGCTTCGCAGCGTTCGCGAGCTTCATGGTCTGCTGCGCATTCCCTTGCGCATCGCGCAAGGCCGCAGCGGCGGCGCGCAGTTCTTCGGCGGCCTGCGCCGCGCGGTCGATGGCTTGTTCCTCGCTCAAACTTGCGGCAACTTCCGCTGCTAAACGGCGCTGTTCGTCGCGCAACGCTTTCACGCGCTCGCCCAACGCGGCGGCTGCAGTGCGCGCTTCCGCAGACATTCCATCGCGCACCGCTTCGGTGCTGCGCTTCAGCGCTTCTTCCTTGGCGGCAATGTCGGCCAACTGCGCCGACGCCTCGGCCAGCTCTGCTTCGCGCTTCTCTCGCTCGCTTTGTTCCGGCGGCTTTTCCATCAGCAAATCGATGATGCGTTGGATTTCCGCCACCGCCTTCGCGGCTTCGGCCAAACCCTGAAAGGCTTGCCCTTTGCGCACCAGTTCCGCCACACTGCTCAGTTGCGTTTCAAGATCGATGCTGTCGAGCTTCGCCAAAGCGGCATCTAACAATTTGATGCTGCGCTCGTTGTTGTCGCGCACCAACCTCTCGCGCAAACGCAGCACGCGCCCACGCAGCGCCTTGATGCGGCGCACAGCGTTTTCCTGCTCGCGCACGATCACTTGCAGGTCTTTGTCTGTGGACACTTCCTGAGCAGGCAGCACCGCAGCGCAGTGCAGCGCGAGCAGCGGGATCAACAGCCAACGCAACATGGCAGCCTCCTCACTTATTGGTCACTTTGCGGAGTTTGTGTTCGACACCCTTCTGAAGGTCCAGCAGTTCGCGGAAGCCCTGCAAGACATCCAGATAGTTTTCCCAAGATTCCAAGCGTTCGGTGAGTGCGGTGACATCTTCGCGCAGCGCCAACAGCAGTGGCAGCGCGGCTTCCAGCGGCGCGAGGCGCGCGGCCATGGGCGTCGCATTCACTTGCTGCAACTGGCGCACGGCAGCGGGGGCACGCTCCAGCGCGGTGCCCAACGCGAGTTGCAAGATGGTGGCCACGCGGCCCATCAGCGTGGCTTCGTCGATGGCAGGGCGCACTTCTTTCAGCGCGGCGGCCCAAGCGGCACCAGACTCTTGCTCTGGGCGCGCGTGAAAACCTGTCGCCAACACCGTCATCAACTTCTCGGTGAGGAAGCCCTTGTCCAAACGATTCCACAGATAGCCATCGGCGATGCGCAGGAATTGGCGTGCCAAAGAACCGAGTTCGCTCTGCAAGCGCAGCACGCCTTGCTCCAGCGCTACAAAGCGCGGCTCGCCCGGGGGCTGGTCGCCTGCGCTGCGCAGCACGGCAATCAGTTCGGTGCATTCGGCGATGCGTTGGTCCAACAGGCCCGCGATGTCAGCAGCGCGATCCCGCAAACGCACTTGGCGCTGCGAAAACTCTTTTTGCAATTCCTGCGCCGAAATGACTTGCACGCGGAACTCTTGTTCGCTCAGCACGCGGTGAGGTTCGCTCTGCGTCGCGGTCACGCGGTTATCAGCCACGGCCAAACGCAGCGCAAAACGCTCGCCATCGCCTGGGGGGCGCGCGGGGCGTGCGGGCAGCGCTTCTGCTGCGGCTTCCGCCGGCAAAGTCAGCTCCGCTACGGGTTGCGCACGGAAGAACGGCACTTGGCGTTCACCCAGCGGGTGGGTGAGGTCTTCTGCGGCGAAGGCCACGCTGGTGGTGAGTAGCTTCGGGTCGGTGCCATAACGCAGGCCCAATTCCGTGATGCCGAAGTCGTCCGTTGCACTGCCTTTGAATGGGATCACCGCATCGGGAGTGACCAACAGCGTCGTGGTGCCCGGCATTTCCAGTGCGAGACGCGGCGGCTGATCACTTTCGCAAGTGACCACATAACGCGGGACATCCGTGGAAGCCACGCCATTGGTGCCGTGCAATTTCCAAGTCCACACATCTGATACTGCGACACTGAATTCGTGCAGCCATTTGCCGTCGGCTTGCAGCACTGGCGCAGCAGCGCCGGCCTTTTCGAATTGCAAAGCGAAGGCCGTCAGATCCATGTTCACGCTGAAACGCAGTTGGATGCGCGTGCCTTCGGGGGCCGAAATGTTGGCGTCGGGCAAATCGCGCGGCAGCATGCCGGTGTAGGCGGGGTATTCGTAGTGGGCGCTCAAGGCGGTGACGCGCGGCGCGCGGGCCACCAAGATCTCGTGGACCGGCAAGCCGTCGTCGTCGTCGCCCCCGCTGACGGTGAAAGAGAACGAAGCCATCAGCGGCGGGAAGATGTGTTGGAACGCGCCTGAAGGCGAGCGGCCCAGTGGAATCTCGCGCGGGCCAGTGTCGCCATCCAGCGGCGTCATCTGCAAAGTCACAGAATCTGGCAGCTTAGAGCCCGGCGCAGCGCTGACATTCACTTGCAACGGCGTGCGTTCGGCCACATGAAACACCAGTGTGTCGCCGCGTTGCTCGCAGCTCATTTGTGCGGCATCGGTGATTTCCACGACCAAGTGGTTCACGCGTGGCCAAGGCACTTCGCGCAACAGCAACAGGCGTTGCATCCAAATGGAACCGATCTCGGTATCGGCGGCGGCGATGCCCGCAGGGATAGCGCAAGCCAGCAGCCCCAAGCACAGTGCGCCCAGAGCCGGAGCCAGCGGCACCGCGTTGCGGAAGTTCATGCGCCCGCAGCGCTGCGCGGTGTCTTCAACCAGTGCGTTGATGAGCTCGGGGGATTCCACCGCCGTGCCTTCGCGCAAATCGCGTTCCAATTGCAACGCAGAAATCAGTTGGTCGCTGAGGCTCGGGTCTGCGGCTTCTGCCAACAGAGCAAGTTGGTCCAAACTGGGGCGCTGCAACAGCGGCCGCAGCAGGTGCCGCCAGCTCAAGACCCCGACGACTGCAAGGGTTGCGCACAAATGAATGGCGCGCACCGCCACCGGAAGATGCAGCCACCAATCCAGCAGCAAACCCAGCACCGCGAAGCCAGCGCACACCGCCATGGGCGCAGCGGCACCGCGCAGCAGCAGCGCGAGAGTGCGGCGCCGCCCCAGTTGGTTCAAGCGCGCGATAACTGGGGCAAGTGTGCTCATGGAGTGTTTAGTCGTACGGCAAAGCGCGGGGTTCCCGCCACTTCCTTAGCGGTGCAGGATGGGCAGGTATTGGTTGGGGATCTGCAAAATGATGCTGGCCACAGCGGTGGAAAACGCAGGCCCGGGGCCCACGAGATTGCTCCACGAACCATCGGCTTCTTGGTTGTCGGGCAGTTCGCGGCTCATGCGATCCCAGTAGAACTGCCATTGGTCTGGGTTGTCGTTGCCCGCCATGAAGAACACTTGGCAGGCGTAGTAGTGCCCGTACCAGTAGAAATAGTGCCCTTGGCGTCCGCCGAAGTGACGGCTGACATCGGCGATTTCACTGCGCAGATATTGCAGACCCGCTTGAATCAACTGGTGCTCATAAACACCCGAGTGATACAGCGTGGCCACTCCGGCGCTGGTCAACGCGAACGAAGTGCGTGAGCGATCTTTCTCTTGATACTTGAAGCCGCCGTATTCCGGCGCCGCAGGGTTTTTGTAAGCACTGCGCACCACATAGTCGTAGGCGCGGTCGATCACCGTCTTGGGCACGCGGATGCCTTTGTTGCGCGCCGAACGCAGCGCCATGATCTGGCACACCGTGATGCTCATGTCCGATTCGCTGGAGTAAAGCAAGTAACGCCAACTCCCGTGAGAGTTCTGCGACTTGACCGTCACATCCACTGCGCGCTGCAACTTCTCTTTCAAGTCTTCGCGGTGGGTCATGCCATAGACCTCCGCCAACAACAGCGTGGCAAAGGCGTGGCTGTACATGCGCGTGCCGTCGCGGCTGATGTACCCCGTCTCGGGGTCGACGCACGACAACACGAAGTCGATGCCGCGCTCCACCACATCGGCGTACTGCCCGCGTCCGGGCAAATGCCCGCCGGACAAAAACGCCATCAGCGCGAGTGAGCTGACACCGACATGGGGCTTCTGCGCTTCGGTCACTACGAATTCGGAGTTCAGTTTGTAGCCAATGTTTTCGGACCAAGCGCCGGTGGTCTTATCCTGCGCGCGGCGCAACCAAGCGAGCCCCTTTTCCACCGAGCGCCGCACGCGTTCGGGGTCCGCGGTTCGCAATGCGGGACGCACTGTTGCGCTCTCGTCGCGCGTCACCGTGGCAACAGAACTCGGCACCAGCGTGAAGGCGAGCGCGCCCGCCCCTATCGTGAAGGCGAGGGCGAGCGCCGCAGCATTATTGAATCGTTGCGTCTTCATTTGGTTTTACTTACAGCCGCTGCCCTTGGCTCCGGCGCAGTGCTGCGCTGTAGTTTGCCACAAACACCGCCATTAACTTGTGTGGGCCCATCGTGTCCGCCCGCCTCACTTCGCTGCGCGCAAACCCACCAGTTGCTGGCCTGCAGCGGCCACCAAGGTCTGCCCGCAAGCCACCAACCCCGCGTCTTGGCCCCAGTTCCCCACGCTGCCGAGTTCGGTGACACCGATCACGGTGCCGCTGGCCAAATCCAGTCCGTACAGCGTTGATGCCGGCGTGCGCAATCCGCGCCCACCTGCCACGCTTTTCCGTAGCAACACCACGGATGACAACGGCACGGCCCGCAAAGCCAAATTGGGCCCGGTGAAATCGGCACTGGCCCAGGGCGATGCTCCCGTGGCGAGGTCGTAGGCCTTCACGCGTTCCGCCAAGCCGGCCCCGGTGCGGAAGGCCAGCCGCTGCGGCTGATACACGCGGCCGTCGGCGAAAATCGCGGGCCCGGAAATGATCTCGTTGTTAGCCAAGGCCGCCGAGACGCGGCTGGTGCCATCTTGCAGGTCCAGCACCGTGAAGCGCCGCCCTGGGCCGCCGCGTGCGGGGCTGAACTGACAGGCGAGGTAGCGCCCGTCGGACCCGGTGGGCACACATTGCCCCGCACCCAGTTCGTGTTTCCAAGCCTCGGCGCCGCTGCGCGCGTCGCGTGCGCGGATGGTGATCGCCGGCGTGTTGCGTGGGCCGGAAAACTCGAAACTGACGAGTAGCCCGCCGGTGCTCAAGAACGGCGGCGCCACTTCATGAGTGCCGACGGCAGCGGGGCCAACTTGCGCCAACGACAACACGTCGAACGCGCGCGCACCTTCGGTGCCTTCGGCGATCACCAACGCGAGGCCCGCGTTGAACTGCAAGCCGCCGCGGTCCACATCGCTGGCGGCGACGGAATGCACCAGTTGTCCGCTCAACCAATCAAACGACATCAAGCGCAAGGCGGCACCGCGGTCCAAAGTGCGCGTCAACGCCACCACCAACCCTTCGTGAGTTGCGGCAGCGATGAATTGGAATTGGTTGCCTTGGACCCTCCACAGTTCGCGGCCAGTGGACCAATCGACACATGCCAGCAGTCCGTCGTGGTGCAGCAACAGGCGCCCGTCGGCGGCATGCACCGGCGACTGCAATTCTTGCACTGGTATAGACCACAGCACCGCGCCGTCTTCGGCTTGCAGTGCCACCAAGGCTTCGTCCACCAAACCCAGCAACATGTGCGGCGGCAGCGCAGCGCCCGCGGGCTGCAGCGCCAGTGCCGCGCTTTCGCTGTCGGGGCGCCCGTGACGCCACGCCACTTGCAAATTGTCGGGGACGATGCCGCTTGGGGCCGCAACCGGCGCATGTGCGCCAATGATTTCTGCTGCGAGCTGCGCCGCGCTGCGACCGCCGACATCGGCGCTGCCGAAAGTCGCCAGTCGTTGCGCCACTTCGCGCGCGCTGTCGTGCAGCTTCAGAGCGCGCAGCAGCTCTGCGTAGCGCGCCACCTGCGCTGCTGCATTGCTGCCGTGATCGCGAAAATTCCGCTGCAATTCAGGCACCGCTTCCGCAGCTTTGCCGCGCTGGATCAACAAGGCCACCAACGCCGCGTGCGCTTCCGCCGCCACACTTGCTTCGGGCCAGTTTTCCACCACGGCGCGCAAGCCTGCTTCGTCTTGGGCTGCACGCGCGGCGGCGAAGCGTTCCGTGGCTTGCTGTTCGACTTCGGCGTACACCGCGCGGCCGTCGCGGTTGAGCAATTCTTGCAGCGCGCGCGAAGCCACGCTGCGCACTGGTTCGCCATTCAGAATCTGCCGTCCGTAGCGTTCGCGCACCAATTGCCAGCGTTTTGCAGCGGCCCGTGCGTCGCCGGCCTTTTCGCTGATACGCGCTGCGGCTAAGGCGGCCAACAGCCCAGCCTCTACCGGCGCATCCGGTGCATTGCGGCCCAGCAATTCCGCGAGTTGGCCTGCGGCTTGCACTTGTTCACCGGCCACGCTGGCCAAGATGTCATCGCACTGGCGCATGGCCGCCAACGCGTCGTCGTCGCGCAGCGCAACATCTAATGCTGCCAGTAAGACGCGCGCCTTCGAGCGTGCGTCGCTGGCGTTTTCGAGGGCACGCTCGAAACATTTTTGCACCGTGGTGCCTGCGGGCAATTCGCGCCGCGATGATGCTGCGGCCAGCCACGCTTCGAACAGCGCGCGCTTCGCTGTGGCAACAACGATCGTGTCGCTGCTGCGCTCCGCCACTTGCAACGCTTGCTCGAAGGCGGGAATGGCGGCGGCGTAGTCCGGCTTGCGCATCAGCAATTCGCCCAAACGCAGATGCGTTGCGGCGTTGGCATTGGGGTTGCGCACTTCACGCAGCAGGCGGGCTTCTACTTCTTCGCGGTCGAAGCACACCGCCAGTTCGTCCTCGCCGGCAATCACCAGTGCTTCGGGAGCAACCACAATGTTGCCCAGCAGCGATTGATCTCGCGCTTCTTGTTGCTCTAACAACGCGCCGCCGTCCAACGCATAGCGTTGAATAGCGCTGCCGCGGCTGCGAGGGTCTGCCATGGCGGCCCAAATACTGCCGTCAACCACCGCAGGCTGCCCTTCGAAGATGGCGCGGCCAGCGCGCGCGGGAATCTCTACGCTGCGCCAGCGGACCGCGCCGCTTTGCGCATCCACGGCCGTCAGCACATTGCCCGCCACCAGCATCAGGCCTTTGTGCACGCCTAAGAACCAAGTGTTCGGATTCGCGAGAGTGCGGCGTGTGGCGCTGTACGACTGCACCATGCCATCGTTGCGCTGGAAGGAAACCACCGTCATCGAATCCAGTGGCGCCGCGTACACGCGCTCGCCTGCAATGACGGGCGCGGTGCTCACCCAACCGGGGTGGCGTTCATAGGTGACTGGCGAATCGGTGCTGGGGATGCTCTCTTGCGCGTAGGCGCTGGCCCACAACAGCGTTCCGGTGAGCGCATCCACCGCGCAGAACACGCCCATGTTGGTGCAGCAATACAGCACGCCATCGGCTTCAGCGAGTGGCAGTGGCACCGCTTCTTTCACCGGGTTGCCGAACATGTTCAGTTCCAATTGCCCGGCGCCGAGATAGGTGCGCCAACGCAGGCGGCCTGTGCTGCGGTCGATGGCCATGGCCCAGTGATGGAACACGCCCAACTGGACAGTGCCCGTGGCATAGAGCGTGTCGCCGCGGGCTATTGGAGGTTGCAGCACGCTCAAGCGGCGCAGGAAATCGCGCTCGTCGCCGCTGGGCGTGTGATGGCTCCAGCGCACTGCGCCGTTGGTGCTGTCTACTGCAACAAGTTTGCGATTGGGAATGGCCTCGATGGTTTCGAAGCCTTGCCACGCGCGTTGGGGCCGTGCGAGCGGCGGGCCTTCCAGTGCGGCGACAGCGAGGTCGCCATCCACCATGACGCGGAAAAGCAGATTGCGGTTGCGGCGCCCGGCGTGGCGGTTCACCGGGCCACGCACCGCGGGCCACAGTTCTGAACGAGTGAACAGCGACGCGCAGCGCAAGGCCAATCCGTCATTCCAAAACACCGCGGCGCCTTGCACACTCGGCATCACCGCAAACCAGCCCACGCGCGCCGACACTTCGTGTTCATCGAACACATACAGCTCGCGGGATTCGTTGTTGCGTTGCAAGGGTTCGGCCCACATGCGCCGCCGCACCACATCCAACGGCGGGAAGTGCGTGGTGGCATCCGCTGCGCTGGGCGCGGCAATCTCTTCGGCAAGGGAGCGGAACCATGTGGCCGCGGGCAAAGTCTGCGCGCCAACTCGCAGCGTGCCTGCGTCCGCACCTGAGTGGGCGACTGCCATCGCTTCCAATCCCGCACGCCGTCCCAAACCACGCAGCGCCAACGCCGTGCGCGCGGCGGCTTGCACTTGTGCCGTCGCACCGGCCGCAATGCTGCGCAATTCCGCTTCCAACCGCTGCGCTTGCAGCAAGGCTTCGTCGAAGCGCCCTTGATCGAGCAGTAAATCCAGCAGCGTGAGGGCGGCGGTTTGGCCCGATGGCACTAACAACCAGCGCGCGGCCGCTTCGCGCAGTGGTGCTTCAGCGAAGGTGCTCGCACCGCGTTGCAGCAGCGCTGCGGCCAAGGGCTCCATGCGTTTCACATACTGCGCGAATTGTTCAGCAGGCAGTTGGCGCAGGCGCTCCATCACATGGGCCCGCACGCCGCGGAAACGGTCGCCGGCCACAGTTGGGTCGGTGGGGTGCGCGCTGCGATCGCCTTGAGCCACCTGAATCACTTTCGATCCGAAGCGATCGAGAATGTCTTGCCAGTGGCCCAGCGCGCGGGCGAGGTCTTGCTGCGCCAAGGCTTCGTCGGCCTTCAGCAGCAACTGCTGCACCACGGGGTCGTCGGGCACCGTCGCCTGCGAAGTAGGGCCTTCTTGGGCCGCGAGGGCCAGCGCGAACAACAGCATTAGGAATGCGCAACGCATAGGTTTCTAAATAAGCCGTTGGCGCTTGCGCACCATCCATTCGACGCCCAACAGCACTAACAGCACCGCGGGGATCCACTGCAACCATGGGCTGTCTTTATCGCGCAAGCGCAGGATGCGGCGCTGCCGTGGGATCTCGACCGTGCCTGACGCCGCGCTGCTTAGCAATTCGCGCGCGCCTTCAAGCCCCGTGTAGCGCCCACCGGTGGCGGCGGCTAGCGCGCGCAATTGCGCCTCTTCCATGATGGGCTCGCGTTGTTCGGCATCCGCCAAGACCACGCGGAAAGTCAGAGGCGCAATGCGTTCGTCGCTGACGCCATCTTCGTTCGGCAGCCACGCGCTCCATTCGCCGAGCTCGCCTACGCTGAACGCGCGCTCGTAGCGGCCGTTTTCGACGCGGCGCAACAGTTCGCGGCGTTCGCGCCCCGAAGGTTCGCGCAGCACCACCTCTTGCGTTTCGCGCGTGGCAGGCAAGAAAGCGCGGTCTTTCACGGAAGCACTCAACGAAACGCGCGCGCCTTGTTCGACTTCGCTGCGGTCGGCATTCAAGCGGAAACGCTTGTCGCCCGCTAGCAAGCGTGTGCGCGCAGCGAAGCGCACCATGTTGCCGAAGAAACGGTGGTGCGAGAACGGGCCTTGATCGCGGTACCAGCGCCACATTTCGTCGAGCGCCGAGAAAAGTACTGGGCCTTCGCCGTAGGTGCCGGTGGCCAGCAACACTTGGGCGCCGTGCAAGTTGCTGGCGCTTGCGTGCAGCGCCAACGCCATGGCACCTGGCTTGGTCTTTTTCACGGGCGCGAACCACCACAGCGGCGCCAGCGCCAGCGGATCTTCGCCGCCTTCCCAAATGGCGCGGTTACGTGCGGGGTCTTCGACAATCTGCATCACCGGATGTTCGCGGCCCAATTCTGTGAGGCGCATGTGGAATCCAGAATCGCCGCCGCTGCCGCCGCTTTCGCTGGAATCGATGATCACGGGCAGTATTTCAGCGATGGGCGTGTCCTTCCACGCGCCGGGCGAAAAGCGTTCGCCACTGAGCATGATGAAACCGCCACCTTGTTCGACGAACAGCCGCAGATTCTGTTGGAAGCGGCGCGCGCGTTCAGGGTCGCCATGGCCTAAGCCTTCGGGGTCGACATCGCCGCAGATGATCACGTCGTAGTGGAACAAATCTTCGGGCGATTCGGGCAACTCGCGCAGCGGCGGCAAGCGCGCCGATGATTCTTGGGGGAAGCCGCGGTCGGCATCCAACAGCAAGCAGTGCGTGTCGAAGGCTTCTTCGCCGCGCGTCAAAAAATCTTTCAGTGTCGCGTATTCCCAGCGCGGATAGGTTTCGAGGTACAGCACCTTGATGCGCTCATCTTTCACCAAGATGGGCACCGTACGCCGGTTGTCGCTGGTGTCGGCCTCGCCTGGCTGCGGCACCAATTCCACCACCCATTCTTGCTGACCAACGCGCGCGGGCCGATGCATCAAGCGCACCACGCGGTCTTCGTCAGCAGCGCCGAAAGTGAAATCTTGTTGTTCAACAACGGTGCCATCCACCAACAAACGCAGCGTTGCGGCAGCGCCGTTCAAACCGCGCTGGCGCGTGCGCGTTTCAATGACCACCGTGTCGTGCAGCAAGCTGACCGCTGGTGCCAGCAGCCCGACGATCTTCAAATTGCGCAGCGCAGATGGGTCGCCCACGCCAATGCAATGCACGGGGATGCGGCGGTTGCGTGCGAACTCTGCGAAGTCCATTGCTGCGGGGCCCGCCGTGTTGCGGCCATCGGTGATCAAGACGATGCTGCCAACGGGGCTGCTCTTCACTTCGGGGTCGTCGAGTGTGCGTTGCAGCGCGAGGCCGATGGCGGTGGCGCGTTCATCGGCTTGCACGCTGGCGAAGCTGCTGGCTGGCGACAGTTTTTCGCCAAAGCTGAGCAGCTTCACAGGATGCTGCTTGGCAAGCTCGCGCAGGAAACTTTTCTCGCTGCCGTCATCGAGCACGCGGCGCGCCAGTTCGATGCGCTCGACACTGCCCAATGGGGTTGCGCTGTCCAGCCCTGCGGCGGCGCGCACTGCAGCGGCCAGTGCCGGTGCTTGTGAATAATCGTCGCGCGTGCGCATCGAAGCACTGCTGTCGGCCAGCACCACGGTCAGCACTGGTTTGCGCTCCACAATTTGCGCTTCGAAGGCGGGGTCCATCAGCAGCCCTGCCAGCAACACAACCACCAACGCGCGCAATCCAGCCAAGAACCAGCGCGCTTTGGGCGAAGGCGTGCGGCCCATGCGATAGAACAGCGCCGTAAACCCCAGCAGTGCCGGGATGATCACCAGCACGATCACCCACGCAGCGGGCGCGCCTAACAGCACGAGACCAGTGTTGGCTTCGTCGGGAGTGTTCATGCGCGTGCCTCGGAACGAGCGCCAAACCACTGCGAAAGTGCCGTTTCAGCCAGCAGCGCGGTGAGTGCGCCCAACAACAGCCACCACCACGCATTCTCTGCTGCCGCGGCTTCGTTGCCTTGTTGCGCTTCACGCCCTTCGCTTTCGAATTGCGTTTCGGGGCCGAACACCGTGCGCAACCACGCTTCGTCGGCGCGGTGCAAATCGGATTCAGCGCAATCTACATTTACCGCCACCCAACGCGGCGTGCTTTCTTCCAGCGCTTCGCCGTCGCGCGGAATGAAATCGGCGCGCCAGAGGCGCGCGCGCAACAGGCCGTCGCTGACCAGTGTTGCCACGCTGTCGCTGCTTTGCGGGCGCAACACCGCAGTGGCCCCGCCGTCGTAAGCCAGCAACGCTTCTTTCACAGGCCCGCGCACGCGATGGCGCCACGAAGCGCCGGCCAACAGGTTGTCGCTGCTGGAAGCCTGTTCGCTCAGCCACCACGCCAACTCGCGCGTCAGCAAAACGAAAGTGGGGAAGGCGGGCAGGTCGGTCCACTCTTGGTCGCCACTGAATGCGCAGATGGCCGCGCGCCCCGCGCCGAAGCGCTTCACGACCAACGCTGGTTGTGGTGTGCCGCTGCCATCTTGCGCGGCAAGAGTCAACAACACGCGCGCGGTGTTCACAACATCGCCGAGGTTTGTTGCGGGCGCAGGCGCCGCTGCGTCTGCTGCGAGCTCTAACTTCCAGTGCTTGTGAATCGGCGCACGCCCCAACCATGAAGCCACATCTTTGTCGGCGAAATAGGCCAATTCCGTGGGCATCGGATCGGGCGCGCTCAAGCGAAAACTGGTGCTCTCGGGTGCGGCCACAACGGGCCCAGCAATTGCCGCAGGCAGCGGGCCGTGCCCCGCTTGGAACAGCAATGTGTTCAGTAACTCCGGTGCGCTGCGATCGCCCGGCAGCACCCACAGCGCGCCACCCGCGCTGACAAAGGCGCGCAACTCTTCAGCCTTGCGCGGTGACAGCGCGGCGGTGTTCATCAACACCACGATCTCGATGTCCTTCAGCGGGGTCTGCTCGAAGCGCCCTTCATCCAGCACTTGCACTTCGAAGGGCGAACGCACGCCTTCGATGCCGGGATCTAACGATGCGGCCATGAAGAACGATTCCGCTTCGCCGGGCTCGGCTGCGGGCTCACCATCAACTAAGCGCACGCGAATGCTGCTGCGCACATCCAAGGCGAGTGCGCGGCGATTGTCCGGGCCTAACGCGTCGGTGGCGAAGCGCGCTTCCACCACATGGCTGCCCGCTGCGTTGAACACAACGCGCGCATCCACGCTTTCGCTGGCACCGGGGCGTAACGATTCGACTTCGCGCGATTCAAACGGTTCGGTGGCGCCGTCCGCATGGAAACGCACCGTGCCGGATTGCGGCTTGTCGGAAAAATTGGTGAGCGTCGCCACCATGCGCGCGGCGCGGCCAGCGATGACGCTGTGCTCGCGGCATTCCAAGGCAGTGAGCGCCAAGTTGTCGGTGTTTGTTGCGCGAGGCAGCACGAAACGCAGCGTGCCCTTGCGCGCCGTGATGGCGCGGGCGGCGAGGGCCAAGTCTCTGGCCACTGCTTCAGATGTGCTGTCGCCAAAGGCTGTTTTCTGCACATCTGAGAGCAGCACCACTTCCGCGCCTTCGGGCAACGATTCCAGCAGCCCAGCGGCGGTGGACAACGCGCCGGTTAAATCCGTGGCGAGATCGCTTACTTCCAGCTTGGCTAATTCGGTGGCGGTCTTATCCAATTCGGTGCTGGCCTTGCGCAGCATGCGCACGGGGCGCCCTGCCAACAGCACGCTCACGGTGTCGCCGCGGTCGCCGCGCAAGTCATTCACGAGCGCCACAGCTTTGGCTTTTGCACGCGCAAACGGCGTCGATCCATCGCTCTCTTCCAGCGCCATGGAAAAACTGTCGTCCAGCACCAGCACCAATTCGCGGCGGCCACCGCCCAACAAACTGGTGACATCGCGCAGCGGAGCTGCCAACGCCAGCGCCAGCAGCAGCAATGCCAGGATGCGCAGAAGCAGAATCAGCAGATGTTCCAAGCGCACGCGCTTGCGCGTCTTCTTGAAGGCGCGGCGCAAGAATTCCATCGCGGCCCACGGCAAGCGCTGGTAGCGCTGGCGCGAGAAGAGGTGGATGAGGATGGGCACGGAGGCTGCCAGCCCCCACCACAACATTGCCGGTGCGCCGAAGAATGAGCCCATGTCAGCGCGTCCCCGTGCGCCGGGCGAGCCAGGCGGAAAGTGCTTTGTCTAAAGGCGCAGATGTGTCCAGCGGCACATAATCCATGCGGCTGGCGAGGCAGGTGGCCATCACTTGCGAGCGGAACGCGCCAACTTCAGCGAGGTACGCCTCGCGCACGGCTTTCGGATCCAGCAGCAAGCGCTCCATGTCTTCCATGCCTTCGAAGCGCGTCATTTTCTCGAACGGAAATTCGAGTTCGTCGGAGTCCATCACATGGAAGAGGATCACATCGTGGCCGCGGTGCGCCATGTGTTGCAAACCGCGCAGCACGCCAGTGGTGTCGTCGATCAAGTCAGAGAACACAGCCACCAGTGAGCGTTGCCGCAAGCGCGAAGCGATTTCGTCGAAGACAACGCCGATGCCGCTCTTGCCGTCAGGGACCAAGCCCGCGAGGGTTTCGATGAGATTGCGATGGTGTGCGCTGCTGCTGCCCGGCGGCACGAAGTTGCTGACGCCACTACCGAATGCGATGAGCGCACCGGAATCGCGTTGCTGTTGCACCAAATGCAAGATGGCCGCTGCGGCGTACTTCGAGTATTCCAGCTTGCTGATGCGCGTGCCACCGGCGTAGCCCATGGAAGCCGAAGCATCCACCGCGACATAGGCCTTCAAGTTCGTCTCTTCTTCGAACTCTTTCAAATAGAAGCGGTCGGACTTGCCATAGACCTTCCAGTCGATGCGGCGCAAGTCGTCGCCAGGCGCATATTCGCGGTGCTCAGCGAATTCCACCGAAGAGCCTTTGTAAGGCGACTCATGCCGCCCGGCCATGAAGCCCTCCACCACAAGGCGGGCTTTCACCTCGAGTCCGGCAACTTTTTCCAGTACGGCCGGATCGAGGTACTTGCGATAGTCCTCGCTCATCGCAGGCTCACGCGCTGCGGTCTGCGGCGGCGCGGGGGATTTCTTTGATCAAATGATCGACGACGCCGTCGGTGGTAATGCCTTCGGCTTCGGCGCGGAAGTTGCGAATGATGCGATGGCGCAGCACCGGATGGGCCACAGCGCGCACATCTTCGCCGCTCACCCAAGTGCGGCCGTGCAGCACGGCGTGGGCCTTTGCGCCTAACACCAAGTATTGGCTGGCGCGCGGGCCAGCGCCCCACGCCACCCACTGCTTCACGAAATCATCGGCTTCCGGCGTGGTGATGCGCGTGCGGCGCGCGAATTCCAAAGCGTAATTCACTACATGATCCGACACCGGCACGCGGCGCACGGTGTCTTGCAGTTCCAAGATTTCAGCGGCGCTGAGCACCTGACGCAGTTCAACACTGCGCGCGCCGGTGGTGTCTTGAATGATTTTCAGTTCCTCTTCAGCGCTGGGGTAGGAGACGCGGATCATGAACATGAAGCGGTCGAGTTGCGCTTCGGGAAGCGGATATGTGCCTTCTTGCTCGATGGGGTTTTGCGTTGCCAGCACGAAGAACGGTTCGGGCAACACATGGCGGCGTCCGCCGGCCGTCACTTGGTGTTCCTGCATGGCTTCCAGCAGCGCGGCTTGTGTCTTCGGTGGCGTGCGGTTGATTTCGTCAGCCAACACCACATGCGCGAACACGGGGCCGGGGATGAACTTGAAGTGCCGCTGCCCGCTACTGCGATCTTCTTGGATGACTTCGGTGCCGGTGATGTCCGAAGGCATCAAGTCGGGCGTGAACTGAATGCGGTTGAACGACAGCGACAGCGATTTCGCCAGCGTGCTCACCAGCAGTGTCTTGGCGAGGCCAGGCACGCCCACCAGAAGCCCGTGGCCGCGGGCGAAGATGCTCATGAGCACCTGATCCACCACCGCGTCTTGGCCCACAATGACGCGCCCGACTTCGGTCTTCAGGGCCGCGTAGGCCTCTTTCAGTTTCTGAACTGCCGCAAGATCGCCTGTTGTGTTGCTCATGCTGATGTCGCTTATTGGGAGCTGGGACTGTACCAACGCGCTGCGCTTCAGCGCCCAGCGCCCACAGGCGCGTTGTCCACTAAACGGATGATTCCGGCAGGCACAATGTCGTGTTCGCGCAAGCCGCGTTGGATGGCGTGAGGGTCGCCTTTGTCCACGGCTGCGATACGCGCTTCTAAGCGGTTGCGCTCCGCTTCCAGTTCACCGATGCGCTGTTCGAGGCGCAGCACCAAATCGCGCGTGTCGGCGGAGTCGCGCACGGCGGGCAAGTACTGCCCGAAAAACAGGATCAGCCCCAACAGGCCGAGCCCGCCCCAAAAAAGCGTGTGGCGCACGCGCGCCTTGGCGTCTTCAGTGTCCATCAGCGCTACCTCCCCGGAAGCCCAGCGGCGTGCTCTGACTTGGTGTCAGAGCGCGGCCTCGCTTCACCACCCGTAGCGAGCCGCGGTGCCGAGGTCTTCCTCGATGCGCAGGAGCTGATTGTACTTGGCGATGCGATCGGTGCGGCAGAGCGAACCGGTCTTTATTTGTCCTGCGTTCAAAGCCACCGCGAGATCGGCGATGGTGGTGTCTTCGCTTTCTCCACTGCGATGCGAAATGATCGTGCCAAGGCCGTTGCGCTGAGCCATGGCCACAGCTTCGAAAGTCTCGCTGAGGGTTCCGATCTGGTTCAGCTTCACCAAGATGGCGTTGGCCGCCTTGGTCTCGATGCCCTTGGAAAGGCGCTTCGGGTTGGTGACGAAGAGGTCGTCGCCCACGACCTGAATGCGTCCGCCGAGAGTGGCGGTCATTTGCTGCCAGCCATTCCAATCGTCTTCGGCCAACGGGTCTTCGATGGAGCGGATGGGATAGGCCTGCGCCCAGTCGCTATAGAGAGCGATGAGCTGGGTGGCGTCCATTTTGCGCCCATCCAAGGTGTACACGCCGTTGTTGTGAAACTCGTTGGCGGCGCAATCCAGCGCCAGTTGCACTTCGGTGCCGGGCTTGCGGCCGGCTTTGACGATGGCTTCCATCAGCAGGTCCAGCGCATCGCGATTGCTGCCCAAATTGGGGGCGAATCCGCCTTCGTCGCCCACGGATGTGGCGAGCTTCTTAGCCTTCAGCACGCCTTTCAGCGCGTGAAAAATCTCGGAACCCCACTGCAGCGCCTCGCGGAATGATTGCGCACCTACCGGCATGATCATGAACTCTTGAATATCCACATTGGTGTCAGCGTGAGCCCCACCGTTGAGGACATTCATCATGGGGTAAGGCATCTGGCGCGCCTGCGTGCCGCCGAGGTAGCGGTACAGCGGCATGCCGCTGTTGGCCGCGGCCGCGTGGGCCGCAGCCATCGAGCACGCAAGGATGGAATTAGCGCCAAGGTTGGCTTTGTTCTCGGTGCCGTCGCAGTCGCGCAGGATTTCGTCGATGGCGCCTTGGTCGGCAGCGTCATGCCCGAGGATGGCGGGGCCGAGTTTCTCCATCACATTCTCCACAGCCCTCTGCACACCCTTGCCGCAGTAGCGCGCGCCGCCGTCGCGCAACTCCACAGCTTCGTGGGCGCCGGTGGACGCACCTGAAGGAACGATGGCGCGCCCGTGGGCGCCGCTGTCAAGACTTAGTTCCACTTCGACAGTGGGGTTGCCGCGGGAATCGAGCACTTCGCGAGCATGAACGCAGGTGATGGCTGGCATAGTTTTGTGGCCCCTTGGATGCGGCTGAGTTATGGCACCTCGCGCGGCCTGCGTCAAAGTCTGCGGAATTGCGCCACCCACAATTCGACCCTACGATGCAAGCCCAGATGCGCCTGCCCCTCACACCCCATGGCATTCCGGAGTTAGCCACCTTTGCCGTGCTTTTTCTTGGGGGAGCCGCGTGTGGCTGGGGCCTCGTGGGCGGTTGGTTCGGGGCGGGCTGCGCCGTCATCGGCTGCGGGGCCTATGCCTTTGTGCTGAATTTCTTTCGGGACCCAGAGCGGCCGCTGCCTGGAGGCGAAGACATCGTTGTCAGCCCCGCGGACGGCAAGGTGACGGATGTGTTGGAGCTGCCAGCCATGCCGCCCTGCGGTGGTTCCGGCGACAGCGGCCCCTGCGTGCGCATCGGGATCTTTTTGTCCGTGTTCGATGTGCATGTGAACCGCGTGCCTTTGAAAGGGCAGGTATGCCATTTGGCACATCGGCCCGGTGCGTTCTTAGATGCTCGCGACCCCGCCGGCAGCGACCGCAACGAAGCCATGGACATGGGGCTGACAGTGCAGATGCCATCCGGGCCGCGCCAAGTGCTGGTGCGCCAGATCGCAGGTGCCATCGCGCGCCGCATCGTGTGCCCTGCGCTGATAGGGCAACAATTCCAGCGCGGCGAGCGCTACGGCATGATCAAATTTGGCAGTCGCGCCGAAGTGTTTTTGCCGCGCGACATGGTGGCCGAAGTTTTGGTGCAGCCTGGCGACATGCTGAAAGGCGGCTTGAACGCCATCGCGCGGCTGAAGGAGTGCCCACAGTGAGCACCGACTTAGAGAGCCTGAGAGGCAACCCTGCAGAGCTTGCGCGTCGCGGGCGCAAACGCATTCGCCCTGTGCAAGTGCTGCCCACATTGGTCACCTTGGGGAACCTCATTGCCGGGTTGATGGCGATGATGAAGTGCTTGGCTGCTGCTGCGGCCACCAGTGCGCAAGTGCGCACCGAATTGCAAGCGCAAGCGGCATGGCTGCTGTTCTTGGCGATGGTCTTTGACGCGGTGGACGGCAAAGTCGCGCGCATGACGGGGCAGACCAGCCGCTTCGGCGAGCAAGTGGACTCCATTTGCGATGTGGTCAGTTTCGGGGCTGCGCCGGCGTTGCTGTTCCATCAGTTGATGACCAGCGGCACAGAGTTCATCAGCCCGCGCGTGTCCACGGTGCTGGCGGCGGTGTACATCGCTGGCGGCGCGCTGCGCTTGGCGCGCTTCAATGTCGAAACCACGCCGGACGAAGATTCGCACCGCTGGTTCAAGGGACTACCGATTCCCGCCGCCGCAGCAGTCGTGTCGTCGCTGGTCATCTTGAATGGCGATCTCGACCCCACAGGCGAATCGTGGGTGCGCGGTGCAATGCCGTGGGTCGTGGGCTGCTTGGGTTTGCTGATGGTGAGCCGTCTGAAATATGTGCATCTGACGGTGTGGCTTTTCAAGCGCAAGAGCTTCACCACAATGGCGCTGCTGGTGGGCGTGTTCGCGTTGTTCGCGCAATTCTTCGAAGTGATGGTGCCGCTCACTTGTGTGGCCTTCGCCGCAAGCGGGCCGTTGTTGCTGCTGTTGCCGCGCCGTGCGCAGGCAGCGGCGCCATAGAACTGAACATGGAACCACTACTGCTTGGTTTTGGATCGAATTTGGGAGACCGCGCTGCGGCGTTGTCGGCGGCGCTGCGCTCGTTGATGCAAGTGCCTGGCCTCCGCTTGGTGGCGCGTTCGTCGCTCTATGAAACCGAGCCGGTTTCCGCTGTACCCCAAGGCGATTTCCTGAACGCGTGCGCGTTGTTCGAGTGCACTTTGCCGCCTCAAATTGTGATGGCGCATTTGCAAGGGCTGGAGGCGCGCCACGGCCGCACGCGCTCGCAGCCTGGTGCCGCGCGCACCTTGGACTTGGATCTGCTGCTGCATGGCGCGCGCACACTGGCTACTCCATCCTTGATGGTGCCGCATCCGCGCATGTGCGAGCGTGGTTTTGTGCTGATTCCTGCCGTGGAAATCGCGCCAGACTTGGTGCACCCCCAACGCGCGCTGACTTTGCGGCAACTGCGCGATCTGTTGCCCACGGAATGCGGCGTGCAGCGCTTTGGTGATTGGGCCGGCGCCGAAGCGGTTGGTTGAGCACGAATGGCCGCGCTGCGCGTTGTTCGTTCGGTCACCGCACTGCGCAGAGCTCTCGAAGACGAGCGCCTGTCTGGCCAGCGCATCGGATTTGTGCCCACCATGGGCGCGCTGCATGCGGGGCACGCTTCGCTGGTGCAGCACGCCACGCAAGTGAGTGATGTTGTGGTGAGCAGCATTTTTGTGAACCCGCTGCAATTCGGCCCGAAGGAAGATCTCGCGCATTACCCGCGCACGCCTGAAGCCGACATGGCCTTGCTGGAAGCCGCTGGCTGCCGCGTGCTCTTTTTGCCCGAAGTGTCCGAGGTTTATCCGCAAGGGTTTTGCACCACGGTGCAATTGCCGGGCCTGAGCGAAGTGCTGTGCGGGCGTTCACGGCCGGGGCATTTCTCTGGCGTGCTCACGGTGGTGTTGAAGTTGTTGAACATGGTGCAGCCCGATGTCGCCTGCTTTGGCCGCAAAGATTTCCAACAGGCGCTGCTGATCGCGCGCATGGTGCGCGATTTCAATTTGCCCGTGCAGGTGGAAGTGTGCCCCACGCTGCGAGAAGCGGATGGGTTGGCCATGTCCAGCCGCAATCGGTACTTGAGCGCCGAAGAGCGCGTTGCTGCGCCTGCGTTGCGCGCTGCGGTGCTGGCGATGGATGCGGCTTTTCGTGCGGGGGAGCGCGCCGCTGCGCCGTTGTTGGCGTTGGGCCGCGCGCGCATTGCTACCGTGCCGCGCTTCGCACTGGACTACTTAGAACTGCGCGACCCGCAGGACTTGAGCGAGCGCGACGGCGCAGTGAAACAAGGCGATTTGGTGGCTGTTGCCGCGCAGCTTGGCTCGGCACGGCTTATCGACAACGGATTGCTGGGCACCGAGGAAGCACCATGAAAATCGCCATTGCTGCGCCGGTGAAGCTGAACTTGTTTCTGGAAGTGCGCGAACGCATGGCCAGCGGCTTTCACGAAGTCGTCACGGTGATGGAAGCGGTGGATTTTGGCGACACCATCACGGTGGAATCTGCCGAGGAATTGTCGGTGCGCGCAGACCGCGCCGATGTGCCCAGTGGCGAAGGCAATATTGTGTGGAAGGCGGTGCGTGCGGCGGAAGCCGAGTTCGGCCTGCCACTGCCCGCTGCCATCAGCCTGCGCAAAGTGTTGCCGCCTGGCACGGGGCTTGGCGCTGGGTCCAGCGATGCCGTGTGCGCGCTCAAAGCTGTGCTGCGTTTGCACGCGGTGTCGTGCTCACCCGCGCGCCTTCAGAAAATTGTTGCCACGGTGGGCAGCGACACCGCATTTTTTGTGCACGGTGGCGTGTGCTTGTGCACGGGGCGCGGCGAAGTGGTGCAGCCCGTCGCCGCCAAGGGCGAGCGGCACTATGTGATTCTCGTTTCGCACGCCACGACTTCGACCGCTGCGGTTTATGCCGCGCTGCAGGTGCCCACGCACTTCGAAGGCCCGGGGCGTTTGTTAGGCGCGTTGCGCGAGGGCGAGGCCATCGAAGCGAGTTTGTTGTTCAACCGGCTTGCACAAGCAGCATTTGCCATCAGCCCAGAGTTGGGCGGGCTGCGCGCCGAAGCGCGCTTGCTGGGCGGCCGCACGCCGCACCTTTCGGGCAGCGGTGGCGCGCTGTTTTTCCTTGCCTCAGACAAGAAAGACGCCGATGTTGTGGCCACGCGTTTGAACACGCGCAAAGATTGGTTGGCCTACGCGGTGAAATCTCGCGCCCCGGAGAATGCATGACCCCGCAGCACCTTCATGTGCACGGCCCCGGCAAAGCTGGCACAGCGCTGGCGCGCATGCTTGCGGCGCGTGGCACCAAAGTGGTGTCGCTGAGCGGCGGCAGTGGCGTGTCTGGCGCGCGTGCGGCGGCGCTCCTTGGTTGCGCATGGACGAAAACTGTGCCGCATCTGCCCGAGGGCGCGTGGTTGTTGTTGGCGCCGCCCGATGACGCGCTGGCACAAGCGGCAGCGGCGCTGGCAGAAGTTGCTTTGCCGAAGAATGTGCTGGCCTTTCATTTGAGTGCCATTCACGACCGCAGCGTGTTGCGCCCGCTGGCGGTGCGCGGCGTGCACACGGCGGCATTTCATCCGCTGCGCGCATTAGTGGCCGATGGGCCCTTGGATTTAGGCGGCGCCATGGTGGCGATCGACGCCGCGCCAGAATGCGCGGAACAGATGCAGACGCTTGCAGTGGAACTCGGCGGGCATCCGCTGGCGGTGCAAGGTGCGCAGCGCACGGCGTATCACTTGGGAGCGGCGTTGGCGGGCAATGGGCCTGTGGCGCTGCTGGAACTGGCCGTGGAAGTGTGGGTGCGCGCGGGTTTCAACGCCGAAGATGCGCGTCGCGAACTGAGTGCGCTGGCGCTGATGGCGTTGAGCAATGCAACCAAGCATGGCCCCGCGGCATTGACCGGCCCGGTGCAACGCGGCGATGTGGGAACCGTGCAACGCCACTTGACCCACATGCAGCGGCATCATGCTGAAGACGCCGAATTGTTGCGCGCCACTTATGCGGTGTTGCTGCGCGTGGCCGCTGCGGGCAGTGATGCGCGCAAGGCCGCGGCTATGGCGCATCTCTTGGGCGAGGAACGCCCATGATTATTGCGGTGGTGGCAGAGCGCACCGCTTCGGGTGTGCTGGATGCGTTTCGGCAGCTTGCTGTGGCGCATCCTGCGGGCACGGTCATGGCCGAATTGCGTTTGGACGCTATGGATGCGCCCGACTGCGATGTCATTTTGGGTGCGCCGCTGCCGGTGATTGCCACATGCCGCCGCGAAGCTGATGGCGGCTGGTGGAATGGCACCGAAGAAGCGCGCTTCGCGTTGTTGCAACGCGCACTGCGCTGCGGCGCGGTGATGGTGGATATCGAATTGGATGTGGCCGCGCACTGGCCCGGGCCGCGCGGTCGCAAGTTGTTGGTGTCGCATCACGACCCCGTGGGCACGCCGCGGGATTGCGACGCCATCGTTGCCGCAGCGCTGCGTCACGACGCCGACAAAGTGAAACTCGCCACTAAAGTTTGTTCGGCGGCAGATGTGTTGGCACTGACGCGCGCTTGTGATGCCGCTCCGGGAAAAGTGGTGGCCTTTGGTTTGGGTGCCGACGCGCTGGGCACGCGCTTGCTGTTCCGCCGCATGGGTTCGCCTTGGGTCTATGCGCGCATGCGTGCCGGCACGGCTCGGGACAAGTTGGAAGCACCGGGCTTGCCCGACTTGGCAGACCTGTGCTCGCTTTATTACCCCGACTCTTCGCTGCCAGAGCCTGTTGCCGCGTTTGGCCTGTTGGCGGAACACCCCGCTTCGAGCATCGGCCCGCTGGTTTTCGGGCGCTTGTTCCGCACCATCAAATTGCCTGCGATTTATGTGCCTTTGCCCATGCAAGGCATCGGTGGCTTGCGCGAATTGCTGAAGCGCTTGAATTTGCGCGGTGTGTCGGTGACTTCGCCGTTGAAAGAAGCGGTGTTGCATGTTGCAGACACAGTGCATCCGTTGGCGCGAGCGATTGGTGCCGCCAACACGCTGCACATGCAAGATGGCAAGTTGCATGCGTGGAACACAGACTATTACGGCGTGCGCGAAGTGATGCTGGACGCGTTGGGCGACGACATGACGCGCGGTGCGGCCTTGGTGGTGGGCGCGGGCGGGGCAGCGCGCGCCGCTGCGCTGGCGCTGTTGCAGTTGGGCTTTGAAGTCACGGTGACGAACCGCAGCATGGAACGCGCCGAGCGCGTGGCGGCAGACTTAGGCGTGCGCGCAGCGGCAGCCATCGATGCAGCGCCGCGTGTCATCGTCAACGCAACACCTGCGGGTGGCAGTCGCGCGAGCGGGGTGCTGCCGGTGCCCGAAAGATTGTTGGCGCAAGGGCAGATTCTGTTCGACATGAATTATCGCCCGCGCGAAACAGCGTTGCTGCGTGCCGGGCGTTCGCGTGGCGCCATGCTGTTGGGCGGCGAACGCATGTACGCCGTGCAAGCGGCGCATCAGATGCACATTTGGTGGGGTCATCTGCCTGATGTCACTCGCCATGTGAAGGAGGCTGTCACATGGGCGCTGCGCGAACGGCCATCGTTCTGATCGGACTGCGCCGCAGCGGCAAGTCAAGCCTTGGCTTGCGACTCGCGCAGGAACTGCGCTACGACTTCATTGATCTGGACACATTGGTGCACCGACGCACCGGCCGCACCCCCGCCGATTGGATTAGTGCGCGACCGATTGCCTCTGGCGAAGCGGCGTTCCGCACGCTGGAGGCTGAAGCGTTGCAAGCGCTGCTGGATGCTGGACCTCGCGACGGGTTGGTCTTGGCCGCCGGCGGAGGCACGCCGACTTGGGCGCCTTCGGCGGCGTTGTTGCAGCAACTAGGCACGGTGATTCACTTAGAACTTTCCGCCGACGAAGCGGCGCAGCGTGCGGCGCTGGACCCAAACCCCGAGCAGCGTCCGCTGCTGGCTGGTGGCACTGCTGAGGAAGAAGCGCGCCTACTGCACGCCGAACGCACCCCGCTGTTCCGCCGCCTCGCCGCCACCACCCTCGACGCATCCGGCCCCCCCGACTCCGTTTTCTCCGCCCTTCTCGCCCTTTTCCATCATTAGTGCGCAACCTGAAATCCCGTGTCGCGCGGGTCTGTTTTCCCTGGCCCCGCACGGCCAGTTGTCGCGGTGCGCACTGGTGCACGGCGGCAGGGGCGGCGATACTGGCGCCATGAGGAGCGCGTTTTTGACTGCCGAAGGGCGTTTTCGCAGCTTGATCGAGTTGTGCAGCGTGGATTCGACCACGGGTTTCGAGGACCGCTTGTTGCCGGTGCTGCACGCGCAGTTGGCGCAGCTCGGTTTGCGCGTGGAACTGATGGAAGTGGCCCCGGGCCGCCACAACGTGCTTGCGTGGCGTGGCGAACCGCGCCTCTTGTTCAGCACCCATTGCGACACTGTGCCGCCGTTTATCCCGCCGCGTTTGGATGGCGACACGCTGCACGGTCGCGGCACATGCGACGCCAAAGGTCAGATGGTTGCGCAGTTCGCAGCCATCGCTGCCTTGGCGGAACGCGGCATGACTGATGTAGCCTGGTTGGGCGTCGTGGGCGAAGAGACCGATTCGTTGGGAGCGAAACACGCCGAGGCCACGCTGTGCGGGCGGTTCCCGAAGTTGCTCGCAGTGTTCAACGGCGAGCCCACGCACAATGTTTTGGGCACGGGCCAGCGCGGGGTGCGCATCTTGCAGCTTTCCTGCGAAGGGCAAGCGGCCCACAGTGGCACTCCAGAACTTGGACGCAGCGCCATTTGGCCTCTGCTGGATTGGGTGCAAGCGCTGCGCAACGAAGCGCGGCCGAGCGATGCCGACTTAGGGCCTGAGGTGTGGAACTTGGGGCTGATCGAAGGCGGCGCCGCCGCGAACATCATTCCAGACCGCGCCGCTGCGGTGCTGATGCTGCGCGAATTGCCTGAGTCGGATTTCGTGCAGCGCGTGGATGCGAACAAGCCAGCATGCGGTCATGTGCGCGAACTGAATCACACACCGCCAGCGCGTTTCCCCGCAGTGCCGGGTTTTCCACGCGCCTCGGTGACTTTCGGCAGCGACGCGCCGCGCATGCGCGCCTTGGTTCCATCGGGCACTGTCGTGCTGGCCGGCCCTGGCGCTATCGAAGTGGCGCACACCGCGCACGAGCATTTGACGCGCGCCGATTTAGATGCCGGTGTAGAACTGCTGCTGCGTTTGTCGGACCATTTCTTGGAGCAGCACGCATGAGCGCTCGCAGAATCGATGTCGCCGTGATCGGTGCCACCGGAGTGGTGGGGCAGCGCTTCGTGCGCAGGTTGGCGCGGCATCCGCATTTTCGTTTGGTGCAAATTGCTGCTTCGGAGCGCAGCGCGGGAAAGATGTACGGCGAGGCTTGCGCATGGCGCTTGGATGGCGAATCGTTTGCGGGATTGGGCAGAGAGCAACTGCTGCCGTGCACGCCGCAAGCGGTGACGGCTCCAGTGGTTTTCTCGGCGCTGGATACGGGCCCCGCATTGGAAATCGAACCACAGCTTGCCGCCGCGGGTGCCATCGTGTTTTCCAATGCTTCGGCATTTCGCATGGAGGCTGATGTGCCGCTGCTGGTTCCCGAAGTGAATCCCGAACATCTTGCGCTATTGCAAGCGCAACGCGCGGCGCGTGCTTGGAAGGGCGGGATTATCACCAACCCCAACTGCACCACGACCGTGTTGGTGATGGCATTGAAGCCGCTGGATGTTGCCTTTGGTGTTGAAGCGGTGCACATGGTGAGCATGCAAGCGGTGTCCGGCGCGGGCTATCCCGGCGTGGCATCGCTGGACATCTTGGGCAATGTTGTGCCGCACATTCGCGGCGAAGAGCTGAAGGTGGAAGCCGAGACGGTGAAATTGTTGGGCACATTGCGCGGCGCGGCGGTGGTGCCCTTGGCTGCTGCGGTGAGCGCGTCGTGCCACCGCGTGCCGGTGGTGGAAGGCCACACGCTGGCAGTGTCGGTGCGCTTGAAGGGAAACCCTTCGCCCGCCGCTGTGGCAATGGCTCTTGCGGAATGGACGCCAGAGCCGCAGCGCTTGGGCTTGACCTCGGCGCCGCCACGCGCGTTGGTGCTCCACGCCGCCGATGACCGCCCGCAGCCACGCTTGGATGTCGAAGCCGACGCGGGCATGTCGGTGCATGTGGGCCGCATTCGCCCGTGCGCGCTGCTGGGAATCAAGATGTGCGTGCTGGGGCACAACACTGAGCGCGGCGCCGCCGGCGGCAGTTTGCTGAACGCTGAATTGGCGATGGCGTACGGGTTTATTGGATGAGCGCGCCGCTGATCATGAAATTTGGTGGTTCGTCGGTGGCGGATGCTGCGTGCATGCGTGCGGTGGCCGCGTTGGTGCAGCGTTATCTGCCGAGTTCTCCGTTGGTGGTTTTGTCGGCGATGGGCAAGACGACCGATGCTCTATTCCGCGCCGCGCGCATGGCGTCGCAGGGCCAACTGGAAGAGGCCACCGAGGCGCATGCAGCGTTGATGCAGCGCCACGAAAGTGCCGCGCGCGACCTAATCGGCGGCACATTGCCAGAAGACTTGCGCGCAGCACTGGCCACGCATTCGCAAGAATTGCTGACCGTGTTGACAGGCCTCAGCATGGTGCGCGAACTGAGCCTGCGCAGCATGGATTCTGTGGCCAGCCACGGCGAGAGATTGAGCACGCTCCTTTTCAGCCATTATTTGCGCGCATGCGGCTTGGATGTGACGCTGCTGGATGCACGCCGCGTGATCTGCACCGATGCGAAGAGCGGGGCCGCGACGCCGCAGCCGCGCGCCATCGCGAAGCTGGCCGAAGAATTGGTGCGCCCGCATCTTGGGCCCGGCAAAGTGGTGGTGACGCAGGGCTATATCGGGGCCACAGTCGATGGAATGACGACCACTCTTGGGCGCGGCGGCAGCGACTATTCCGCGGCCTTGTTAGGCGCAGCGCTGCATGCGAGCGAAGTGCAGATTTGGACGGATGTCGAAGGCGTGCTCACCTGCGACCCGCGCATAGTGCCCGATGCGCAGCCCATCGCAGAGCTGTCGTTCGCGGAAGCAGCAGAGCTGGCGGCGTTCGGCGCGAAAGTGCTGCATCCTGCGACCATTCAGCCCGCAGTCGAAGCGGCCATTCCAGTGACGGTGCGGCATACGCTGAAACCCGACGGACGATTCAGCACCATTCGCGGCGATGTGAAAAGCGGGCGCGCGATTACTGCGCTGGCAACGCGCGGGCCCGTGGCGGTGGTCACGGTCACATCCAGCCGCATGTTGGATCAGTCGGGCTTTTTGGCGCGCCTGTTCGAGATCTTCGGGCGCTACAGCATCAGTGTTGACTTGGTGGCCACGGCGGAAGTGTCGGTGTCGGTGACAATTGAGAATGATGTGGACACCGACAAAGCGCTGGAAGAGATTCGCGCTTTCGCCAGTGCCAATGTGGTGCGCGAGCGTGCCATCGTGGCTTTGGTGGGCGAGCAATTGCGGCGCACGCCGGGGGTGGCGGCGCGCGCTTTCACAGCGCTGCGCGGCACGAACATTGAAATGATCAGCATGGGCGCCAACGAGATCAATTTGAGTTTGGTGTTGGCACAGCGTGACGCGCCGGATGCGCTGCGGCGCTTGCACGCGGAATTGCTGGAGGGCGGCGCATGAGAATCGGCATCTTTGGTCGAGGGCGTTTGGCGCGTGCGGTGGAAACGGCAGCACTGACCGCTGGCCATGAAGTGGCGTGGACATTGGGCCGCGCCGAACTGCCGTCTGAAGGCCGCGTTGATGTGTGCGTGGATTGCAGCATGCCGGCCTCCGTGGCGCAGCATCTTGAATGGGCACTTGTTCACGAAACGCCGATGGTGATCGGTGTCACGGGCATTGATGCCGCTGCCTTGGCGCAACAAGCCAATGGCCGCATCGGTTTGCTGATCGCGCCCAATTTCTCGCTGAGTGTGGCCCTCATGGCGCGCCTTGCCGCGGTGTTGGCGCGCTATGCCAGCATCACGCCTGGGTTCGACCCTTTTGTGATGGAAAAGCACCACGCGAAAAAGGTGGACGCCCCCAGTGGCACCGCGAAAATGTTAGTGAATCGCATGTTGTCGCAACTGACTTCTGACAGTTTGAGCGTCAGTTCCGTGCGCGCGGGGGCGGGGCAACACAGTTGGCATGTGGTGGGCATCGACAGTGCCGACGAAGCGCTGGAATTGAAACATGAAGCGCGTTCGTTGTTGCCGTGTGGGCGTGGCGCGGTGGTGGCCTGTGCGTTCGTTGCTGCGCGGCGCGGTTTGTTCAGCATGGACGATGTAGCGCGCCAATCCCTGGAAGGCGTGTTGGGAGCATTGCAATGAAAAACCCCGGACCAGACTGGATTGTGCGCGCGCGCGAACGCAGGCCACGGAGAGTTGCGCAAAAGAAGCATTCGTTCCGCGGGTTGGGTGTGGCGTTGCCGACTCCCTTCAATGCAGATGGATCACTGGATCTGCTGGCGCTGCGCAGCGTTGTCAACCATGTGGTTGCAGGCGGGGCAGAGTTTGTGGTGCCGCTGGGCACCACGGGCGAGGCGTCAACATTGGATGCGAGCGAGCGCGAAGCAGTGATCCTCACCACGCTGAACTGCGCAGGCCCGGCGAAAGTGTGCGTGGGCGCTGGCTCGAACTGCACGCGCAGCGCAGCGGCCATGGTGCAGCGCGCACAGGAATTGGGCGCGGACGGCGCGCTGGTGGTGACTCCGTATTACAACAAACCCACACCTGCAGGTTTGGTTGCGCACTATCGCGCGTGCGCTGCGGCGGCGCCGGGCTTGCCCATCATTGCCTACAACGTTCCCGGGCGCACGGGGCTGAACATGACGCCGGACACCATCGACTTGCTGTGGAAAATCGACGCAGTGGTGGCGCTGAAAGAATCTTGCGGCAACTTGGCACAAATTTGCGAGATCGCGCGCCGCTTGCCGCGCGGCACAACTGCGCGCGCGGGCGCGCGCAAGACTTTGTTGGCGGGGGATGACAATCTCGCTGTGGCCAGTATTGCCGTGGGCGCCGAAGGTTTGGTTTCTGTGACGGGCAATGTGGTGCCTCATGAAATGTGGGCACTGGTGCGCGCGGCGCGCGCCGGGTTGCGTGACGATGCGGCGCAAGCGCAGGCACGCCTGTTGCCGCTGATGGATGCGTTGTTCGCCGAGAGCAATCCTATTCCGGTGAAGGCTGCGCTGGCCGCGATGGGCTTGTGCGGGCCGTACACTCGTTTACCACTGACCACCGCTACGACTGCAACGCGCGCGCGTCTGCGTCGAGTGATGCAAGAATTCGGTTCCATCAAAATGAGCTCAAAAATATGATGCCAGAAGCACTACACGCATTCTTCGAGCGCGACGACGCGACCGTTCAAGCCGACGCGGGCTTTGCACATTTTCACGCGGCGCTATTGGACGCGCTGGAAACTGGCCTCGTGCGTGCAGCGAACCGCGGCGACGACGGCGTGTGGCACACACATGTTTGGGTGAAGCGCGCGATCCTCGCGGGCTTTCGCCATAGCGCTGTGGTGCAGATGCCGGGGCCCGGATTTCCGTTTTTCGACAAGGCTGCTTATCCGCCGCGCGTCTTTAGCGCTGAAGACCAGGTGCGCTTAGTGCCCGGTGGTTCTGCGGTGCGCCGCGGTGCGCACTTGGCTAAAGGCGTGGTGGTGATGCCGCCAGCTTTCGTGAATGTCGGCGCGTGGGTGGGTGAAGGCACCATGATCGACAGCCATGCGCTCGTTGGTTCGTGCGCGCAGGTTGGTGCGCGCGTGCATTTGAGTGCGGGGGCGCAGATCGGTGGCGTGTTAGAGCCCGCGGGTGCGCGTCCGGTTGTGGTGGAAGACGGCGCGTTCATCGGCGCTCTATCTGGGGTTTTTGAAGGCGTCGTGGTGCGTGAAAGGGCAGTATTGGCCGCAGGCGTGATCTTGACGGCCGCTAGCGTGTTGCACGATCTTGTGCACCATCGCACTTGGTGTGGCGAGGTGCCCGCTGGAGCGGTGGTCGTGCCTGGCAGCAAGTCGCTCCACAGCGAGCACGCTGCTGGCATTGGTTTGTCCAAGTCTGTGCCGTTGATTGTGAAATTCCGCGACTCCAAAACTGACGCAGCCACCGCCCTCGAACAAGCCTTGCGCTGAGATTCTCAAGAAACCGGAGTAGCTGCGTGCTCTATCCAAGCGCGGCGCGAGCAGGCATGATTCCTGCGTTGGCCTCGCGGGGGCGCGAGGCGTTGCGATGCAGCAGCTTGAGGAGAATCTCATGTCACATCTTTGCGATAGCGTGAATGCATGGGCGGTGCTGGTGTCTACGCTGGCGGCCTACTGTATTGGTGGGCTGTGGTATTCGCCGGTGCTTTGCGCCAATGCGTGGGTGAAGGCGCACGGCTTCACTGAGGCGCAGTTGGCGGCAATGAAAGCGAAGGGCGGCGGCAGTTCCTATGCCGTCGCGCTGATCACCTATTTTGTGATGGGCTGGGTAATGGCCATGTTTGCGGGCGCAATGAAGATGCCTGCGGACTGGATGTGCGCGCTGGGCTTCGGCTTCACTTGTTGGCTCGGGTTTTCCATGCCTATTACTCTGACCAATGCGAAATTCGCACAAACTCCCATGAGCGCTTGGATAATTGACACTGGTCACAGCCTCGTTTCACTGATCGTCATGGCTGAAGTGATTCTGCTCTGGCAGAAGTAACACGCGAGCCGCGGCTATCTCGCCGGGCTGCCCTTCCGCGTGAAGCAGAGCCAGCAAAGCCCGGGACCATGCGCACTTTGGAGTTCACTGCGCGCCGCGACCAATAGGTGCCCCGAAGGTGCGAGCCGGATTAGGATGTCAGGCGGCAAGCTTGTGCTGCCTTGAGCCGCCACGGAGGCCGATCATGACGAAGAAACTGAATGCGGAAGCGAATGAGGAATGCAATGCGCCGGTGACGCGCGGCGGAGCTGGGGCGTGGGGCAGGGCGCACACGCGGGTTGGGCTTGGCGTGGTGGCCGCAGTGCTGGTCACAATATTTGCAGCCAACACAGTGTTGGCGCAAGAGCCCGCGCCGCCCACGCCGCCAGCGCCGAAACCCGCGGATGCGAAAGAAAAGCCAACAGACCTGGGTGGGCCTTCGGATTTCTTGATGCGCACGCCAACAGATGCATACGAGAAACTGTTAGCCGGCAAGAAGCTCGAAGAACGCATTGGGTTTCCTGGCATCGTGGTTGTTGGCGACGCGCTACCGAAAGTGATGCAACGGCTTGGGCCAGGGCGCGAGGAGGCGCCGTGGTTCTTCTGGTACTTCTACGAAAAGGGTTCATGGAACCTGACGGTGTGCACAAGCACCGACGATGAAAGCTATGAATATGTGGTGCAGGCACTCATCATGAGCGGCGTCGCAGCGCCGCCCACCAAGAAGGGCGTGAAAATAGGCGACCCCGTAACGAAGCTCACGGCCGCATACGGCAAACCGGGCCCGTTCACCGGCAGCTTGGTAGGGCTGGCGCACAAGGGCAAAACGGTGAGCGGCCTCAGTTTCGAAAACGGCAGAGTCAATCAGACCACCCGCGTCATCGAAGAGCCCGAAGCATTCCAAGAGCCCATCTATTACGCAGCCGAGCGACTCGCCTTCGCCGTGAGCGATGGCTACATCGACAAGATTGCATTGGTGCGCACGGAAAGCCCACTGCCGCGCTTCCTGCGCGCCACGGTGAAAGAGCCCACTGGGTTTCTGCGAGCCAAAGTTGCCATCGACGCGAAGCTGACGCGCGCAACGCTGGCCTTCGAGGAAGACAAAGCCAACCCGAGGTTAGGGCGGCGACCGAAGATCAGCGTGCCCGCGGCGCCGACGCTGACACCTTTCGCATGCCCAGACTTCTCCCTGAACATTCCCAAGGGCTGGGTGTTGGAACAGACCGCGGCGGCTCATGTTTGGAAAAGCGCTGATGGCGCGGAGCGCGTGGCGTTGACGCGGACCAAGGTGGCCGCAGACGAAGCGCTCGATGCGGCCTTTGCGCGCATGGAGCCCAACCGCAGCGAGAACATGCTGTCGCAGCACTACACGCAACTGCCCGCAGACTTCTGCCGCCTTCTCGGCGCGCGTGATGGCTGGGCCTATTCGGGTTTCGAGGAAACCGAGAACGCGGAAACGCTGCCGCGCGCCACCTTTGGAGTGGTGCTGCGCAAAGGCGAGCAAGCGTGGCTATTGCTGGTGACGCGCCAAGCGCACCCCACGCGCTACCTCGACGATATTGGCGCCGTGCACCAATTCCCCTTCGTCGCGAGCCCCGACGGCGAAGCCCTCGCCCGCGGCGTGATCCGTTCCCTGCGCATTTTGAAGTGAACCAAAATGACAACGCTGTCACTACCGCTGTTGGCGCGCCGGATGTTTGTGAACCCCAGCTACTTGCTGTTGGCGGCGTGCGACGGCGGTGGATTCACGGAACGCGCTCTCGTTGCCGTTGAACAGCGATAGCAATTCGGAAGCCATCGCCCGCTCAGGGAATCAGGGAATCGGCGAATCGAGACGGGCGACGATGCCGCCCGTGTCGATTGACTTGTCAGTTTCGAAGGTCTCTTCGCCGGGTTCCGGGTGGCCGGCAAGCTATTGGAAGATCAGCCGGGTTGCTCCGCTGAGGGCGAAGCTGTCAGGATTGGTGGGATCGATGACTAGCATCTGAGCGGAAATCCCGAGCGGGCTCGCGCTGGTGAAGCCGAGAGCGAAATTGCCAGGGAACGGAGGAAAAGTGAATGCGTTGAGCAGCGTCAGGCTCGGTGCCGTGACATCGATGTTCAGGATCTGGCCCGACAGCGGCAGGATCAAGGCGCCACCACCCGCCGGCACGAGGACTTCAGGGGCGGTCAGCGCGAGCTCCCAGCCGAAGCCGACATTCGTGCTCTGGAATCCGATCATGACGCCGACGCCGACTCCCCGCGTCACAGTCGCCGGGAGACAGGGCCAGCCCTGTACGCCGTCGACATCGAAGCTCGCGCCCGGTTGATTGACCTGATAGGTGGCGCTGCCGGCAGCGAAGGTCAGGCGGACCTTCATCGCGAAGAGGCCGTTCGAAGTCGGCGCCTGATTCGTCGCGTTGAAGACGGTCACCGCATGGCGGAGGTTCGTCGCGGTGCGACGGATGTTGAAGGTCCCGGTCGTGCCGGCGGATGAGGTGTAGAAAATCGCGATGTTGGTGATGCCGTCCCAGACAAAACCAGCGGCCGGCACGCCGGGAAGTGAAGTCCAGGTCGCGAGGGTCCAGGGGAAGGTGTAGGGACCCGAGGTCAGGTCGTGCACGACCGTCGGTGCGAGAAGATTGCTCTCCCAGGCCCCGGCGACTGGCGTCGGGGTCACCAGATGTCCGATCGAGAGCCGTGCCTGCGGTGCGTTGTAGACGCCCGAGGTTCCGGAGGCCGGGACGACGGCGGCGTCGGTCAGCAGTGCGCCCGCACACACGCCCGCCGCAGCGAGCTGCGATGCGTAGTAGACATGGAGGGTCGTGAACCCATTCGCCTGCCCCCACGGGAAAGTGTTGATGGTTCCTGTCGTGAGGCCGTTGTTCTCGATGTAGACGACCTGCGCCGGCAAGACGGCCGCGACGAGGACGAGGAGGGTAACGATGAGTTTCATAAGACTTCGCTCCTAGGATGGGGGGGAAATGGTGACGTTCATTTCTATACCCCAACGCGGGCCTGGGCGTCAACCCAGTTCCGGCGGAGTCCCCCACCGCGACGCTCCTAGGAGATGGTCTTCCCATCGGCGCCAGCGCGCGCGGTGCACAGTGATGGGAGCAAGAACCAGGGGCCCGCGTGACGGGGCGCGATCACACCTTACCGCGCGGCTGGCGCCGTCGCTCCCGGAGGGCTACGCTGCCCCGCATCACGGAGACCCCCATGAGCGACACGACAATTCAGGTCACGGTCAACGGCCCCCTGCGCGTGACCGGTACCTTCGGCATCTGCGACGGCACGGGCGCGGCGTTCGACCTGGCCGGACGCACCACCATCTCGCTGTGCCGGTGCGGGCACTCCGCGAACAAGCCGTTCTGCGACGGCGCTCACAACATGGCGGCCTTCAAGTCCGACGAGAAGGCGCGGGTGCTGCCGCCACCCAAGTCCAAGATCTGAGCGCGGGGCGGCGAAGCGCAAAGATGTACAGGGCGTGGTGGCCATCTATGCCGACAATGCGGCTCACCAGTGCCTAGCGGTGCGAGTTTGCGGCGAGACCGCGTTTGAATTGGGCACTATTGCGGGGCCCGTGCGTCCGCGGTTCGCGCGACGATAAGGCCTACTTGCTGTTGGCGGCGTGCGAGCGGCGCAGGAAATCGCGGGCGTCTGCGGAGAGGCCGAGGTCTGACAGTTCGCGTTCGAGGTCTGCGGGCGTGCCGTTGCCTGCGAGGTAGCCATTCACTCGTGCGACGGCGGTGGATTCACGGAACGCACTCTCGTTGCCGTTGAACAATGGCAGCAGTTCGCCCACCAACGCTCGCGTTTGGCGCAAATAGTATTTCTGGTGGTAATCCTCGGCGGCCACAAACACGACGGGCGCGAGTTCGGTGCTCGGCTTCGCGCCGGATTCAGTGTTGCTTCTCAATGCCGCGCCTGTGGCGCATGCTGCCAATGCGCTTGCCGCGGCCTGCTTCTGTGCGGCATCGTGGAAGAAAATGCCAGATGCATACTGGCGTTTCCAAACGGCTTCACAGGCGTCGTGCTCGGCAAAGAAGATGGCGAGCAAGTCTTCATAACGCACGCGCGCAGGGTCGTAATCGATCTGGATCGCTTCCATCCAGTCGCCGATGTTGCGGTAGTTCACATCTGCGCTGGTGCCGCCCGCATAGCCCACGCGCGTGCGCACCACACCTTGCAGACCCCCGAACCGGGAGTCAGGACCCCAAAATCAACCCATGGCGAAGGTCGCGCTGCGCACCTCCGCTGGAAGTTTGCGGTCTAAGGGCGGAGCCTTCGGTGGCACAACCGCCGGAGTAGTCGGTGGCGTCATGATTCGCTCCTCGCGCGCGACCGCCGCAACATCCGCTCGCCGCGCTTCCGCCGTGCAAGCGCACAGCGCAAATAGCAGGCCCAAGCTGATGAGTGTTCGTCGCTGCATGCGGCCCATTCTACAGTCATAGTTGGGCAGAGTGCGAGTTCACGCTCCATTTCCGGGTCTTCACCCATTCGTGTGGGTCACACGAATAAGTGAAGACTCAGAAACAGTGGTTCGCAGCTCCAGATTCCTGTTGCGCATTCGTAGCGCGCGGGTGTAGTCTTAGTCTTCTGTCGCTTCGCTGAGAAGGTCGTGATCGTGTGGTTCCGTGCTTGGTCGATTTCATCCGAGCCAACAGCGCTTGGACAACTAGGCAAGAGCGATTCGCCGCACTGGCCGATCAGTGAGCACGAAGAGTGAGGGTAAGTCGATGAGCACAGTACATTTGCCCAGAGCCCAGAGCCCAGAGCCCAGAGCCCAGAGCCCGGTGGTCATGGCCGATCGCACTACTGACGCTGTGGCTCGCCGCGTCTCCGCTGGATCAGCCGCCCGCCGCTCCTTGCCCTAGTGACCCGTCCGTTCCTCCAATCATGGGCACAGCACACGCCACGCCGATCCATGGAATCGCCACGACCACGCCCCGACACTCAACAGGACGCGTGCCCTCCACAATGGACGAGTTGGGTGCTGTGCAGGAAATCACCACCTTCGACTACACCACGCCTTCCGGCGAATCTCGGGTGCGCCTCGTCATTCCAGCCCGCAAGTGCTTCTCCGAATGCGACCCTTCTTCGGTGACTCCGGACAATCCATGGTTTGTTTTGGCATTCGGCAGTTGCGGCCCCCCGGGCGCCACTTGTGGTTTCGCTCCGCCGAATCTGGCCATAACGCTGCCCGGCGCCGCCGGTACGGCAGCAAGCTACAACTTCACCACGCCGCCTTACATGCTGAACGGGGATCCGGCCACCAAGCCCGCAAATCCCAATAACCCCTCGCCGGTGCCCTACCACTCAAATGTGATGCGACATTGGTCTGGCATGAGGCCGGGGAATCCCGTGCAGGTGGTGATCTCTTGCCCGTTCAACAACCCGGCGACGCCGGCGCCTAACGGCACGAGCGCCGCGGACAACATTTTTCCCGGCGGATCGGTGCCTACCGTTTACACATGGCAAACTTGGATCAGCCACATTCAGACCACCTTCAACAAATTCGCGAATGTGGCCACCGCAGATGTTTGGGTGACAACCGCAGTCGTGTACGCCGACACTCCGGTCCTCGGCACCACCACTCCCGGCTATTCAAGCGCTACGGCCTATGCCGTGTACGACCCGCCTGGTCTTGCTGGTGTCCTACCACCCGCGCCCGCGCCGTTGGCTGCAGCCAGCACCGGGCAACTGATCTGGGACTACTCTGCGACGGCCATCGCGCCGACCCCTACGTGGTCGAATACTGGGACGGAGCCCATCGGAACCGGCCCCACGGGCAACGGCTTCAACGAGGTCATCTTCTTGCAGAATCGCGTCGTCAACAACGGCGGCTTCTGCAGTATGGACTTGAACGCGCAGACGGGTGCCATCATCGAATGCGATGTGATCTTCGACACAAACTCTTTCATCTATGGGCTTGCTGCTGGCTTACCAAACCAGACCACCGCATTTGTGCATGAGATCGGCCACTTCTTCGGACTCGACCACACCAACTTGCACCCCGGCGGCGGTGGGGTACCACCAAGCGTCTATGCAGGCCCGAGTTGGATGTCATACACAGGAGCGCCCGCAGAATATCCCGGCATGATGAGCGCTGTGACACGATTCTTCGGCACAGATATGGTCAACGGAATCCCGCTGCTCCATAGGGACGATGCCACTGGTCTCTCCCGCATCTATCCAGTGCAGAGCCCCGCATCTGGCAAAGACCCGCTCATCAACACCACGGCCACCATTCGAGGACGGCTCCACATCCCCGCTCCCAGCGGCAGAGCGCGCTTTGGCGACAATGTCTTTCCGATCGCGAGAGCAGTAGGAACCTCACTCCCCGTTCCAGCTACTCCACCCGATATGGCTTTTCAAATGTCGCCTGTGGGAACTATCAGTGGCACGGCTCGCCTCTCATCCACTGATGTGGTCGGCGCCTTGGACACTTCAACGGGCACCACCTCATCGGGCGCGTTTGAGATCGTCGGCATCACGGCGCTCAATTTCGGTGGTCTTGGCAGTACTCTCTACGGAATACAGTACGACATTGTCGCCGAAGACTTGGGCTTCTGCGGGCTATCCAGTGGTTCTTACGGAGAGTGGTATTCCGAGGGGTTTCTGAACCCGTCTGTGAACGCGATTTTCTCTCAACCCAATCAGACCCGGTTTCTGTCCAACGACGGAACCTCTTCTCCGACGGGGCTTCCGGGACTGAACGGGCTGTGGCTCCCCACGGGAATCCCAGTTGTGGGGAGTTTCAGCGTGTTACCGGGGACGATCATCGATGTTGTGAAAGTGACCCATGGGGGCGGTATCAACGCGGTAGCACCAGATGCGACCTCAAGGCCGCTGACCTATATCGTTGAACGCTCGCGACCGGCCCCGGGTGCACCACTCACCCTCATGTCAAGCAGTAACTACCCCGTGAACATCGCTGGCATGAGCCTCACCGTTAACGGGACCAACTTCAACCTCGCGCAACCATCGATCACGCTGTTGGGACCTGGGCCCGTCCTCACCCTCACAATCCCGGCCACCCTCGTCAGTGCCCTTCTTCCGATAGGCGGGCCGCCCGCACGCCTCATCTTCACTGCGATTGAGACCGGACCGCCGCCGACGGGGATCTCATTCGTGGCTGGAGTCAATCATGTTCAGTACTGAGGTCGCCAGCAGGACGCGCACAAGTTTATTCCTGCAAACTATGGCTTGCCTCCTATGGGTCACAGGAATGAGTCTTGCTCAGGCTGTCCCGAACTACCTTGAGGCGCCGGCATACTTTCCGAATTCATCTGCTTGGTGGCAGTCGCAGTTGGCGGTTGGCGACCTCAATCAGGATGGCCGCGACGATGTCGTCACAACGGCAAGTTTAACTAATTATACATTCAGTGTAGCCTTGTCGATGCCGAATGGTCAATTGGGAATACCAGTCACTTACTCGTATGGCGGCCCCGGGACCCAGTTGGGCTCTCCGCTGATCGGTGATTTTAACCGGGACGGAATCCCAGATATTGCACTCGCGGTTTTATCCTCAAGCAGCATTCTGACATTCGCCAATGATGGTGCCGGTGGATTCACGCTTCAGTGGATCTGGGGCTCATCACATCCTATCAGTATACTCCATGCGGTCGACTTCGACAGCGATGGATTCCCAGAACTTCTTGTACAGTGCCTCGCAGGACTTATTCCTCTCTGTCCCTATACGACTTTCCTTGTTGTGTCCACTTTCGGCGGGAGCCTTACGCAGACCATCGTGTATCCAACAGGACAGGGCTTAGGACATCTCAGGTTAGGCGATGTCACAGGTGACGGATTCGTGGATCTCGTTGCGATCGACCAACCGGGGTATCCGCTAATGCAGGTGTTCATTCTGCAGGGTCCCGGGACTAGCGGATCGTTTGGCATGTCTTGGACGCTGCCCATGCCCAGTACGGTCATAAATTGGGGTTACAGTATCTTAAATAGGGATCTGCAACTGGGCGATCTCGACGAGAACGGCACTGCTGACATCATCTTGACCGCTGATCCAAACGCTACGCCGCCATTAGTGCCCATCATTGCCACCTGTATCGC
The DNA here is from genome assembly GCA_945907755.1 of Singulisphaera sp. GP187. Classification (GTDB taxonomy): domain Bacteria; phylum Planctomycetota; genus SXUL01. Next base: position 21,705 of record CAMDTN010000011.1, on the reverse strand, counting down.
ACCCACCAGCGGAGGGGGTTGGTGGCAGCTACCTGTGCCAACCTTCACAAGGAGCGGACAGACCAGTTTCATGACTGCGGATGTGAACAGGGATGGTCACCTCGACCTCATGGGTGTACGGAATGAATGGGGTCCGCCGACCCAAGGGGTATACCTCACGCGTTATTCAAGAATATTCTCCGTCCTTGGTAAGGCGAATGGGCAATTTCTATCGCCGATGTCCATCGAGCTTCCAGCGATTCCACCCTTTCCTGTGGGCCCCTATCGCATGGGCGCGTCCGGGGTTGGTGACTTCGATGGGGATGGCGATTCCGATCTGATCTTTGTGGACAGTCAGATGGCGCAGATTGGCGTCGCACGCAACCGCGCGCGCTTCGGAAGCCCATACGGCAACACAGGTCTCTTCAGTCCCCTGCTTGGATCGGGCCTGCCGTCGCCCGGGAATGCTGCGTTTGCGATCACTCTCGGTGGCATCCCCGCGAACACGCCAGCGCTCCTTGCACTGTCCCTCGCAACGAATCCGGCCGGTAGTACTTCGCCGATCCTCGTGGACCTTGCGGCTGCAAACCTGGTGCTTCCGCTCTCGCTGGGTTTGACCCAGACAAATGCCCTTGGCGTCGCGTCGATCGCGCTTCCGATCCCAGCAAATCCCGCATTGCTCGGCAGCGTCGTGTTCGGGCAGTGGGGCCTGTCAGATCCGCTGTTGCCCGGCGGGTTGATCCTCAGCTCTGGAGCCACCTTCATCATCTGGTGACCGGCTGCAGAGCCGGGCGATAGGAGACCCAAGTTCTCAATCGGGCCCGGTGAAACACTGAGAAAAACGGCGCTTCAATTATTCGTGTGAGTAAACTCGGCTGAGGCGGGGTAGAGATTGAGGTCGCCGAGGTGGAAGTACATGGCGTTGCGGAACCGCTCACGGCTTCGAAATCCGTAGGCCATCCGTTTGATCCGTTGGATCTCGGCGTTGATGGATTCCGACGCAGCGTTCGTGGCCCGCAGCACGACCGCGTTGATGATGCCCCACAGATGATCGCGAACCGTCCTCGCCGCCTTCTTTATCGGTTCGAGCCTGCTCAGCATCGCCCACGCTGCTCATTGCCGCTGCATCGCCAGCATCCGCTGCGGCTCTGAGCTCTTGGGCACGGATCGTCACAGTGAAGAGTAGGAGCAGGTAGATCGCCGCACGCGACTGATAAAGTCCCCGCCATGGGTTGGTTGGACTGGACCGTCGTTAGTGCTTATGTGGCGCTGATCGTTGGGGTGGGGATGCGAGCAGGGCGCGGCGCGAAGAGCGCCGACGCACATCTGCGCGCCGATCGCGATCTGCCCGCGTGGGCCGTGGTTTTCTCGGTGCTGGCCACCGAAGTGTCCGCCGCCACTTACATCGGCGTGCCGGAATCGGCGTTCAGCACTAACTGGAATTACTTGCAGTTCGCCATTGGCGCGCTCATCGGCAAGATCATTGTGGGCACCGTGCTGGTGCGGCTTTATTGGCGCCTGAATCTGCCCACGGCGTATGGCTTTCTCGCCGCCCGCGTGGGCCCGCGCACGCAGCGGGCCACCGCCATCGCCTTTGTGTGCGGCCGCTTGATCGGCAGCGGCGTGCGCACATTCATTGCCGCCGTAGCCTTCGCCGTCGTTGCACAGGTAGACATATTCGCCGCCATCGTCGGCATCTGTTGCATCGCCACGCTGTACACCATGCTCGGCGGCTTGAAAGCCGTGGTGTGGACCGATGTCGCCCAAGGCAGCATCTTCTTCATTGGCGCGGCGACTGCGGTGGTGTTCGCAATGCTGAAGCTGAACGACGCAGGCATCGGCACCAGCACCGTCATCAGCGAAGCCCTCGAAGCCGGCAAACTTCAATTCATCAATTTAGGCGCAGGGGAGGATTGGCTCGCGTCGCACAAACCGTTGATAGTGGCCATCATCGGCGGCGCATTCCTCACACTCGCCACTCACGGCACCTGCCAAGAGAATGTGCAGCACCTGCTGAATGTGCGCACCGAGAAGGGCGCAGTGCGCAGCCTGATTGCATCGGGCCTATTCACATTCCCCATTGTGGGCATGTTTCTGTCGGTGGGCACAGTGCTGTGGGTTTATCACCAACATCTGCCCGCGGATGGCTACGGCATCGCAAGCAAAGACGATGTGCGCCGGATCTTTCCCAACTTCATCATGCATGTGATGCCGTCGGGTTTGCGCGGGCTGGTCTTCGCCGGCCTCTTCGCTGCGGCGGTCGCCAGCTTGGGCGCCACCATCAACGCAGTGGCCGCCACTTGGACGACAGACCTGTTCCCGAAGCGCGCCATGACGCTGCGCGGTGTGCGCATGCTGATGGCGGGCTGCGGCGTGGCACTCCTTGGCATCGCATTGTTCTTCGTGTGGTGGGCGACGCAATCCAGCGAAGACCTCGTGAACATCGCGCTCTCCGCCATGACCATTCTGTACGGCGGCATTCTGGGCACATTTTTATGCGCGCTGATGCTGCCACGGCGCAGAGACGGTGGCGTGGTGATAGCGCTGTGCGTTGGGATCATCGTCGGCGCCACGCTGTTCTTCCACAAGCAAATCTTCGGGCTCGCGGAAGCGCGCATCGCGTGGCCGTGGTTCATTCCCATTTCATCGACGCTGACGCTGCTGGTGTGCTGTTTGGTGCCGCGCGCGGCGGCGCAGCCGGACGGAGCCAGCGCGCGCACACAATGACGCTGTTTGCTGCGCCGCATGTGGGGTGCTTGGCGGCAAGGCCTGCGCAGCGGATGATCGCAACACTCATGGCCTCAGACCCACGCGAACTTGCCGGTGCTTTGCTGTGGGTGGGCATTCCCGCATTCGGTTCAATATCGGGCGGCAGTCCGAGCGGAAGCCAGGGCACTGCGCTGGATGCCGCCACCAGCGCGCACCTCGCAGACTTGCGCCCCAGCGGCGTCATTTTATTCCGCCGCAATATCAGCAGCATTGAACAGGTGCGCAATCTGTGCGCAGCACTTCGCGCACTTCTCGGCGACGAATTGTTCGTAGCGGTGGATCAAGAAGGCGGCCTGGTGGAACGCTTCGCCGGATTACTGCCCTCGTGGCCCGGCAACATGGCGCTGGGCGCAATCGCCATGCGTGAACCAACTCTGGGCGAGCACCTCGCGCGTGAACAGGGCCGCCTGTGTGGCATGCTGTTGCGTGACGCGGGTGTGGATGTGGTGCTGGCCCCTGCGTTGGATTTGGCCACCACCGGCGCAAACCCTTCCACGGGCATTCGCTCCTTCGGCGCCACTCCAGAACTCGCGGCGCGTCTTGGTGTCGCAATGATTTCTGGCTTCAGTGACGCGGGCGTGCTGAGTTGCGCCAAACATTTCCCTGGCTTGGGTGCAGCGCGAGTGGATTCGCACTTGGATTTACCGGTGGTGGAACTGCGCGATCACAGCGTGCATTTGAGGCCCTTCCGTGACGCAGTGCAGGTGGGCGTGCCCTTGGTGATGACCAGCCATGTTGTTTACACCGCGCTGGATTCAAACCGCCCCGCAACATTCAGCCGCGCTATTTGCACGGAATTACTGCGCAATCAGTTGGGCTTTGCAGGGTTGGTGCTGACGGACGACATGGAAATGGGCGCCATCGTGAAGCGCTTCGGTTTCGCCGCTGCGGTGCGCGATGCCTTCGCCGCAGGTCACGATGTGTTGACCGTATGCAGCAGCGCAGCGTTGCAGCGCGAAGCGCGCGACACGCTGGTGCAGGAAATCGCACGCGATGAAAGCGCGGCGGCCGCTGCGCGCCGCAGCATCGAACGCGCCGTGAACTTGCGCAGCGCATGGGCCGCCGCAAGCGCCCCGCCCGCGCAACCGGTCAACGCTGCGCCGCGTGCGATTCTTGCGCACATTGCGGCTCAAGATGCAGACGCCGTGCGCTCTCGCAGCATCACTGCGGCCACAGCGCTGTCCGCCGCCATCGCGGGGCGCGCCATCACTGTGGTGCAAGATGTGCAAGGTTTGGTGCCGCTGCGTTCCACCGGCAGCGCGCTGCTGTTGTTGCCGGTTCTGGCTGCGGGCACGCCAGTGGAAGATCCATTGCGCGGCGAATCCGATGGCAGCGCGTTGGCCACAGCTTTGGCGGCGCGCTGCGAAGTGCTGCGTCTGCCCGCGCGGCCCAATGCACAAGAATGCGCTGACGCGCTGGCTGCCGCAGCCCGCTACGACATCGTGCTGCTGGCGTTGACTGCCGCGAGCACCATTCCCGCACAAGCAACCTTGGCGCAATCATTGTGCGCAGCGCATGAGCGTGTGGTGCTGTTGGCACTGCGTTCGCCCTTCGATCTCGCGGTAGTTGCGGCAGCGAGTGACGCGGCAAGCGTCGCTGCGGCGCGCAGCCAGTGCGCCAAAGCTACGCTGGTTGCCAGCTACGGTTTCCGCGAAATGCAATTGAGTGCGTTGGCCAAAGTGTTGCTGGGGCAAACGCAGCCGTTTGGATGGGCACCAATTGACCTGGAAGGTGACTACGCATGAGTCTGCGTCTGCAAATCGAATCCATGGGCGCCGAAGGCGAAGGCCTTGCGCATCACGAAGGCAAAGTGGTGTTCGTGCCGGGCGCGCTGCCGGGTGAAGATGTGGAAGTGGAACTCGCCGATTGCGGCAAGCGCCACGACCGCGCGCGGCTGCTGAGCGTTCACACGCCCTCGCCGCTGCGGCGCGCATCGCCCTGCCCGCACGACACGCCCACGGGATGTGGTGGATGCTCGCTGCTGCACATGGCTCCAGCAGGTGCTGCGGCCATGAAGGTGGACCATTTGAAATCGCTGCTGGCGCGCATGGGCGTCGACACCGCGTTGGTGGAAAATGTGCGCATTCCAGAGGGTCTCAGCAGCAGGCATCGCAATCACGCGCGTTTCACGCCGGATAGAGCAGGGCGGCTGACATGGGTGAGCAAGGCCGACATCGCAGGTGTGGGGCCGCGCACGCTGGTGCCGGTAGAGCATTGCCTCGCGTTGCATCCGTTGGTCGAAGAATTGCGCGTGGCGCTGGATGGGCGTTGCGCTGGTGTGCAAGCGGTGGACATTCGCGCGTCGGCAACCACGGGTGAATGTGTGATTATGTTCGAAGCCGAAGCGCTTCCGCGCGGCATCGATCCGGTGAGCATTGGCGCCAATGTGCTGCTGCGCACTAAGAAGGGCGACCGTTACTTGCGAGGCATTCCCGCCGTTGTCGAAGAAGTGCAGGGCGTGCGTTTGCGCGTGTCCTCCGGCGCATTTTTTCAAGGTCATGCCGCTGGTGCGACGATGCTGGCCGACATTGTGCGCGAACTGGCCGGGCCCATGAATGCCAAGACGCGTGCGCTGGATTTGTGCTCGGGCGTGGGATTGTTTGCGCTCACTTCGCTGCGCGCGGCTGGGCATGTGGTGGCGGTGGAGGCGGACCCTGTGGCTGCTGCAGACTTGCGCGCGAACGCAGCATCCAGCAAGCATGTCACGGTGCTGCAACTGACCGCCGAAGAAGCCATCGACAACTTGAACGACCCGCGCGGTGTGGCGGAAGTGTTGGTGGTAGACCCGCCGCGCTCGGGCCTCGGACGCCGCACTGCAACGCTGTTGGCCAAGATGCATGTGCCTCGCGTGATTCTGGTTTCGTGCGACCCACGCAACTTCGTCGACGAAGCGCAAGCATTGATGCGCGAGGGTTACGCCATGCAACGCTGCATTCCGGTGGATCAATTCGCTGGCACGCACCACCTCGAAATGGTGGCGCTGTTCACTCTGGGTTAATGACTCCGCACCGCGCCGCGCGGGCAGCGCCTGCGCGCGCTCATTTGAAAATGGTCTTCAGCGCGCGTGCGAGGCGTTCGTATTCCGACATTGTGTTGTAGATCTGCGCACTGATGCGCACCATGCGCTGCGGCGCGCGTGGGAACACGACAACGGGCACTTCAATCTTGTGCTCCGTGAATAAGCGCTCGCCCAACGCTTCGGGCTCGAAGGCGCCGTTGGCCGCGGCGCGCTCTTGGTCGGGCACGCGAATGGATGCAAATGTGCCAATCAACGATTCCGGCGCGACAGGCTCTGCACCGAGGCTCTCGTTCAACATTGCGCGCGCAGCCAAGGCCTTCAGGCGGTTCGCGGCCATCACAGCGTTCAGCCCACCAGGCATCAGCCCGTTCATGAAATCCAGTGCCGTCGGCAGCGTGCACCAACTGGTGTAGTCATCTGTGCCGAACCAATCGAACTCCATCAGAAAGCGGCTTTTCGCGCCGACAGGCTGATTGAACCCGTGGCTTGTCACCGCAGGTCGCGCGCGTGCGATGAAATCTTCGCGCACTCGCAGGAACGCGGTGCCCTTCGGCGCGCAGAGCCATTTGTGGCAATTGCCGGTGTAAAACGCGGCGCCAAGTGCGGCGAGGTCCAGCGGCACCATGCCCGGAGCGTGCGCGCCATCGACGATGCACTCGACGCCTTTGGCGCGCAGTGCGGGCACAATGCGTTGCACAGGCAACACCAACGCCGTGGGGCTGGTGACATGATCGATCAGCAGCAAGCGTGTCTTAGGGCCCACCGCCGCAAGAATGCAATTCACGATTTCATCTTCGTAGCGCAGCGGGAAGGGGAGTGTGATCAAGCGCAGCGTGGCGCCGGTGTCGGCGATGCGCCGGTCCAGTGCGTTGCGGCATGCGTTGTATTCGTGGTCGGTCACCAACACTTCGTCACCAGCGTGCAGCGGGAACGAGAGCAGCGCAGAATTGACACCCGTGGTGGCGTTGCGAATGAGCGCTAATTCCGTGGGGGCGCATTTCACCAGTGCGGCCAGTGCTTGGCGCGCGGCTTCCACCAGCGGTGGCAGTTCGCGGCCCATGAAGCGCACGGGCTCAGATTCCATCTGTGCGCGGAAGGCGGCTTGACGCTCTTGCACCACTTTGGGGCACGCGCCGTAGGAGCCGTGGTTCAAGAAGCAGATCTGCGGATCGAGGGTCCAGTGGTGGCGCATGGCAGCAGTATAGGCGCGGGCTATGCTGGCGCCATGAAACGCTTGTTTTTAGTGTCGTCGTCGCGGATTCACGGCTATGGCTACTTGAAGCACTGCGACGCAGATTTGCGCGCGTTTTTCGCGGGTGTGAAGCGCGTGCATTTTGTGCCGTGGGCGCTTCAGGATCACGCGGGCTACGCGAGCAAGGTGCGCCCGCGTTTCACCGAGCTGGGCTTGGAATTGGTGTCGCTGCATGAATGCACCGACCCCGCTGCGGCGCTGCGCGATGCCGAAGCGTTGTTCATCGGTGGCGGCAACAGTTTTCGCTTGCTGACAGAGTTGTATGCGCACGACTTGGTGGGGCTGATTCACCAGCGCGTGGTGGATGACGGCATGCGTTACATGGGCAGCAGTGCTGGCAGCAATATGGCGTGCCCCACGCTGAAGACCACCAACGACATGCCGATCGTTGAACCGCCGAGCTTCGACGCCCTCGGGCTGGTGAGTTTCCAGATCAACCCGCACTACATCGACGCTGATACGAGCAGCACGCACATGGGCGAGACGCGCGAAGACCGCATTCGCGAATTCCACGAGATGAATGCCACGCCGGTGGTGGGCTTGCGCGAAGGGGCGCAACTGTGGGTGGAGGGCGATCGCGTGGAATTGCGCGGTGTGAAAGGGGCGCGGCTGTTCCGGCGCGGGCGTGAGCCCGAAGAGTTTGCGCCAGGCGCGGTGCTGCCGCTGTAGCGTGCAGGATTACGCGTTGCGTTGCGCGAGCGCCGCACGCAGCGAGCCGGCGCAGGCGTCCAGGCGCGTGCGGGCAGCATTGGCGGTGAGCGTGTGCACCAGCATCAGCGTGGCGACGCGCGCGTCACCAGCGGCGGCGTCCAAGGCCGCGGCGGCAGCGCTCTGGGATGATTCAGCGCTAATGCTCATGACGATGCGCAGTGCTCTCGCGCGCAGTTTCTCGTTGGTGGCTTGCACGCCCACCATCAAATCGCCGTAGGTGCGGCCCAAGCGCGTCATCAACGCAGTGCTGAGCATGTTCAGCACAAGTTTCTGCGCTGTGCCCGCTTTCAGGCGCGTAGAACCGCTCAGAATCTCGGCGCCAGTGATCACGGCGATGCAATGATGCGCGGCGCTGGCCATGGGCGATCCGCTGTTGCATACCAATGCGACGGTGAGTGCGCCGCAGCGCGTGGCTTCTTGCAGCACGCCCAGCGCATAGGGCGTGCGCCCGCTCGCGGACAGCGCCACCACCACATCGTGCGCGCCGACGCCTGCATCTCGCACCGCCGCTTGGCCTAGTGGCCGCGAATCTTCGGCGCCTTCAACCGCTTCCAGCAGTGCAGCAGCGCCACCAGCCATGTGTCCTTGCACAAGCGTCGCGGCGACGCCGAAAGTGGGGGGGATTTCGCTCGCATCCAGCACGCCCAAGCGCCCGGAAGTGCCCGCGCCGAAGTAATGCAGGTGGCCGCCGCGACGCAAGCGCGCGGCGGCGGCATCAACGACTGCAACGATGTCGCTCAGGCGCGCGGCCACCGCTGCCGCAACCAGCGCGTCTTGCGCGTTGATGGCCTGCAGCAATTCCAATGTGGGCAGCAAATCCAGTGGCATGCCGCCGTCTTGCGCTTCGGTCGCGAGCTGTGCGAAGTCTTCCGCCATGGGCAGATGCGATCTTGCCCGCGCGGCGCGTGGCGTCAACGCCCGCTGCGCACATTAGTGCGCGGCCGCTCTGCGCTTCGCTATCGAGTGATGCGCACCACGCGAGGCGTGGCGCGCCGCAATGGAACTAGTCGGAAACCATTTCTTCCAGCGAGCCGCCTTCGGGCCCGGCGCGTAGGCGCTCGAAAGCAGAGGCTTCGATCTGGCGGATACGCTCGGCGCTCACGCCCAGCATCTTGCCGATTTCGGCGAGCGTGTGCGATTGAGGGCAGTCGATGCCGAAGCGCAGACGCAGCACGAGGCGGTGGCGGTCCGGCAGCACTTGCAGGCTGCGGCGCACCAAGTTCTTCACATCGTCAGCGATGATCGGGGCGTCCGGCGAAGCGGCGTTCTTGTCACCAACGAGGTCGCCCAAGCGACTCTCATCTTCGGGGCCGTAGTCCAGCGACAGCACGGGGCGTGCCACCGATGGATTCGCCAGCATCTCCGTCAAGCGCGAGCGCTTGGCATCGTCGGTGATGGAGTTCGGGTTGTCGTACGCCTCGGGGTCTTGCTTCGCGACCTTGCGCAGGCTCTGCGTGACATTCACAGGCAAGCGGATGGTGCGCGACTTGTCTTCCAGTGCGCGCAGAATGGCTTGCCGAATCCACAGGTATGCGTAGGTGCTGAAGCGCACGCCGAAGCGGGCCGAGAACGATTCCGTGGCGCGAATCAAGCCCAAATTGCCCTCTTGGATGAGCTCGGAATAGGCCAGCGGGCCGCCGTCGAATTTGCGCGCCACGCTAAGCACGAGGCGCAAGTTGCGCTCGATCAGCGGGCGTCGTGCATTGACGAAGCTGTCGCGACAGCGGCGGATTTCTTCGCGCACGCTGCGTGCGCCTTCGGCGATGGCGGCATCGCGATAACGCTTCAGCGGGCCTGGACGCAGACCCACATACAGCAACACATGCAACAAGCGTCGCGCGTTGATGTCGTTGCTGCGCGTGATCTGGAAGGGCTTTTTCGGGCGGCGATTCACATGGCGTTCGAAGATGCGATGCAGCTTGGCCACATAGTCTTCGCTGTCTTCGCGGCCGGGCTTCGGCTTCGGTGGTCCGGGAACCAGCGAGCGCGCAGCCATTTCACCCTTCTTCCACAGCTCCAAGTCGTCCCACACAGCCTTCAGAGCGCCTTCTTTCAGCAAGAACGCGTTGATCCAAAGGTTGCGGAAATAAATGAGGTCACCCAGCAGGATGTGCTCTTGCTCGGGTTCCAGCAGCTCATGGCTGCCGACATCTTTCAGATAAATGCCAAGCGGATCGTCTGGACTGGGCTCACTGTCCATCTTCGCTTTGCGTTTGGCGAGTTCGGAGGTGAACTGCCCGGAGTCGCGCTCGGCCGCTTGGGCGAGTTCGACTTCGTTTCCTTCTTCTGGTGTTTCGTTGGCGTCGAGAGACACGAGTTGTGAGCCCTTTGGCATGGTGTTGGGTAACGGACCGCAGGGGTCGGCCGCTTGATACGCGGCTGAGGTCCCTAAGACCGTCTCCTGTGCTGGTGATGTTGTGTTCGAGCAACCGCTGTTGAACCGCATGACGCAGTCAACAACTGCCCTTTTCCGGGACGCCCGAAACTGGGACCGTCGCCAGGCAGGGCAAAGCCATGCACCGAAGCGACGCGCAATTATACGCCCGGATCTGCCGCTCGTCCAATCGTTGCGGCCCTGCGGGCCGCAAAAAAAGAACGGGCCCCGTCCACAAGGAACGAGGCCCGAGGAAGGGACCGAAGCGTCCAACATTGGCCCGCGGACGCATCAGTTGGTGACGCACCAGTGGTCTGGCACCCTAGGCGCGTTGTCCGAAGTTGCCCCCGAACGCTGGCATCCTACCAGTGCTGCTGGCGATGGATAGGGATTTCTTTTTTTTCTCGAGAACCACAGGAAACTCGCAAAAATCAGCGAGGAATTGCGCAGTGTGAGATGCATTCTCAGCGTGATCAGAATGGGCACTAGTGTCGGTGGGGCCGGGTAAGCTCCGCGCCAGAATCACCAAGAGAGGATTCATGCCCGTTCGATACTGCCCCGATAGCGGGTCGACACAAACCCGCCTCCTTTCAGAAGTTCGGAAGACTGTGGACGCCACACCCTTCGGCAGGGTGGTCGTCGTCACGGCCAGCGGCCCACTGCGGCAGCAGCTGGCCGGAGCTCTCGTCGCGGACGGGCCCCTCCTTGGTGTCAGTGCCATTTCCCTTTGGCAGTTCGCCCGGGAAATCTTGGCTAGTTGCGGCGAGCGTGAGCCCACCGCGAGCTCGTGTTTCGACCTCGAGGTGGCCGCAAACGACCCGCTTGCAGGCAGCCTCGCGGCGCCTCCCTCGGGCTTTGGCGCCGCGCTGCGCGATCTCTTCAGCGCCGGGTTTTCCCGCGCGACTGCAAAGCCCGTGCTGCGTGCGCTGGAGCAAGTGAGCGCAACGGAGTGGCCCCTCGGCGCGCGCTTTCTACCTGCGCTCAACACAGTGTTTGAGCGTGTGGGTGATGGGCGTGAGGCGGATCAGAAGTTGCGTCGTGCCGCAGCGCTTGTGCGCGAACGGGACGATGCGCTTGCTGGTGCGCGGGTGCACATCGTCGGGTTCGCTGGTGCCACTGGGCTTGGCGCAGTTTTCTTGCGCGCGTTGCTGGAACGAGGCGCGACGCTGTGGCTCGAGCTGCCGCATAGTCCCGTGCAGGCTGTGCCAGCGCTGGAGCTGATGCCCATAGCGCAAGCGCGAGCGCATGTGTTGGCATTCGCGCAGCAGCTCGGTGAGGCCTTGCCGCAGGAGTCGGCTGGCGCGCCTGCTGAGTCGAAGCTCAACTTTCTTGAGGCGCCTTTGCTCTCAGCAGAGGCTGATGAAATCGCGTTGCGCATTCACCAGTTGCTCAGCATGCAGAATGGGCCGCGGCCCGAGCGCGTCGCTGTCATCATGGCCGACTACGACACGCGCGCAATTGAAGTGGCGAGGGCGCTGAGTGCCGTCGGCGTTCCATTTCATGGACAAGCGCCGCATGCCGTGCGCACCGCGGCTGACCGTGCGTGTGCGGCGGTTGCGACCCTGTTGGTGCATGGCCCCACCGAGCATCCCTTGCTGCGCCTCGGCAGCGCGACACTGCCTGAAATCCTGCGGCGCACATTATTGAGCGACGGCAGTATGACGGCTGTCGATTTCGCGGCTTGGTTGCATGACGCCACAGCGGTGTGGGCTTCAGACAGCGCAACACGGGCCGCCGAGCCGCGCGTGAAGGCGCTGGCCGATTCTCTGGAAGCACTTCCGCCTTGCGAACACTCAGTGCGCACTTGGCGCTTGTATTCTGCGCAGACGCTGCGAACTACGGGCGTCAGTCCGAGCGCGGACGGCAGCTTTGGCACGCAAGGCCACGGCGTGCAATTGCTCAGTCCAGCGCGCGCGCGCGGGCTTTGCTTCGAGCACATTTTTCTGCTCGGAGCTGAGGCGCGGCACTGGGCCCAAGCTGCGCGGCCGAGCGCCGTTTTTCCGCTGGTAGCGCGTGCGGCCGCGGCGGCTGTGGGCTTGCCGCACTTGGCACAGGTGGATCCGGTTGCCGAGTCCGCGCACCTTTTCTTGCAGCTCGTGCGTGCGGCGCCACATTGCACACTGAGTTGGATTTGCAGCGATGACAAAGGTCGTGAAGAGCCGCCGGCGCCTTGGGTCGCGGCGTTGAAGGCGCACGCTGGGGGCGCGAGCATGCGACTGTCGCTTCATGTGCAGCGTCGCTACGAGAGCGCTTTGCAGCGCTTCGGCGCACTGCCCGCGCAGGCCGCAGTGCAACTGGCCGGACTGCGGGAAGACAAGGCGATGCACACGGCGCTCATGGCGGCGCATGTGCTTCCTGCGGAGGTGGCGCAGGTACGCGCGCGTTCCCGTGATGCGTTCGACAATCCGTCATTCGAGCACCCCAGTCCGTGGCATGGGGTTGGCTTGAGCATCCAGAAGCCGGAGCAGCCGTTGTCGCCCTCGCGCTTGGAAAGCATGGCGGATTGCGGTTGGAAAGCGTTTCTGGAAAAGGGGCTTGAGCTGAAACCCTGCGGCGACCCTGTGCGTGCGCAGCTTGGTCTTTCAGCGTTGGACTTTGGGTTGCTGGCGCACAAGGCCATTGAGTTGTTGGTGCAGCGGCATGAGGCAGAACTTCATGCCCTGTTGCAGGGCACCGCAGCTTTGTCGGAGCCAACGGCGCGTTCGGTGGTCAGCGCCGCTGTGGACGAGATCGCAGTGGAGCGCACGCAGGATGGTCATGCTCCCGGCTTGTGGCACACGGCGCCGGGGTTCCGCGCTGGTGTCGAAGCGCGCTTGCGGCATGTGCTCGGAATTGCTGTGGATGTGCTGCGGCATGCGCAGGTCACGAAAGTTATCGGGGCAGAAGTCGAGCGTGAGGTGTTGGTCGGCGGCCTTAAAGTGAAGTTCAAAGCGGACCTGCTTGTAGAAACAGCGACCGCGCGACTGTTCATCGATTGGAAGACCAGTGCAAAGCCGCCCACTGTCGGCAGCCCCAAGAAGCCCCACCTCGAGCATGGCGCTGCACTGCAAGCGGCCATCTACAGCGAGTACAAAGGCAATGGAGGCAATTCCGTGGGTTGTTATGCGGCGATCAGTCCAGACCATGAGCTGAAGCTCGAGAAGCGCTTTGTGAAGGTGAGCAGTGAGGAGTATGGCGCAACCTTGAACGAAGTGTTGGGCGTGCTGCAGGGGTTGATGACCGCGAAACTCTTGCCTCCGCGCGTGGTCACGCCCAGCGACAACCAAAGTGCTGCGTGTGAATACTGCGAATTCAAACGCTGCTGCGTCATCGGCGACACGCGGCAGCGCGATGTGCTGAAGCGTCTAGGCGCGTCCCACCCGAACGAAAGTGCCTATGCTGCGTGGTGGCGGCTTGCGGGCAGTTCCGAAGCGGAGTCGGAGGCGAGCAATGTCTGAGCTACTCAGTGGCGATGCCGCAGCGCGCGAGTTGGCGTTGACCGAGTTCTGCAAGCCTTTGGTGCTCATTGCGGGCGCCGGCACGGGCAAGACAACCACGCTCATTCGCCGTGTCTTGGTGTGGAGCCTCGGCCAAGGCTGGGAACGGCATGCCGCCGGCGACGACGATGCGGTGGCGGCTCGCGTGCTCGAGCGCATCACTTGCCTCACATTCACCGTGAAGGCGGCAAGCGAGATGAGCGCGCGCTTCATTGCCGACGTGCAAAAGATCGCGCAGAACGCGAAAGGCCTCGACTGGCTGACGCCGCATGTGGACATTGCACTGGTGCGGGCCAGAGCGCCCGCCTTGGCACGGCAGGCGCACCTTTTGCAAGCGAGCACGATTCACGCGTGGTGCCAGCGCGTGCTGCGCGCCCACGCCGTGACAGCGGGCGTGCACCCAGGCTTCGAGCTGGATGCGGAGGGTGTGCGCACCAATGAGTTGGTGATGCGGATTGCGCAGGACGCACGTCCGCAACTGATGGCAGCCGGCTCACCCGCGCAGGTGTTTTGGGAGAACGGCTTTTCTCCTTGGGATGTTGATGGGGCATTGCAAGCGCTGGTGACGGAATCCGTTCCACCGTCCGCGCTGGCAGAGATGATTTGTGGTGGTGAAGCAGCGAGCGAGTTCATCTGTGACACAGCCGCGCTGGCCGAAGAGGTGGCGAGTCTGATGCCGTCGCCGAATGGAACCTACAAGCGCAGTGGTCATGTCCGCGACGCCGCTGAAAAGTTCCGCGCCCTCGCCGCCATGCCTATCGATAGGGCGTTCAACAACTGCGTGCGCGCAGAGCTCAAGGATCGCGCTGAAAAATACTTCAAAAAGTTGAGTGCCAAGCGCGAGCTTGAACATCTGACAGAGGCTGCGCGCGAGCATTGTGATCAGTTGCTGTTGGAGTTGACGAAACGCAGCAAAGCGCTCGCGACCTTCGACCCGGCGCTCCTCAGCACCGCCCGCGATGTGTTGACGCCAATGTTGGAGCAAGTGCAAGCGCGGATGCGCGCCGAGGGCTGCTTGCGCCAAGACGATCTGCTTACGCTCACCGCGCGCATGTTGCGAAGGAACCCTGCGGTGGCCGCGTCCATCGCCTCAGACACCGACCAATTCCTTTTGGACGAAGTGCAAGACACGGACCCTTGCCAGTACGAGATTGTGAAGCTGCTCGCAGTGGATGCGCCCATGCGCCCCGGCTTGTTCGTCATCGGCGACCCAAAGCAGTGCATCTACACATTTCGTAACGCGGACCTTGGCGCACTGGAGGAGTTTCTCGCGTCACTGAAAACATTGGATGTGCAGGTGCGCAACCTCGTGGTCAATTACCGTTCCGAACGGCCTGTGCTGGATGCCGTGACGCGGCTCATGCAGCCCAACATGAGAGAAGTGCGCGGTTCGCAGCCGGCCTTCCAGTTGCTCGAGCCTTACAAGCAGACACAGGCATGTTTCGCCGGCGCTGCTGCAGTGGAGCTTTGGGATTCGTCCACTTCTGAGGACGAAAAGTCCAAAGCCAAAGATGCGCGCGAGCTCGAGGCAGAAGCGATTGCACACGACATTGTGCAGCGCGTGGCTGCGGGTGCTTCACCGCGCGAGTTCATGATTCTGTTACGCGTCGCCACAGACCAACATTTTTATTTGCGCGCGCTGCGCAAACGGCGTGTGGCCGTGGTTGCGGAGAACGAGCGCGATTGGCACCAGCGCCGCGAGATCATCGATTTGATTTCCGCGTTGTTGTGCGTGCTGGACCCTGAGGACAAAGTGGCACTTCTTGGTTATCTCCGCTCACCTCATGTGGGCCTGCCCGACGCGGCGCTCGCCAAAGTCTGGAAGGCAGTCAGTTCAGATCTCAACTTCGTTGCAGAAGAAGCCGTTTCGCTGAAGCATGCGCTCGCGAGCATTCAGAGCTTGCGTGCCGCGTTCGCCGAGAAGCCCGTCGATGAGTTTTATTGCGAGTTTCGCCGCGTAATGCACTGTGAGGAAACAGAGTCTGTTCGCTTCCTCGGCGACTTGCGGCTCGCCGCGATGGAAGAGTTGCTCACTTCAGTGCAAGCAATGTTGTTGGAAGGAGTGGCGCCGCTGCTGTGTGCGGCGCGCTTGCGCGAACAGCTCGCGGGAGAAACAAAACGCGACAACACCATGCCCGCAGACGCGCAGGTTGACGCGGTGCGCGTGATGACAGTCCACAAAGCCAAGGGGCTTGAGGCCAAACATGTCTACCTTGCCGACATGGCGCGGAAGAAAACCCATGGTCAGCGCAAGCAACCCAGCGCCGTGGCGAAACGCTGGCGCAATTTCGATGCGAGCGAGGGCGCAGCACTGGCACCGCGCCGCTGGGCACTGTCGTTGCTGAGGGCCAGCGATCTGCAGATGGCGCAAGCGGAAGAACAGGCGCATGACCGCGAAACACACGAACTGGTGCGCTTGCTGTATGTGGCGGCCACGCGCGCCGAAGAGCGTTTGGTTCTGGTGGCTGATTGGAGCACCGCCTTCAATAAGGACGAGGAGCCGGCAGAGTTGACAGGCTCGCTCCTTGGCCTGCTGCGCAATGCTGATGGCGTTGATGCTCTTGCGGCGCGAGCTGCGTTAGCAGCTTCGATCGCGCAGGGGTCAGCGCATGTGGATCACGGCGGCTGGCACTGGGTAAGTTTGGCGGAGGTGATGCGCCGTGCGGTGGTGCAGCCCGCGCGAGACATTGTGGAGGAGGGCTGTGCGCCGCTGCGCGTCGCTCTGCCGTTGGGGCAATCCACTGATGCGCTGTGGCAACGACCGCTCTCACAGCCCATTTCGAAGATGGGGCATGCGAGCGCGGTGCATGTGAACTTGTGCGACGACCCCGAGGAGCGCCCCACGTTGTGGGGGCTTGCGACGAGCAACGCGAATGCGCGCATCCGTGGCACGCAGGTACACCGCGCTTTGGAATTGTGGAGGACGTCAGAGGACCCGGCCGCAGAGGTTGAGCGCGTGCTCGGACTCGTGGCCCGCGAGGGATCCGTGGACCCCGAAGCAGAACGCATCCTTCGCGCGTTTCCGCAAAGCGAACTGTGCAAGCACTTGTGCGCGATCATGCCCCGCATCAAGGCGCGCGAGTGTCCGTTGCTGGACCGTGGTGTTGAGAGTGCCGTGCTGGCCGTGGTGGGCACGGTGGACATGATCTACGAAGATCGCGAGGGCGGGCTTGTAGTTGTGGATTACAAGACGGACAAGGTGAATGAGGCGGGACTGCTGCGACAGCATGGTGTTCAGTTGTTGACCTACTGTGCGGCGCTGCGCGAAGTATTCACGGGCCGCACCGTGCGTGCAGAAATGTGGTCCATTCACTTGGACCGCGTTGTGTCTGTTTGAATCAGCGCTGAACTCATGCGAAGCGGAAACCGAGCAGCGATTCGTCGGGCAATTTTGGAACGCGCTGCGTCGCCAGCGTGAAATTGCGCGCTTCGAGCAAGTCGCCAAAGATCTTGTACTGGCTGGAAGTGTTGTCGAGATACGCGACGCCGGGGCTGCCGCCGGTGCCAGTGCGCGCGCCGATCATGCGTTCCACCATGCGGGCGTGACGAAAGCGGAACAAGCGGAAACCTTGCTCGAATTCGATGATCGTGTCCAGCAGCGCGCTGGGCCAACGCAGCAGCGGCAGATGGCGGTAGCTGGCGATGAACAGGAATGCCTGGTGTGCGCGATTGCGCGAGGCGTCGCCGCCCAAAACATAGGTGTGCATGCTCGCGGCCTGCTCCCGCGCGGCATCGATGGCGCGCTGGCGTTGCGCATCGGACAGGTTGGGGTTGTTCTGTTGCAGCGCTGCTTGCTCGTTGCAATAGCCAGCAAATGCCTCGCAATACTTTTCGGCGAATTGTGGGAACACCTTTTCGATGGGCGTGCGCGACAGCCAGTCCATCAGCGCGGCCTTCAAAGTCAGCTCGCCCTCCATCGCTGAGAGGCGTTTGCGCTCCCAGCCTTCAAGATTGGAAGCGTAGGGGCGCCCTTCGAAATCCATACGCAGGTTGCCCGAAAGCCCCGCGAGGATTTCCAGTTGACGGAATTGCAGCGACTGGAACCCTGACGCGGGCGTGATCAAATCGCGGAACTCAAGGAACGACGCGGGGTTCATCGTTTCCATAATGCGCCACTGCTGCATCAGGACTTGGAAGATCTCGTTCACGCGCCGCACGCCATTCACGGCGCGCGGGATGTCATCCTCGCTCACCGTGTCGCGCGCTGCCGCGCCGCGTCGGCCTAGCAGGTCGCGCACGCGGGAGAGTTCATGAGTCACCAAAGAGAACCACAATTCATAAGCCTGATGCACAATGATGAACAACATCTCGTCGTGATGCGCCAGCGAGCGCACCGGCGCCGTGGCGGCATCCGTGCCGGGTGTCATCTGTGCGTAGTCCGGTGGCAATTGCGCGGACAGCAAGCGCTGTAGTTGTAGATAAGTGCTGTAGCTGGGAACAGGCTTTGTGGGTTCGGCGCTCATGGCACCAAGATTAGCTCAGAGTTGCGTGCGTGGGGCCAGCAACACCTGCAACAGTGGGCGGAATGTTGCCCAAGTTTGTGTTCGGAACTGCGGGCTGAAGCCGAACAGGGCGACGCGTCCGCGGCCATGGCGCAGCATGAGTGCCGCAGTGTGGCCAGCGATCATTTCTTCGCCTTCGGCCCAGCCCACTGCGAGCAAGTTCTTTTTGGCCCAAACGATACGGCCTACAACCAGACCTTCGGAGCCTGACTTCATGTCAAAGCTCCGCCCGCCATCGAAGAACACAGCAAAGCGCGCGGGCAACCCTCCCGTGAAAGCAGGAGAGCCTTGGGGCTCTGCGTTCAAGAGGGATCCAGGAATGTTGAAGCGTGCGCCAGCGGGGGTTTCCGAGGATTGCGCGGGTGCAGCGTCTTCACCAAAGCGGCGCTCTTGGCGCGCGGCGCGCACGAATGTCACTGGCAAGTCCAGTTCGCGCACGCTCCACACAGTGGATGCGCCCATGGAAATGAGGGTTCCGCCGGCCGCAACGAACGCGCGCAGGGCCTCAGCGCCCTCGTGGCCAAGACCTCCGCGGTGCAGCGGCAAGCTGCGCTCGTCGTTCTGGCCCTCGGACAAAACGCGGTCGCCGACATCGCAAAGCACGATGGCATCCACCGTTTCTGCCAGATTTCCTGCGCGCACTTCAGCGTTGTGCAACAGCGTGAAGGGCAGGCCGAATTGGTCGAAGAAGTAGCGTGTCCAGCCTTCGTCCATGGAAGCGGACCAAGTGTTGTACAAACCGATGCGCACAGGTTTCAGCGCTTCGCCGCGCGCGTGTTGCGGTGTAGCGAAAGTGGCGATGTTCGCCGCGACCTGAGCGGCGTCGCGCACCAGCAGCGCGCCCGCTGGCAGTGCGCCCAGCGCTTGCGGCATGCGCTCCACAGCGACGCCGCGTTGCAGCAAACGCAAACACTCCACCAGCGCACCATCGTCGCGCGGGTCCAACAGCACCGCAGCGCCTTCCGCCCGCGCGGGAGGCGGCAGTTGTGGTGCAGCGAGCGCGTTCGCAGCCTTGGATGCAGCAGCGTTCGCGCGCGCAGTGGGGCTTTCACTGGTGCCAGAGTGCACGGGCGCACCTGTGTTGCCAGCGGCGGCGCGCACATTGTCCGCCGGAATTGCCCGCAGTTCAGCGGCGCTCAAGGTGAGCACCTCTAAGTCCATCAGCGAAGGCAAATGGTGCGCGGTCACGTCGTAGGGCGGACGCAAGCGCCCATCGGGCAGGCGGATCTCTGGATACGGTGTTTTCTCGAACAGCGCGGCGGCAAAGCCGAAGCACGGTTGGCCGTTGCGAACGATCAGCGTGCCTGCAGGCAGCGTGCGCCGCGCATGTTGCAGCGCGCTGCTGCTGACTTCCACTTCCACGGCACCCAAGTGCAAGATGTCCAAGAGTTTTTCCAGCGCAGCACGGCGTGGTTGGTCCGCGGGAATGGCGTACGCCGCGGGGCCGAAGCGACCATCGCAAAAATCGCGGTGGATCTGCACAAAATCGGACAACCAGCGCGTGCGTTCGGCAGCGGCGTTCAGAACGACGCCTTCGGCTGCCGTGTGGCAGTAGCGCACAATGTCGCTCAGTGCCCAACGCCCGCCGCGCCACGGGCTCGGGTTGTCCGCGTTTTGCGTGGCTGCATCGCCACGGGGTGCGGCAGCGTTCGCGATGGGGTCTGCGCCATTGCAACTCGCTACCTCGGTGAGCACGCGCACGCCACCGTGATAGTGCATGAAGGCGCGCGCTGGTGTCCAGGCGTCGAATTGTCGGTGGCACCACACGCCCGTCAATTTGTGCCCATTCATGTGCGCGACGAGGTTGCGCCCCAATCGATCCAGCGCTTGCACTAAACGCGGGTGCACATTGGGTTCAACGGGATCGATGTAGGGCGGGCAGAACATGCGTGCGCCGAAGCCGCCCATCTGATGTTGGTCCAGCACAATCTGCGGGCGCCACCGCAGGTGCATGTGCTGCACGGTGGCACGCGACTCTTGTTGCGTCAGCATGAACCAGTCGCGATTGTTGTCGTGGCCAACGTACTTGTGATACAGCACCGGCAACGGCGCACCGCGTGTGGTCTTGTCGGCGGCGTTCGCATCCCAGTGGTGTACTACCGTGTCGTAGCCGTCGGGGTTGTGGCAGGGGTTCAATAGAACCACCACATCGTCCAGCGCTTGCAGCAACGCCGGCTCCGCGCCACTGGCCAAGCGCCACGCCAGCACCATGCCCGCTTGCGCAGGGCCAACTTCATTAGAGTGAATGGACTCATTCACCAAAACGATGGTCTTGCCGCGAGCAAGCAACTCCGTTTCCGTTTGATGACTCAGCCCACGCGGGTCTGCCAGACGCAAATTGTCTTGGCGGATTTGCTCCAAGCGCTGCAAGTTCGCGGGGGAGGAAATGGCCACCAGCAACAACGGCCTGCCTTCAGTGCTGTGGCCGGCAGGCAGGATCATGACGCGCTCGCTGGCGGCGTCGATGGCGCGCATCACGCGCACGATTTGTTCGTAGTCGGCTAAGCGCCCATCAGTGCCCGGCGCAAAACCCAGCACAGATTCAGGGGTTGGCGGCACGCCCTGCGCCGCCACCTTGCACACAAAAATCAATAGGTGCGCAACCACCCAAATGTAGTGTTTCATGTGTGGCAGATTACACCGCGGCGTGCGCCCAGGAACTCCGCATGGTTGTTGTGTGTGTGGCGAGGAGTGGCTTCTTGCGACGCCTTGCTACGAAGGGCGCGATTCGCGCGCACGCACCATGTCCGCCCAGATTTGGCCCTGTTGGCGGGCATCATCCAGCGGGTCGTGCGTGTGCGTGTGCTCGTTGGGGTAGTGCCGCAGATAGCGCTGCTTGCCAGTGCCAAGGAAACCCACTCCGTGGCTGCCCATGAAGTAAGAACGCAGGTCCAGACCCGAGAATCCGAACACGGGCATCGTGTTCATCAGGCGCCACCAGTACCAGTAGAGCCACATGAAATCGAAGGTCACTGGCGAGCCGACGATGACAGGGCGGTCTGTGCCGACTTCAGCGCGGATCCACGCATCCAGTTGCTCCAGCGCCGCGCGCGGCGGCGTTCCGTTCGTTTCGAACCAAGTACGCACGCGCGCAATGTTTGCAGCCAGCACAACTGGATCTTGCGGAGTAGCGGGCCTATCTCCCGCACGCACGGGTGGCGCTGGGTCGCTGGGCCGTCTGCCTCCCGCATCTGCGTGCGGAGATTGCGAACCGTCGCCAGCCTCATCATCAACCCACAGACCCGCAGGTAATCCTTGCGCCACCACTCTCATTGCATTGGGGTCATCCGGTTGCGACAACCCATCGAAAACCAACGGCTTCAAGTGCACGCGCAAGCCACGCTGCACATCATCCGTGCGACAGATTCCGAACGAACACATCCACCACGGTCCAGGGATCGGCCCGCTGGCTTCAATATCGATTGAAAATGTGATGACTTGCTTGGCCACGGCCCGCCGATGGTATCCGCGCCTTCTTGCCCCATTAGTGCGCAACCGATCCGTCCCGCGCCCTCGCAGCTCCCGTGCGCACTTCCTAAGCCCCTAGCGACGCTTGCGCTGCAAATCACCTCTGGGTGGTTGACCCGAAACCCTGGAGTCACGCATGCCCCCCCTCTCGCAAG